>CAZGRL010000067.1:4205-19630 GCA_964528155.1 uncultured Anaerolineaceae bacterium
TCATGTCGAGCGCCCGTTCGGCTGCCTCGTCCTCCAGCTCTTCCAGCTCGTCAAACATCCCTGCCTGACGGCCCTTCGACCCGTTCGAAGGCAACATCGGGGCGTTCGGTGTGGGCAGATCAGCCTGTGAGGACATCGGCTCCCTCTTTCCTCGCCTCTTCGACCGAAATCTGACCACCCCCGGAGCGCTTGGAGCTGTACAGCGCACGGTCGGCCGCCAGGATGAGATCGTTCGGGGTCCGGCATCTCCCGCCGAGCTGGGCGATGCCGATGCTCACCGAGATCGCCTGATCTGCCACGCGGCAATTGCGCACTCGGGCGAGAATGCGCTTCGCCACGGCCATGGCATGAACCGCGTCAGTCTCGGGGAGCAAGACAAGGAACTCATCACCACCATAGCGACCGGGAATATCCGTTTTCCTTAGCTCCCACACTAAGGAACGTGCAACATGCTGCAGCGCCTCATCTCCGGCAGGATGGCCACAGTTGTCATTGATCGATTTCAGCCCATCGAGATCCATCAGAAGTATCGACAGCGCCCGGCGATAGCGCCTGGCTCGAGCAACCTCCGTTTCCAGGCATTCTTTCAGCTTGTGTCGATTGCAGATGCCGGTCAATGGGTCTGTAGTCGCTTGCTGTTGAGCCCGGGCGAAGGAGCGGGCGTTGTCTCTGGTTAGGAATCCGTGCTTGAGCGCCCGAGATACGGTGAGCTCAAACACCGAAAGCGATTCGAGCGGCTTGGTCATGTAGTCGAACACGCGTGAGCGCAGGGCCTCAAGGGCGGTCTCGTAAGAGCCTGTGCCGGTAATGACGACCGCCGGGATCATAGGGTCAAGCTGCAAGGCGTTCTGGATCACCTCCAGACCGTTCTTGCCGGGCATCGAGAGATCAACGAGCAGCAGATCGAAGCTGGCATTCTGAAGCGCCTCGACCGCCTGATTCCCGTTCTCTACTTCGACAACGGACAGACCCATTTTGAGAACTCGGCGAGCGAGCATCTTCCGAAACGCTGGATCATCGTCCGCAATCAGGACGCGTGCGCCGAGGATTTCCTCATCGTGCGGTTGTTCCACATACACCTCAATCCGTCTCCCGGGCTTCCCCGCGAGACTTGATAATCGGCACGTTACCCCCACTTACGAAGATCACCCCCCCCGTCATTTGTTCCCTTAAAATCTAACGGTCAATCCGGCGGGCGGACCTTTCAGTTGACCTACAACTCGCATAGGAATGCGGAGCTATCCCCGGGTGCGGCGCTGGCCGATCGGGAGTTTGCGGGGAAGTACTGGCGGTCGGGAAATCCGGAGGATGGAGGCTTGCCGAGAAAGAGCTTCGCTTATTGCCATGGTACCCGGGTCCTAGGTCCGCCGGAACCGATCGCCTGCGGCCGGCGGCCAGGTTCTTACCTCTCGCCGACCCACCGGGCGTTGAGGTACAAACGACGGGCAGGTTTGCCGCGCATGCGGAACCTAGCCTGGAGGGAGTGCGTCGGGGAGCGCTGGGCGACGCCGGCGATCATCGCCAGCGATGTCGGATTCGGTCCCAGCTCAACTTACCCGGTGAATATCGAGTCAAACTCGGGCCTGGCAAGAGTCACCAGGCGGACGCCAGCGTGATGCACCTGGCGGAAGTTTCCACCTTGCGAAACGGTCCTCAAGACCGGATCGATGGCGGTGACAATCGAACCGGAGACGAGGTCCACAGACGAGTCGAGGAGCACTCGACTCATCGGCGTGCTTGGACCGAGAACGATGACCGTCGCCTCAGGAGAACAGAGTCCAAGCAGGTTCTCAAGCGAGTGATTCACAAAGGCCATCCCGGTGATGGCCACGACCTCCGCCTTCGGAAGAACTTCGTCAGCAGCCGTCTCGGGCAAATCGCCTTCTCGTGGAGCGCGCTCAATGACGTCGAGATGACCCAGCGTTTCTCTGAGGCGCGAAACAAATGGAAAATGCCCGACCAGGGCTGTCCGCTTGAGCCGACCCAGCCGGGCCAGGATATCTTCGGCGTTGCCTTCGCGCCACGCGTGAGGCTCGCGAGGAAGCAGAGCATTCACGGCGGCCACGCCCACACTCGACAGCTCCAGCCCTCCGGTCAGAACGAACTCAGCCAGTTGACGTCCCGTAAGTGACTCCAACTCCCCTGCCCGAGGCACGGCCGGTTGTCGTCCGTGTTCGTGTGGCCCGGTAAGGGTAGAGGCCAGACCGCAGCGCAATTCTCCTTCTACCTGTACGACGACAGCGGTCCAGTGCAGCCCGATCCGCACGTCCACTACCGGTCCGTCGAGCAACGTCTCCAGGATCCTTCGGGTCATGTCCACTGATGGCCTCCTCATGCAGCCGGGCAGGCATGTTTGTCGTGTTTCTTCAAGCGCGTGTCCCGGCGAACCAATTATAGTAAGGAAGGCTCCTCAGGCCGCACGCCCGGCCATTCGGAGGCCAAGGTCGGCCTTGACCTCGTCCCCGATCTTGTGACAATCGTCACTTTCATTTCGCTATTTCACAGGGGACACTGGTGGCGAGGGGTCGTCCTGCTCGTCGCGACAACGCACTTCAACCGACCATCGCGCCGCCGCAATCAATGGGCGGCCGTCGGCCGTGAACCCCTTCCGGGATCCTCAGTGTGCTCTCATTCTCGCCTGCGTCACGCCGGAGGCCGAAATGCACTATCCATGGTGGTATGTCCCCTTCCTGAGCTCCCCGATGTTGATCGCGCTGATCGCGGTCATTCACGTCTACGTCTCGATGTATGCCGTCGGTGGCGGACTGTTTCTGGCGGTGGAGACAACCCATGCGTATCGGGTCTCCAACCAGCGCTATCTCGCCTATCTCAAGGAACACGCCTGGTTCTTCATCCTGGTCACAGTCGTCTTCGGCGCCATCACCGGGGTTGGCATCTGGTGGACCATCGGGCTGGCGTCGCCGCTGGCGACCGAGACGCTCATCCACATCTTCGTCTTCGGCTGGGCGATGGAATACGTGTTCTTTGTCCTGGAAATCGTCTCGGCCTTCATCTTCTTCTATTTCTGGGGCAGACTTCCGCCGCGGACCCATCAGACGATAGGCTGGATCTACGGAGTGTCCGCCTGGATCAGCCTCGTGCTCATCACCGGGATCACGGCGTTTATGCTCAACCCGGGCGCCTGGTTGGACCGGCCGGACTTCTGGGTAGCCTTCTTCAACCCACAGTTGATCCCACAGACCATCGCCCGAACCGGGGGCGCGCTCCTGCTCGCCTCGCTATATGTGTACCTGCATGCCTCCTTCTTCCGCGCCGACGACCCCGAATTGCGAAGCATGATCAGCACACGTTCCACCCGACCGGGACTTCTGGGCGCGGGCCTGGTCACCGCAGGAGGCGTATGGTGGTATCTCGCTCTGCCGCCCTCTGCGCAGGCTGCGCTTGCTGCGGCCAGCGCGCTCAACATCCTGATGGTCATCATCTTCGCCGTTACGATCGTCGTTTTCGCCATGCTCTATTTGGGGCCGTATCGCAATCCGGGCTGGATCACGCCAGGGTTCGCACTGCTTCTGTTCACCTTCGGGCTGACTGCCATCGGCGCCGGGGAGTTCGTGCGAGAGGCCGTCCGCAAGCCGTACATCGTCTACGGCGTTGTTCTGAGCAACCAGTTGCTGCCAGATGAGATCGACCGCGTACGCGAGGTTGGCCTTCTTGAGAGCGGCGTTTGGACCCGCGCCTCGATCGCCGTACATTATCCCGCGGCCTTCCAGAGCGACGGAACACTGGACGAAGGCGCGCTTCTCGCCTTGCCACAGGCCGATCGCCTCCAGGTGGGTGAGGTGATCTTCTCCTATGCATGCAACGACTGCCATTCATCCAGCGATGGCTATATGGCCGTCTCGCAGTTGATGCGTGGTTGGTCGCCGGAGATGATCAGAGCCCTTGTCGACCATCCCGAGAGGGCTCAGTTCTTCATGCCCCCGTTTGCAGGAACAGGCGAGGAGGCCGAGCTCCTGACTGAGTACCTTGCATCGATCGCCCGTCCATTTCCACCGGGCCTGATAAACTCCGGCGGCTAGGAGAGACACATGCAACCCCCATTGATCGGTCCCGAAACCCTGCTCGGACTCCCTGCCCCGTACTGGTTCGTGGCTTTCTTCAAGGTCTTCGGCTTCACCCTGCATATGATCCCGATGAATCTGTGGTATGCGGGTTTGATCACGGTGCTGCTCGCCGGGCGCTTTGGCGGCGAGCACGCGAAACGACTGAGAGACCGCTTCGTGAAGGCTTTGCCGATCCTGATCGCCTTGGGGATCAACTTCGGAATCATCCCGCTCCTGTTCACGCAGGTCGGCTATTACCAGAGCTTCTACCCGGCGACGATCTTGATGGCCTGGCCCTGGTTCAGCGTGATCCTGCTGGTGATGATCGCCTACTATGGCGTGTACATCTATGTCGTCGGTTTGGGCCGACCCATGATGGGACGCGTGCGTCACCTGGCCGGATGGATCGCGGCGGGACTGTTCATGGTCGTCGGCTTCATCTTCGCCAATGGGTTCAGTCTGATGACAAACACCGACGGATGGCCGGCGCTGTGGCAGGCGACGAGCTATGCCGGCGCCGCCACTGGGACCGGGCTCAATACGGCCGATCCCAGTCTGTGGCCGCGCTGGTTGATGATGTTCGGGCTGGCACTACTGACCACAGCGGCCTACATCCTGGTTGATACTGCCTTCTTCGCCGGAAGGGAGCAGGCGGCCTACCGGGCGTGGGCGCGCCGATTTGCCTTGCGCGTGTCCACGATCGGAGTCATCTGGTTCGGCGCCACCGGATCATGGTACTTCTTCGGCTCCCTGGGAGCCGAGATCCGATCGATGCTACTGGGCTCGCCGCTGGTGATCCTGACAGCGCTGACGGCGCTCTCGCCCGGTCTTCCGTGGTTGCTGACCGTCCTCGGTGTCGGTCACGAAGGTCGAGGCCTGGCATTGGCCGCCGCCGTTGCGCAATACGGGGTTCTTGCCCTGAACGCTATCAGCCGACAGATCGTTCAGAACGCCGAACTCGCGCCGGCAGTGGACGTCACTGCTCAGCCTGTCAATCTCCAACTCAGCCCGATGGTGGTTTTTCTGGCCTTGTTCGTCGCTGGCGTCGGGATCGTTTACTGGATGGTCCTGCAGGCCGTGGCCGCCGCCCGCCGACCAGCCCCCGAGGCTTGATCCGACAAGAGGACAGAAGAATCGGGCTGATGTGAGCTAGCTCACATCAGCCCGATTCGCGTTCTCACACACGCATGCGTCCGGCCCTACCCCCAGGCCGCACGAGGCTCGACGCCTGAGCCTTCCCAATAAGGCGACCAAGCGAGTGCCACAAGTTCAACAGTGATGTCGCTCTTGCGTGGCTTGAGCGTGATGGACTCGAGTTGCTCCGTCGACGGGTCGATAGCCGAGGCGAGCTCGTCCGTCTCGGTCTTGAACTCTTCCTCCAATTCCGCCAGCCGATCTTGCTGGACTTTCACATTCTCTTCGGCCCGGCTGATGTCTTCTTTCTCCTTCATCGAACGACTCACGCCCCTGGCGGCGGTTGTGGCCCGTCCGAGGGTGGTCGCGCTGAGGGCCTTCCGTCCGACGAAGGCGCCGAGGATGGTGGTGCCAACCGAGATCACAGTCTGCGTCTTCTGTCGAGCGGCTTGCTGTTCTTCCCGCTCCAAGGCTTGCTCGGCGCGTCGCAATCGATCCTGCACCGAGGCGAGCTTTGGTGCATATTTGGCTCGCAGTTTCTCGGCTGCCTCGTCCCTGCGCTCGCGTGCCAGCTGCGTCAACCTTATCCGAAACTCACGCTCCGCCTCGCCCGGTGACGACAACTCGCCCAGGCTCGGGCTCTTGAGCAGCTCAAGGCGCTGCGTGTCGTAGAGCCAGCGAGCGAAGGACTTGCTCCAAGTCGCATAGCTGGCGCCCTTTGCAGCAGGCCCAGGTAGAGAGGCATACATCGCGTCGGCTTCGCCCGTTTTCTCAAGCTCTGAAGCCTCGACTCCCGCCTCTTGTGCCTGATCCCAGTCCACCGGGATGGCCTGATCGGTGATGGGCGCCAACAGCACCCGCTCCTGCGGCTCGTCCATCTTGGATTTCTTGTCGACAAATCGCACTCGAGCGGATCCGATGAGCATCGGCCGGTACACGAGGCTCGCGCCGGCAGGGGCGGCCCCACGCGCGGGGATGTAGAACGCACCCACATCCGGAGGAAGCGCCGGCGCCCCACTCGACCGTTCGGAAGTCGCTCCGCCGACTGCTCTCTGCTTGACCGCCGCGACCGCTGTCCCAGCATCGGCGCGGGAAGCTCGCACCGGATCCATCAGCACCTTGATTTGATTGCGGGTCAGCGGTCCGCGCAAGTATGACATCGCCCATCGCGACTCAAACACAACGGGGGCATCTTCATGCACGTTGTGCATCAGGAATACACGCGACTCGAGACCGGCCAGGATTTGCTCGAGTTGATCCCTCTCCAGGCGATTCTGCTGGCCGGCATCAAGCGCTCCCTCCAGGCCCTCCATCAACCTGGCTTTGTCGCGTTCGGTTTGCAGGCGGCCGATGAACCACGTCCCGGTATTCTGCAGCCCCTTGTAGTCCAGGTCGACCGGGTTCTGGGTCGTGAGCACGATGCCCAGTCCGAAGGCGCGTGCCTGCTTGAGTAGGCTGAGCAGTGGCCTCTTGGACGGGGGATTGGCGACAGGCGGGAAGAACCCGTAGATCTCATCCATATACAGCAAGGCCCGCAGGCTCGAGGTGCCGGACTGGGCGCGCATCCAGCCCAGGACCTGATTTAGCAGGAGGCAAACGAAGAACATCCTCTCGGAGTCGTTCAGATGGGCGATCGAGAAGATCGCCACCCGTGGTTTGCCTTCTCGGGTGTGCAGGATCGCATCGATGTCGAGTGGATCCCCTTCCAGCCAATCACTGAAACCGGGCGCGGCCAGGACGTTGTTGAGTGCCAGGACAAGCTTGAATCGGTCGTCTGCGGGATAGAAGGACTCCACGTCGAGGGCGCCGATCCGGCTCACCGGGGGCGATTGCACGTGGTGGATGAGGTCCTCCAGGCTAAGGTCGTTGCCCTGTCTCCAGGCCCAGTCGAGAATCGTCGAGAGCAAAATGTGCTCCCGGCTCTTGACCGGATCCGCCTCGACACCCACCAAGCCAAGCAGCCCTGTCACCGTGGTTTCGATCCGCTCTCCCAGTAGCTCGTTGTCTTGCAGCAGCGATTCGTCCGGGGCGGCGAAAGACTTCAAGATGGAAACAGGCAATCCGTATCCACTGCCAGGGGTGTAGATACTCAGCTCCGCAGATTCCCGTAGACGCTTGATGCGTTCTGCGTCCTGTCCCCAATCCTTCAGTCCCGCTTTCCACATGTCGGCCTGCTGCTGGGCGAACTCCTCGACCGTCAATCCCTTCTTGCGTGCGTCGTCCGGGTTGACCCAGGGCAGGAAATCCTGGCTTCGCAGTTCGGGGAAGGTGAGAAGCAGGTTCGGGAGATCACCCTTTGGATCGATCACGATCGCCGGTATCCCGTCGATCGCGGCCTCTTCGAGGAGATCGATGCACAGGCCCGTCTTCCCGCTTCCTGTCATACCGACGCACACGGCGTGGGTCACCAGGTCGCGCGAGTCATAGAGCAGCAGATCGCCGGAAACCCTCTCCTTCTTCTTCATGTCATAGGACTGGCCGAGGTAGAACACACCCAGCTTCTCGTAATCCTGCACGGTTACCTCCGAGGAATGGGTTGTCTCAAGAGTCTCCGCGAAAGGAAGAACACGCTCAGAGCGATGAACGTCCGGGAAGGGCTGCGACCGGTCTCGGATGAGATCAATCGCACCCCAATAACGATAGCAGGCCGGCTTCAGAGAGTCCAGACCCTTTCGAAGATCGGCTGCATGCGGCGGAGCAGAGCTGTTGGATTTGGGTGTGTCGGGCGGCTCCGCCGCCCGACACACCCAAATCCAACTATCCTCCCCGGGGAGTGCAACAGAATTCCGGAGGCGGCGTTTCAGTCCGGAGGATGGGCAGCCGCATGGCTTCCAGTTCAGGGCGATGGGCCAGCTAGCTCGAAGATACGCGCGAACTCCTCGGCGTAAGCGCCGGCGATCTCAGGGCTATACAGGACCAGAAGATTCTCGTCGTTGCGCTCTTCCGCACTGCCGGTGAAATTGTACGAGCCTGTCACGACGATTTCATGATCGATGATCAGAAACTTATGGTGCATATTGAAGGGGTTTCCGTCAAGACGGACATCCAGGCCGGCGGACCGCAGGTTCTCGTACTCACTCCCCACCCCCGTCGATTGGGTTGTCTCCATCACACCCCGCACGCGCACTCCCCGGGCGGAGGCGGCCAGCATGTGATCGGCGATCGAATCCGCCGTCAGACTGAAGGCGGCGAACTCAAGGCTCGCTTCCGCGCCGTCGATCAGGTCCATGATCCGGTTGGCCACACCATCGTCTGGCGAGAAAAGGACCTCCAGCGGCACACCGGCGACCGTCAACTGGGCTCGAGGGGTATCCTTCAGGGACAACGCCCCGAACCGATCTTCCTCGAACATCTCGTCGAACTCGCGGGTGAAATCCTGGGCCAATCCGAGTGAGGCGATCCGGACCAGGTTGTTGTCATCATGATAGGCGGCCCCGACGGTCAGATTCATCGAGCCTGTCCACACCTCGGCTCCGTCGACAACGACGAACTTGTGGTGCATCAAGCCGGGCCGTTGGTCCTCACGGACGGGAACCCCCTCGCCCAACAATGCCTGGACCTCGGGTTCGGAAGCGTTGTCGCTTTCGACGACCAGCCTGATCCTTACGCCACGCTGGTCAGCCCGCCGAAGGGCATCGGCAACGCTCCCGAGGTTGAGGGCGTAGACGGCGACATCGACGGAGCGTTGCGCCCGATCGATCGCCTGAACAAGCGCCACATCGGCCCCACCCGCGGGGCCGGTCACCGCGCCTGTCTGAGGCGCCGTGAAGTAGACCTGGATCTCCTCGCCGCCTGAGCCCACCAGGCTCGGTCCGCTTGTTGATGTGGTGACCGAAGTTTCGGCCCGAAAAACGAGGAATAAGCCGACCAGGAGAGCGACGGCCACACCGGGTCCAAGTCGGCGCGTCACCTGCTGCCTCGAGGGCAGATCACCTGGCCCGGCCACAGCCGCCTGGCCGGGCACCTCGAACTTCCGGCGCACCTCGCCGTCTGGATCCATCTATCCCCCTTTATGCCGGCATAACGACGAAGAGCCCGAACCATGTGCCTTCACGGCCTCGACGTCACGCTGCGGCACGCCAGGGACAGGCCTCTCCGCTTGGCTGGTTCGACCTGTCTGACCCAGCTTACCACGGTGCCCAAGCGAATCGGTGGCTAGCCTCATGGGGCCAAGCCGCGTTCCGTCCGGAGGTTCGTTATGTCATGCTGACGGAGGGCCGTCGACGGCGCTGCGTCGCCGCCACCGATTCGCGGCGAGGATCACGACCGCGGTCAACCCGCCAGGGATGGCGACCCCTCGACCATCTGACCCGACCGATGGCGGTGTTGCGCGGGAACATCCCCAATCTCGACCTTCTTCGCCTCCTCGATTCGGGGGCCTTGCACCCCACTGGCGCATTTTTCTCAACCTGCTGTAAAATACCGCCCTGAGGCAGTGCGGGAGCAACAATAGTCGAGAAAATGTTAGGAGGAATCGATGGCTAAAGCCGCAAAGAAGAGCACCAAGAAGACGGCGAGAAAGGCGACCAAGAAGTCCACTCGTAAGGCCACCAAGAAGACGGCGAAGAAGACCGCTCGCAAGACGGTTCGCCGAGCTTCCCGCTCGACCGCGAAGAAGAGCGTGAGGAAGGCCTCCAAGAGGACCTCCCGGTCAAGCGCCAAGAAGACCGCCAAGCGTACCGCCAAGAAGACTACCCGGCGACGCGCGGCGAAGAAGACCACCAAGCGCGCCGCCAAGAAGACCACACGACGTCGAACGGCCAAGAAGGCCGCCAAGAAGACCACTCGACGCCGAACGGCCAAGAAGGCCGCCAAGAAGACCACTCGACGCCGAGCGGCCAAGAAGGCCGCCAAGAAGACCACTCGACGCCGAGCGGCCAAGAAGACAACCAAGCGCGCCGCCAAGAAGACCACCCGACGGCGAGCAGCCAAGAAGACCGCCAAGCGCGCGGCCAAGAAGACCACCCGGCGCCGAGCGGCCAAGAAGACCGCCAAACGGGCGGCCAAGAAGACCGCCAAGCGCGCAGCCAAGAAGACCGCCAAGCGCGCGGCCAAGAAGACTGCCAAGCGGGCGGCCAAGAAGACCACCAAGCGGGCAGCCAAGAAGGCCGCCAAGAAGCCCGCAGCTAGGAAGGCCGCCAAGAAGGCGGCCAGGCCGGCAGCCAAGCCTCAGGCATCGGCCAAGGTAGCACGTCCAGCTGCACGTCCCGCTCCCGCAGCCCCCAGACCCGCAGCTCCGTCCGTTTCCCGTCCGAAGCCAGCACCGAAAATCAAGGCCACACACACGGTGGCCAGCGGCGAGAGCCTCCGCCTGATTGCACTCCGCTACTACGGCCCGGGGGGCCAGGAGAACTGGCGAGCGATCTATGACGCCAACAAGGATGTCATTGGGGATAACCCATACTTCCTGAAGCCTGGCCAGATGTTGAAGATCCCCGAGGTCTGACGGGCTAGAACCAAAGACGCAACAGCCCCCCGTCCCTGGGGGGCTGTCGCGTTAATGGATGGCCACGGACTCAGCTTGCGCCCAATCCCAACAGAATGCGCCGCGGAAGACCCGGGCCCCGGTAGACCAGCCCAGTGAAGATCTGGACCAGCGAAGCGCCGGCGTCGAGCTTCTCCCGGGCATCCTCCAGACCAAAAATCCCGCCGACCCCGATGATGGGAAGCTTGCCGTGTGTCGAGCGCTCAACAAATGAGACCAGGGCGGTCGACCGGTCCCTCATGGGCACACCGCTCAAGCCACCGGCTTCGCCCCTCTCCGGCGACAGCAGACTGGCCCGGGTCAGGCTGGTGTTGGCCAGAATCACCCCATCCAGCCCGGAGTCCAGGATCACGCCGCAAGCCTGTTCCAGGTCGCCATCGGACAGATCCGGACTGAGCTTCGTCAGGATAGGGGTATAGCCTTGTCCTGCCCGACGATGTTCTTCGCGGCGGTCGGCCAGCACAGACAGCAACTCTTCCAACCGGTCTCTCTCCTGCAGCCCTCGCAGCCCCGGCGTGTTGGGGGATGACACGTTCAGCGCAAGGTAGTCCGCCGCCTCGTAGAACAGATCAAGCAGCTCCAGGTAGTCTCGCGAAGCTTCCTCGATCGGAGTATTGACTCCCTTGCCGATGTTCACACCGAGAATCGTGCCATGAGGCCGGGCCCGTCGGAGACGAACCAGCAGTCGTCGGGCGCCGCCATTGGGGAAACCCATACGGTTGATCAGGGCCTGATCACGTCTCAGGCGGAAAACACGCGGGCGAGGGTTCCCCGGCTGAGCCAGAGGGGTCACTGTTCCCAGCTCGATGTGACCGAAACCGAGGCTGGCCAGACCACGGATGGCGATGCCGTCCTTGTCGTAGCCCGCCGCCAGCCCAATGGCGTTGGGAAATTCAAGCCCGAAGACACGAACCGCGGCCTGAGACTTGACGCGGAAGGACCGCCGTAGGGCGGTCCCGATGATCGGCGAGGATCCAGCGATGTTCAAAAGCCGCAGAGTGGTGCTATGGGCCCGTTCAGCGTCCAGACGAAAGAGAATCGGGCGTAGTCGCTCGTACAGGCTCATCCCTCATCGCCAGCCGAGCGCGAACGCCTCAGGAATTCCCCCACTTCAAACACTTGCTCCGGGCTGATCTGCCCGCGCGATCTCCAGTGGTCCAAGAGATCGTCCATCTTGATGACGGCGTGCAGTGTGTAGCCGGACGAGGCCAGCGCCTCAGCCGCTCCGCTCTGTCGATCGATGAGGACCACGACATCGCGCACGCGCAGCCCGGCCTGCTCGAGCGTGCCGATCGCCTCGAATTTGCTCTTCCCCGTCGTCGCCAGGTCATCGATGACGACGACCGTCTCACCCTCGATGAAGGCTCCTTCCACGCTTCGACCACGCCCATGGTCTTTCACTTCCCGGCGCGGATACACCATAGACCGTCCTGTTTGTAAGGCGATGGCGGTTCCTATCGGCAGCGCCGCATAAGGCAGAGGGGCAAGTCGGTCATACGTCAGACTTGCCAGGAGGGGCATATAGGCGGCAGCGGCGCGGGCCAGAAGCGCTGGACTTGATGCAAGCAGTCTCAGGTCAAAGTAAATCGGCGAGTCCAGCCCTGACTTGAGCACAAAATGCCCGAACTTCACGCAGCCTGATTCGAACAGCGCGTCGGCCAGATCTACCAGTTCTGGAGACAGGCCGGCGCGTGGCGCCGCCCAGAGTTGCCGTCTCACCACGTTGATCTCAGCTCGCAATTGGCCGGCTGCCCGTCGGATGTCGGGAGCGGTGGCGAGCGAGCGCGACACGTTGATCAGCATGCCCATGCCGTCGCGGCGCAACCCCGATTCCAGCGCTGCGCGCAGGTCGCCCCCCTGTGCACCAACCCCAGGGGCCAGAAACCACAGGTCAGGCGCTGCCGCCCGCACGGCAGCCAGGATTCGAGGATCGGTGGCGGAGACGACCAGGCCCAAGTTGTCCAGCTGGCTCCAACCTGCAGCCAGCTGGGCCAGGTGCAGGTAGAGTGGCCTTCCGCTCTCGGTGATGAGCGACTGCAGGGCGTCGGCACCGGGGTTGGAAGTGCGGCACAGCAAGAAGACACCGTGGTCAGGATCCCGTAGCAAAGGCTCGAGGGCATCCCGACCCAGGTATGGGCTGGCGGTGATGGCGTCGACCCCTAACGCCTCAAAAGCGGCGGTGGCATAGGCCCTGGTCGTCGAGGGGATGTCGCCTCGCTTGGCGTCGAGGATCACCGGCGTTCCTTCGGGCACGGCCGCCACGACGCGCTCCAGCGCCTGCCAGCCTTGGCTTCCAAGTGCCTCGAAAAACGCAGCATTTGGCTTATATGCCGCCGCGTCATCGGCGGTCGCCTCAATCAGCCTCAGACAGAAGTCAAGTGCGCCCTGTGAACTCGCCTCGGCCAGGAGTTCCGGATGTGGGTCGAGACCAACACACAGCAGGGACTGTTTCGCCTCGGTGCTGGCAGTCAGGGATGCAATGAACGACATGCTCCTCCTCGAACGCGCCCAACCAGATCTCTACCACAACGAATCGGACACGAGCTCCGCCTCAGGCTTTCCCCAAGACCATGGCCAGGAGCGCCATTCGCACGTACAGGCCATACTCCATCTGTCGAAAGTAGGCTGCTCGAGGATCCTGATCGACTTCCATACTGATCTCCCCCACACGCGGCAGCGGGTGCATGACAATCATTTCCCCCTTGGCGCCAGCCAGGACCTCGGGCGTGATCACGTAGGCGCCCTTGACGCGATCGTAGTCCTCGAGGCTCTCGAAGCGCTCTTTCTGGACGCGCGTCACGTAAAGTACATCCGTCCCGCCCAATGCATCCTCGAGCCGAGCGGACGCGGATTGCGAAACGCCCTTGGACTCCAGTTCGGCAACCAGCTCCGCCGGCATTCTCAGTATCTCGGGTGAAACGTAGTTGATGTGCACCTTATATAAGGAAAGCAATCGAGAGAGTGAGTGGACCGTGCGCCCGTACTTGAGATCGCCGAGCATCGTAACGGTCAGGCCGTCGACCTTGCCCAGCTCCTCGACGATCGTGAACAAGTCGAGCAACGCCTGCGTGGGGTGCTCGCCGATCCCGTCTCCGGCGTTGATGATCGGCTTGCGAGCGTATCGAGCGGCTTCAGCCGATGCACCGACTTCGGGATGGCGGAGCACGATGACATCAGCGTAGCACTCGAGCGTGCGGACGGTATCGGGGAGCGACTCGCCTTTGGCGACCGAAGAATAGCGCACCTCGTTGATCGGGATCACGCTCCCGCCCAGCCGCTCCATCGCCGAAGTGAACGAGGAAGAAGTGCGGGTCGACGGTTCGTAGAAGAGATTGGCCAGGATCTTGCCTTTGAGCAGATCGAACGTCCCCACTCTCTCGACCATCGCCCGCATTTCCTTGGCAACGCCAAAGATGTATTCGAGGTCGCTCCTCTCGAACTGCGACACGGACAGGATGTCCTTGCCGTAGAAGCGAGCCTCCCTGCGGTCACCAAGCGGAAGGTACGGGCTCGGAGCTCGACGCTCATTCGCCGGGACGAAAGTTGCCATAGGATCCTCCGTCTAACTCTGAATAGGCTGAGCCGGGAACAAATCGCGCCCTGCCCCAGGCGACGCACGAACCTCGCCATCTTCGAAAGCCGTGTGACCACGGATGACGACGCGCCGGACCCGACCGCGCAGGGACATCCCTTCAAAAGGAGACCAGCCACAGCGGGAGCGCAACTCCTCCGCCCGCACCGTCCAGGTTGAACGCTCGTCGACTTCCGCCTCCGTCTCGGATTGCTCGCCAAGGTGGAAGATCCTGCGCGGGTTGGTGACCATGCGTTGGATCAAGTCGTCCAACGTCAGCCGGCCCTCTTCGACAGCGACGAGCCACAATCCCAGCGCCGTCTCCAGACCGGGGAAACCGGGCGGAGGCTCCGGTCCGTCTTTTTCGGAGGGGGTGTGCGGTGCATGGTCTGTGGAGAAGCAGTCGATCTCCGCCTTTTTTTGCCTGAGGGCGTCGTGGTCCTCTCGACGGGCCAGCCTCGGGCGGACTTCTCCGCCTCCCTGGCCAAGACGCGGGAGATCCTCTTGAGTGAGGAACATGTGATGGGGCGTGACCTCGCATGTGACCTTGATGCCTTTCTCCTTGGCGGCCCGGATCAGACGGATCTCCTCCTTCCGGCTCACATGACAGATGTGGACCGGACGATCATGGAGCGCCGCCAGGAGGATCACGGTCGCCAGACTGCGGCCCTCGGCGTGGGCGGCGATGGGCTTCTGCTTCGGCCACCCCTCAAAGTGCTGAGCCAGAGTGTCCAGGCCCTCCAGGCGCAAGGGCCCGTAGGTCTGGTCGAGGTACATCTTCATGCCGCACACACCTCCGGCGAGTTGCCTAGCGAGGGACGTATTGTCGGGACCCGCCCCGAGGAACAGGCCGTAGTCGCAGCGGGCCTTGGCTTGAGCCGCCGCCCGGGCGAGGCTCAGGCTGGACGCGTCCGTCAGGGGAGGTGCTGTGTTGGGCATGGCCAGTACTGCCGTGAAGCCTCCGGCCAGGGCCGCCGCCGTGCCGGTGTCGAAATCCTCCTTGTGGGTGGCTCCCGGTTCGCGCAAATGAACGTGGGGGTCAATCAGACCGGGGAGGGTGATCATCTGTGTCCCTTCGGACCGAATGTATCGGTGAGTCGGGGGGGGGGGGGGGGGGGCCCGCCCCCCCCCCCCCCCCCCCCCCCCCCCCCCCCCCCCCCCCCCCCCCCCC
>CAZGRL010000068.1:0-19300 GCA_964528155.1 uncultured Anaerolineaceae bacterium
ATCTCCCCGGAGCAGGCGCGCGGAGAGAAAGACCTGGATGCGGGCACCGACATCTACTCATTCGGTGTCGTTCTGTACGAGTTGGTTGTCGGTCGCGTCCCGTTCAGTGCAGATACCCCGTTCTCGATCATCCACGATCACATCTACAAACCCCTTCCGAGACCGCGCGAGATCAATCCCAAGGTGCCTGAGGAAGTAGAACGGGTGCTCTTCAAGGCGCTGGCGAAGAGCCGCGGGGATCGCTACGCCAAAGTCGAAGATCTGGTCTCGGCATTCCGACGGGCCGTGCTTCAGGCCCCCGGAGAGGCGATGCCTGATCTGGGAGTGGCTCGGGCTGCGACATGCGTCAAAGGACAGGCCGAAACGGATGTGGCGGCTCCGGAGCGCGCTCCTGCCGCTCCGGCGGAGCCTCTCCCGACGATTGCCGAGCCGACGCCGGCAGAGCCGGTTCTGTCCAGGCCCCGGCCCTGGCTGTGGGCGGTCTCCGGGGTGGCGATCACCTGCATCTGCTTGACGGCGTTTGTCCTGCTGACACGCCCTGATCGCCAAGTCCGGGGCACGGGGCTCTCTGCGTCGCCGCAGCCGGCGGCGGGGGAGATATTGACGCAGGGAGAACCACTCCCTTCGATGGCCGACGCCGAGTCGGCGGTGCAGGCCCGCCCGGATGACGCAGGCTCTCACATGCAGCTTGCAGAAGTGATGATGTCTGACGGTCAGTCGAATGCCGCGGCCGAGGAATTCATTGCGGCGGCCCGCATCCTGCGGGATACCAGGGACTACGACCTGGTGACCGAGGCGACGCTCCTGGCGCTTGAGGCCGTACACGGTCCGTCCGGAGCCGATCCGCCGCTATTGCACATGATCACCGAGTTCATCTTCATCGGCTCCGATACGCCTGAGATGCGGCAAGTCGATGAACGCGTGGGAAAGACATACCCCGAGTGGGATGTCCCTCAGGCGGCCGTGGCTCGTACGTTCCTCTTCACAGATGAGCGACCGTCGGCCCTCACCTGGGCGAACGAAGTCCTGGATCATCGACCGGAAGACTCTCTCGCCCGTTCCGTCCGGGCTGAGTTCTACTTCCTCGAAGGGAACAGCGATCGCGCCATCGCCGACGCCAGGCAGGTTCTCGATCGGGGTGGGATCCCCGGTTGGCTCTTCGAACATCTTGACGGGCTGATCAATCGCGCCAGCAATCCCTGACCGGATCCTGGTCACGAATTGACTCAGTTACTCTTCGGCGACCAGATTCTCTAGCGCCCTGCGATCTTCCCCGGCCCACATTCCCGTGCGCGAACGAGCATGACAACGATCACAGCGGCAGCCTGGGCCATTGGCTTCCTCGGATTCCTCGTCGTCACGCAACGCTGGTTCCAGCGGCAACTTCAGGTACTTCTGGCAGCACTGACGCGCAACACAGAAGTCACCGTGGCGCTCTACGCACTCATGTTTGCCCCAGGCGCGGCCGTGCACGAGCTCAGCCATTGGCTCATGGCGTTCTGCCTGCGCGTGCGGACGATCTCATTCTCGCTCGTACCGAAGCGCGGACCACGGGACCAGCTGCGTTTGGGGTATGTCGAAACGGAGCGAACCGATCCCATCCGATCGGCCCTCATCGGAGTTGCGCCTCTTGTGTCCGGTGTGGTGCTGCTCTCTTTGCTCACCCTCAATCAGCTGGCCCTGGAACCGATCGTCGAGGCGGGCGTCCGGTTCGATGCGCAGGGCGTGCTGCGGACCGTGGCCGTGCTGCCGACGGTTCCGGATGTCGGGCTATGGCTCTATCTGGTTGTAGCGATCAGCAACACGATGCTGCCATCAGCGGCCGATCGGTCGGCCTGGCTGCCCGCTGGCCTCATCGTTGTAGGGCTGGGCGCCATCATCGCGCTCTCCGGGTTTGAAGTGCGTGATCAGGGATGGGTGTCGGCCCAGGCGCAAGCGATCTTGCCTCGTCTGAGCGCCGTCTTTGCACTCACGGCTTCTCTCAACCTCGTCCTGGGGCTCGCCGCGTGGGCCGCGGGCTCCCTGGTGCTGCGGGCGCGACGCCTGGCCTCGAGTTAAGAGGCAGATACGCGTTCTTCCACCCTCAGGCCGTGCCAAACTGACGGTCACCGGCGTCGCCCAGGCCGGGCACGATGTAGCCAACGTCATTCAGATGGTCGTCGATCGCGGCCACGTAGATGGGCACATCCGGGTGGTGTTGCTGCAGGTTGGCGATGCCTTCGGGCGCGGCGATCAAACCGACGAATTTGATCCTGCTCACTCCCCAACGTTTGAGGATGTCGACCGTCGCCACCGCCGAGCCGCCAGTGGCAAGCATTGGATCGAGGATCAAACATACTGAAACCGTCGGCTCGATGGGCAGCTTGTTGTAATACTCGACGGGCTGCAACGTCTTCTCGTCACGGTAAAGACCGATGTGCCAGACCTCGGCCGTCGGCATCAGTCCCCAGACACCTTCCACCATCCCCAATCCAGCGCGCAGGATTGGGACCAGGCCGATCTTTTCGAGCAGATCCACGCCACCTGTCTCCGCGAGCGGGGTCATGATGCGTATCGGGCGCGTCGCCAGATCCTGCGTTGCTTCATAGGTGATCAGCGCCGATATCTCCCTGATCAGCTCCCTGAACTTCTTGGGATCGGTGTGGAGATCGCGCAAACGACTGAGCTTGTGTCCGACGAGCGGATGCGTGGATGCATAGACCTGTTTCTCTTCCATTCCGAAACCTCCACATTCAAGAGTCGGCGCGGGCTACCACCAGGCCGGCATGATGTCGAGTCGCACATATCGGTTTCCCGGGATTCATTCTGTCGTCGCGACCTGCTGCTCTACTAATGCTCCTCAAGGTCGGCGGCGAATGATGACTGCCGTCATGTCGTCCGTTGGATCAGGATCGCCTACGAACTCGACGATCCCGCCTGTAATCTCGCGGGCGAGGCCGTCCGCGCTCCAGTCACTCAGATCCTCGACCAACGCCGTGAGTCGTTGGAGGCCGTAGAACGAACCGTCTTGAGCCGCGGCCTCGGTCAAGCCGTCTGTGTACAAGAGCAATGCAGAATCTCGCGGCAGGGTCACTGTGTGTGTCTGATAGCTCTGCCCCTCACTGACGCCGAGAACCATACCGTGCTCAGTGAGCAGCCTCGGCGGTGCGCCACGGATGAACAGAATCGGCGGGTTGTGTCCGCCGTTGGCGTACGTCAGGCGAGATGTGTTCGGCTCCCATACGGCGTAGAAGACGCTCACGAAGAGGTCGGTCTGTGTGTCGGCGAATATGAAATCGTTCATGCGCTTGAGCGTCAGGCCCGGATCGACGCGCCGGATGGCCACAGAACGGAGCAGCGTCCGGCACAGGGCCATGAAGAGTGCCGCCGGCACTCCTTTGTCGGCGACGTCGGCGATGACGACGCCCAGGCGAGGTCCATCCGAGCCGGGGCTCAGGGGGATGAAATCGTAGAAGTCTCCGCCTACGCTCCGGGCGACTCGCCAGATCGTCTTGACCTCCCATCCCTCAAACGCGGGAGTGACCTTGGGCAGGAAACTCTCCTGAATGCTCCGGGCGACCGCCAGTTCGTTCTCCAAAGACCTTCGGACGGCGGCCTCTTCCATGAGGAGCGTGTTCTCGATTCGCAGGGAGACCTGACGGGCGATGCCTGCAAGAAGCGAAAGCCGGAGCTCGGGATGCCCTCGGCCGTCTACCATCAGAACCCCCAGGAGCCTGGTCCCGTCTCCGAGGGGGACACAGGTGGCGTCGGCCGTCCCGAGCGGTTCGGCAAGTTCCGCCGGCAGGCTCAATCCGCGTGGGGTCCCATCGCTGGAGATGGGTCCTCCCAAGAGTTCGAGCGGATCAATCACAAGATCACTCAGCCGATCCTGGACCTGGCGCTTTGGGCCGGCGACCGAGCCAAGCCTGAGTCCTTGGCCGGCCTCGTCCGGCAGCAGCACCATCGCCCATGACGTGCCCACCAGCAGAGTCGTGAGTTGAAGCACGGCCTGAATGGCGCTCTCGACGTCACCCGGTTGGGACGCATGTCGGGCGACTTCCAGCAGGACGGTGGTGATCCATGTGTACTCCTGCTGCTGGCTGTAGGCCTGCATCTCGGCGAGCGCCACTCCCAGCTGGGAGGCGAGAAGCCCGGCGAGCTCGAGGTGGATCCCGGGGAGTGGGCGGCCGCCGGGGATTCGCAACTCAAGGACTCCGAGGATGTTCTCGTCGGCTTCGAGAGGGATCGCCAGCGTGGTCTCCCCGTCGGTCTCACCTGCCACTGCTTCGTGTTGAGTGAGACGGCTTCGCTCGAGCACGGCCCGTTCGACGAGTGGGCTGGGCTCCGGTGAAGCACGATCCGCCAGGCGATCCGTCGCTGGCCAGGCTGCCCGCAATTCGATGGCATCGTAGCGGCATTCGAACAGACGCACCGCACAATCACCGAATAGTTGAGAAATCATCGAGGCGAGGCGAGCATACCGATCGGGGAGCGGCTGGAACGCGATCAACTCTCGCGAAAGCGCCGTCAGGAGTGCCACCTGGCGGCGCCGCTCATCCAGTTGGCGCTCAAGGCCCATCGCGGCAAGCGCAGCAGCCACTGCGCCGGCGATCTGGATCAACAGCTGCAGATGGTGGGGAGTGAATGCCGCCCGCCGGCGACTCTGGACGGAGATCACGCCGACGACTCGCCCGCCAGACTTGAGTGGCGCGAAGACACCTGATATTGGAGGATCGACGGAACTGTAACTGGGTCTCGCAGGAAGGCTGTCGCCTTGGGCCTCGAAATCCTCGACGAGCATGGGCTCTCCAGAATTGCGTATCCATCCGACGATCCCGTCGGCTTCCCTAAGCGGGAAGCTGAGGTTGTCCTGGCGGTCTCCGTCCTTGATCCAGATCATTGTCCGGTAGCTGTCATCTTCGAAGAGGCCAAGCTGGAAAAAGTCAGTCTCGAGCAGGCGAGCCGACATTACGTAGCTCATCTCAGCGATCTCGGCCGGGTCGGGGGGCGTTGCTGCGATCGAGGCCTGAATGTTCGCCAGCGCGGCCATCTCCTCTGCTCGCTGGTGGCGCGTGCGCCGAAGATAGAGAGCCAAAGCCAGCGCCGAGGCCGCCAACAGGCCCGAGAGCAGGATGAGCATGATCTGCACTGTTGAGGGGAGCCCGCTCGCCTGGATCAGGGGCGAGAGCTGTGAGAAGCAGCCAAGTCCGATGTTCATCGTCGTCAGCTGGATGGTTGATGTGTCTTACGCAGCGTCAGGCAGTTCTGGTCCCCGTCCCTTGAATAGAAGATCCCATCCATGACGCGGTGGATGATCACAAGTCCTACGCCGCCGACCTGCGGGTTGTCTCGATCAAGGTCCAGCCGGGGCGGCGGGCCTGCCGGGTTGAAGGGAGGAGCGTTGTCACGTAGTTCGATGGTGATCTCTCCGGTTGCAACCTCGGCGGTTACAAGGATATCGCCGCGGCCTTCGTCTCCGTAGCCGTGTTTGATGATGTTCTCGCAAGCCTCACCGACAGCGAGCTGGCACGCGTAGCGGGTTCGTTCATCAAAACCGGCCTCGTCGGATGCATCTCCGACGAAGTGGCAAATTGCTTCGATCTTTCGCAGGTATGCGGGGTAGGTTGCGCGGCGGCTCATCATCCCGAGGATGGCCCGATCTCCAGGACCCAGGCCGAGTCCGCCCTGCGATGGCTGCTTCGCATCCACCGGATTGCCTCGCGCCGAATGATCAAGGAGGCGTCTTCAGAATGAAGCGACAGCGGCTTCGCGAGTCGGATGGCTTGTGAAGAGCACGTCAAGACCGGCGAGTTCGAGCGTTTCTTTCACCCGATCGGAAGGCTGCGCGATCACAACCTCACCGCCGGCTTCCTTGATGGCCTTTCGAGTGGTGACCATCACCCGCAGTCCGGAAGACGAAAGAAAGTCGACTCCCGAAAGGTCGAGGACAAGATTGGAAGTACCCTTATCAACCAGGGCTTTGAGAGCCGCCTCCAACTCACCTGATGTCGCCGAATCTACTCGGCCGGAGACGGTGACGACGGCGACCCGCTTGTACTCCGTTGTATTGATCTCCACGGTTCCTCCTTGGCATCCGTTCCTACATCATCGCGCACGGTCCGCTTCGAGGGCGTCGACAGCCTCACTGTGTGGTTCGTGGCGACGCAACCCCTTTGCAGTCTAGGTCGTTCGGCGGACCACATACCTGGCGATATCGGCCAGCGCTTCTCGCTCAGGCGTCACCGGCATGTCTTCAAGCAGATCTTCCCCCATCGCGGCGAAACCCTCGGCCTCCTTGAGCGCCTGATCGATCGCGTCCGAGGAGCGAATGGCATCGATCAACCTGTCCAGGTCGGCTTCTTCGAGCCGCTGTTCGTCGAGCAGCCCGTATAGTTCACGCTCGTTCGGCGCAGCTTCCAGGTAGCACAGCGTCGGTAGCGTGATCAACCCTTGCCGCAGATCGCTGGCGAGGGGCTTTCCCACGCGCCTCTGATCCCCGGTGAAATCGAGGACATCGTCAACGATCTGAAACGCGACTCCGATGTTGTAGCCGAATACCCTCATCTTCTCGACCAGCTCAGGTTCGCACTCGCATAGCAGCGCCGCGCCGGTCGTCGCCAACTCGAAGAGCGAGGCTGTCTTGGCATAGATGCGCTCGAAATAGTCTTTGCGGACGTCGCCGCGCGGGGTGCGGAAAAGCTGGTTGATCTCTCCATTGACGATTGTCATCAAAGTCCTGGCGAAGAGATCCATCACTGGCAGCGATCCGGTCTGGGACGCAAGATGGGCGGCGCGAGCGAACACGTAGTCTCCCGTGAGGACCGTCGCGCCCGCCGTCCACTGTGCGTTCAAGGTCGGTATCCCGCGCCGAAGCAGAGCGCCGTCGATCAGGTCGTCGTGGACCAGCGAGGCAGAATGCAGCATCTCGATCGCCGCCGCCAGGGTGATGGCGCGATCATGATCGGCGTCGAGCATCCCCGCCGTCAGCAGCGTGATCGTGGGGCGGACGCGTTTGCCGCCCGACGATAGCAGGTGCTCTATGGCGGCGTACAGATTCTCGTTGTGGTTCCCGGGGCTGAGGCGCATGCGCGCGTCAACCTCGGGCATCATATGGCGCACAAGGTCAAAGAATGTGGCTGTCGTTTGTTCCATGTTCCCAACTGAATAGAGCGGATGCGTTTTCCGATGTGATCCGGGCGGTCTCGTCGAGCGAGATTCCACGGACCTGGGCGAGCGCCTCAGCGACGATCCGCACGTACGACGGTTCGTTCCTCTTCCCCCGAAAGGGTTGAGGCGGCAGGGCGGGCGAGTCAGTCTCGACCAGCAACCTGTTCATCGGCATCTGGAGTGCCAGATCCCGACGGTCTTGGGCGTTCGGATACGTGATCGGACCGGCGACCCCGATATAGAAACCCGCCTGGATCGCTCTGGACGCGGACTCGGCATCGGCCGAAAAGGCGTGCATAACGCCGGCTCGACCGGCCAGACTTCCCCTGAGCTGAGCCGCCCAATCCAGGGTGAGTTCCAAGACGTCGTCAATCGCCTGGCGGTTGTGTATGACAACGGGTAGACCCTTCTCCGCTGCAATCCGTAGCTGGGCCTGGAATGCGACCCTTTGAGCATCGGGAGGCGACCGATGCCGGTAGTAGTCGAGGCCGATCTCGCCGATGGCGACCACGCGTTCCGATCGAAGCAGGCCGATGAGACTGCGCTCGGTATCCTCACTCCAGGTCGAAGCCGCATGCGGGTGAATGCCGACCGCGGCGTAGATCTGCGAGTACCGATCCGACAAGGTCACGGCCCGTGCGCTCGACGCAAGATCGATCCCCGGCACGAGTAACTTGGTGACCCCGGCGTCGGTCGCCCGCTGCAGCATGTCCTCGAAGTCGCCCTCGAATTCCGGTAGGGTCAGATGACAGTGGCTGTCGGCGAGCCAGGCTCTGCCGTTGCTCATTCAATCCCGGCCAGCCGGATTCCGTCGTCCAGGATCGGGTCGACGCGGTCCGAATCCGTCGTCTCACAGTATACCCGCACGATCGGCTCGGTGCCCGAGAACCGGACCAGGAGCCAACCTCCATCTTCGAGGAGGAACTTATAACCGTCCGTGTGGTTCTTGCCGACGACCTTCAGCCCTCCGACCTTGGCAGGGTCTGCGCTGGAAATGTTCTTCTCGTACACCTGGCGTTCCCCCTGCGGCAAAGGTGTGTCAATTCGCTTGTAGTAGTGAGGCCCGACCTTCTCGAACAATGTCTGGATGAGCTCGGAGGGTTTCTTCCCGGTGCGGACCATCAAATCAAGGAAATACAGCCCGGCGAGAATGCCATCCCGCTCGGGGACGTGATCGCGGAATGCATAGCCACCAGATTCCTCGCCCCCGATCATTGCGTTGACCTCGAGCATCTTGGGCGCGACATACTTGAAGCCGACCCCGGTCTCGTAGACGGGGACATCGTAGAGTTGACCGAGGCGGGTCAACATGGATGTCGTCGACAGCGTCTTGACGATCGGGCCGCGCTCACCTCGGATTTCGAGCATGTAGTATGCGAGCAACGCGTAGGCTCTGAGTTGATCGATGAAAACACCCTTCTCGTCACCCAGACCGAGTCGGTCGGCGTCGCCGTCGGTGACGAGCAACACGTCTGCCTGATGATCCAGCGTGGCCTGCAGGCCGATGTCGACATTGGGCGGGATAGGCTCCGGACGAACCATCTCGGGGAAGAGCGGATTGCGAGTGTCGTGTATCTCGATCACCCGCGTGGCACCGCCGTCGAGCAAGCGCGGGAGCCAGCCCGCCCCGTTCCCCCACATCGCGTCCGCCACAACAGTCAGGCCGGCCTGGCGGATCGGACCCAGGTCAACCAGGCGTTCGATCTGGGCCACGTATTCGGGCGAAGGATCAAACTCCTTGATCTTTCCATCGCTCATCGCTTCAGCCAGTGGTATGCGGCGGATCGATCCGAGATCGCCGGGGATGGCGGCTTCGATCTGCTTCAGGCCATCCGGTGCAACCGCGCCCCCGTGAAGATCGCGGACTTTGAACCCGTTGTCGGTGGAAGGGTTGTGGGAGGCGGTGATATTCACCGCGCCGACTGCGTGGCGGCTTACGACGGCATACGAGATCACCGGGGTGGGCGTGGCGGACTGCGTCAGCAGTACATCCAGCCCGTTGCCGGCAAGGACCTCGGCCGCGGCCGCGGCGAAGTGTTCCGAATCAAAACGCTTGTCGAAGCCGACGACGACTGGCTTGCCTGGGTTGCCCTGTGACAGCAGATAAGCGGCGAAGCCTTGCGCGCAGCGGCGGACGGCGTCGAAGGTATAGTCTTCGGCGATTCGACCGCGCCAGCCATCTGTTCCGAAATGAATGGGATGCAGGGCCATGATGCCAGACTCCGGTGAAGGCACGAGGGCATGAGTGGATTGCGGACAGGCCGACGAGTGTACACCAGCGACACAGTCCGGCCGGTGAGTGTGACCTGGCTCACGCGGGCGTGAGATTGCCCGGGCCGCTTCTACCAATGGGCATCATGCGGCCTTGGATCGCGGGATTATACCGTGAAAGCGAGAGGGTTGGAAAAGCATTGAGTTCCTCACAGGGTTGTGTTAGACTTCCAACGTTGCCACGCCGTTGACTGAGGCGTGCTTTCCGCCCCCGACGTGGGCCGCTCGGCTCTCAGATCGGGGGCAATCCCGAGGAAAGGAGGTTCCTCAATGCGCAACTACGAACTCGGCTATATTTCAGACCCTGAGTTGGATGCTCAAGCCCAGACCGACCTGGAAACGAAGGTCGCTTCATGGATCGAAGCTGCCGGCGGGACGACACAGAAGGTCGATCGCTGGGGCAAGCGGCGGCTGGCGTATCCGATCAAAAAGCACACGGATGGCTACTACGTGTTCTATCAGGTGCAGCTTCCACCCCAGGCAGCCATTCAGATCGAACGCGACCTGAGGCTGAACGAGAATGTCCTGCGCTTCCTACTCACCCTGCAGGACGAGGGTTGACGGTCATGGGAGCGGTGGCGTCGCTGAATTGAAAGGAACCGTGGAATGAGTCGCGGCCTCAACAAAGTGATGATCATCGGCCACCTTGGTCGGGATCCTGAAATGCGCTATACGCCCTCCGGCCGACCGGTGACGACCTTCAGCGTTGCGACTTCGAGGACGTGGTTCTCGGCTGAAGGCGAGCGCAACGATGAAACAGAGTGGTTCAACATCGTCGCCTGGGGCAGTCTGGCGGAGATCTGCAATCAGCATTTGCATCGCGGCCAGCAGGTGTACGTCGAGGGCCGGATGCAGACTAGAAGTTGGGAAGACTCGGAAGGAAACAAGCGATCCTCGACCGAACTCGTTGCCAGGGAAATGATCATGCTGGGAGAGGCACGAGACGACTCGAGTACAAGCTATGTCGCTGCACCGGGTGAGGAAGAGGGTTATCCATTCTGACGCGGCCGGCGATCGAGTGAGAACAAGGAGCGGGCATCTTGGCAAATGACGATCGGAGGGAGAGCAGTTCCAGCGGTGGGGCTGGTGGTCGAAGGCGCTTCGTGCGGAGACCTCGGCTGTGCCAGTTCTGCGCTGAGAAGATGAAATCCCTCGACTACAAGCAGTCCGAAGTTCTGAAGAGGTATGTCACAGAGCAAGGCAAGATTAGATCCAGGCGCGAGACGGGTACTTGTGCCAAGCACCAGCGCATTCTTGCCAGGGCCGTCAAGCGCGCCAGGCATATGGCTTTGTTGCCGTTTAAGGCCGAAAGAGTACGTTGAGCAGCACCGGGAAGGTGAACTCTTGTCTCTCAGCTTCAAGCCCGATGCGGCTCGATCTCTAATGCCCCCCGTGGAAACGCCTTGCCTCAGGCGATCATCGCGCTCTTGCGCCCAGACAGGCGTGGAGGGCAGCCGGACGATTCGAAGAGCTCAGGACCGCATTGGGTCGCTGCGCCAAGCCAACACGGGAAGGTCATCTCGGCCATGAGCCGCCGCGCATCTGTTCCCCAGGTCACCAAGAAGCATCTGGCTCGGGCTGAGCGCGAGCGCATCCAGCGTAACTGGATCGTGTTCGGAACCATCTTCACCGCGCTTCTGCTGGTCGGCATCCTTGTTTACGGCTGGGTGGATCTGAAATACCTGCAGATGAGGAAACCGATCGCCACGGTTGACGGAGAGAAGATCAGCATCGGCCAGTTCCAGGGTCGCATGCGGTTGGTGCAGGGGGATCTCCTGGCCCAGTATCAACAGTACGCGCAGCTGGCGCAACTCCTGGGCGGGAATTCGGACACACAGTCCTCCCTGCAGCAGCAGCTGAACCAGATCGATCAACAGCTGGCCAATCCCACCGTGCTCGGTCAGAGCGTGTTGGATTCGATGATTCAAGACATCCTGATCCGAAATGAGGCGGATGCGCGAGGTATCGCGGTTGACCCGACCGAGATCAATAAGGCTCTCGAAGCCGGGTTTGGCTATTATCCCGAGGGCACGCCTACGTCCGTCCCCACACCGACAATCGATCCGACGCAGCTGGCCGCACCCACAGCTACTCCGACCGAGGGCCCCAGCCCGACACCCACGGCCAGCGCTACCCCTGGAAGCAGTCCGACGCCGACGTTGAGCCCGACTCCGCGGCCGACACCGACCCCCTTCACCCAGCAAGCATATGAGACCGCGGTCAAAGATTACTTCGCCAATCTCGAGAGCACGATGGGTGCAACAGAAGCGGATGTGCGCGTCCGGGTTGAGGCCTCGCTCTACCGTCAGAAGCTGCAGAAAGCCATTGGGGATGAGGTTCCGGCTCAACAAGAAGAGGTCTGGGCCAAGCACATCCTCGTCGCCGACGAGCAGACGGCGAATGACGTATTGGCGGAACTCAAGGCGGGTGGGGACTGGAACGCATTGGCGAGTGAGTATTCCACCGACACCTCAAACAAGGACAACGGCGGTGACCTCGGATGGTTTCCGCGGGGCCAGATGGTTTCCGAGTTCGAAACGGCCGCCTTCAATGCCTCTGTGGGCGAAATCGTCGGCCCCGTCCAGACATCATTCGGTTGGCACATCATCCAGGTCGAAGGTCACGAGGTGCGCACGCTCGACCCGACAACGTTGTCCGCGCAGCGGCAGAAGGCCTTCAACGATTGGCTCACCACCCAGCGTGACGAGGCTGACGTGGTGATCACACCCGGATGGGAGCAGTACGCCCCCGCCGTCCAGGGATTCTCCACCCCCGCCGCCCCCTGATCGCCATCGACAATCCGAGTCCTATCTGACCTGCAACCCAAGGATGCCCGAAGGAAGAGCGCGGCTCTCGAGTCGTGGATGTCACTGCACCCCCAACCCGCGCCTCCCTTTGCGCAACCGGCCGCTGTCCGGCCCCTTCCGCACGGGCCCGGGCCAACCCTGCTTGCAGCCCTGCTTTTGGGCTCAACGGAGCCGGATTCAGGAGACGTCGGCAGGGCAAGAACCAAGCTGCCCTCCGCACCAAGGCCCCGAGGACCGGTCTGTGAACAGGATCGTGGCAGCGTTAGCGCAATATGCCGGGAGAATTCCTTCCCCTTGAATGCCTTCTGTCGGCGGGCTATACTCAAAGTAGGGAAGGGTGCGCCGAGATGAACCTGGCTGGGTTGCTCAAGGCTTTGCCTGCGAATGTCACGCCGGCTGATCGGGAGCTGGTCAGCCGCGCCTATCGTTTCGCCGCCGAGGCCCACAAGGGTCAGAAGCGCGCCTCGGGCGAGCCATACGTCCAGCATTGCTTGGCGGTCGCCGCGATCCTGGTCGAGCTGGGTGCGCCGGGCCCGGTCGTGGTCGCCGGTCTCCTGCACGACACGGTTGAAGATACCTCGGTCACGCTTTCCCAACTCTCCCGAGAATTTGGATCTGAGGTGGCGACACTTGTCGACGGGGTGACCAAACTCACCCAGTTGCCGCGTGTCAGTCGTTCCAATGGCAAAGGCAAAGATGAACGCTCTTCCAAGGGAGAGCTCGCCAAGGAGACTCTGAGGAAGACTTTCCTGGCGATGGGCGACGACGTTCGGATCGTTGTGATCAAGCTGGCGGACCGGCTGCACAACATGCGAACGCTGTCGCATCTGCCGCCCGAGAAGCGGAGCCGGATCGCCCAGGAGACGCTTGAGATCTTTGCACCGTTGGCGAACCGGTTGGGAATCTGGCAAGTCAAGTGGGAGCTCGAGGATCTGAGCTTCCGCTATGTTTTTCCGGACAAGTACAAGGAGATCGCTGCCAGCGTTGCCGAACGGCGGATCGATCGGGAAGGCGAACTCAAGGAGATCTGCAGCCGCGTCGAAGATATGCTGCACGAGGCCGGACTGCATGCCGAGGTAAGCGGCCGTCCCAAGCATCTGTATTCCATCTACCGCAAGATGGAACGCAAAGGCGTTCCCTTCGACATGGTGCTCGACATCCGCGGCGTGCGAATCGTGGTCGAGGACGAGTCGGATTGCTACCTGGCTCTCGGAGTCATTCACACCCACTGGAAGCCTGTACCGGGGACGTTCGACGATTACATCGCCACACCCAAGGACAACTTCTATCAATCTCTGCACACGGCCGTCATCTTCGACGACGGCAAGACGCTGGAAGTCCAGATCCGCACGCCCGAGATGCACGAGAATGCAGAATTCGGTATTGCGGCGCACTGGCGCTACAAGGAAGGCCGACGCAGGAACGATGCCTTTGAGCAGCGCATCACCTGGCTTCGCCGGCTGATGGAGTGGCGGCAGGACGTCGACGACGCGACCGATTTTGTCGACGCGATGAAGTCGGACGTGTTCGACGACCGCGTGTTCGTGTTCACCCCGCGCGGGGACATTATCGACCTGCCCGCCGGATCGACTCCCATCGATTTCGCCTATCACATTCACACCGACATCGGCCATCGCTGCCGTGGCGCCAAGGTGAACGGGAAGCTTGTGCCCCTGGACCGCGCGCTTCAGACGGGCGACTCGGTCGAAGTGCTGATCTCCAAACGCGGCGGTCCCAGCCGGGATTGGCTCAATCCGAGTCTGGAGATGGTCAAGAGCCAACGGGCTCGCGGCAAGATCCGGCAATGGTTCAAGCGTCAGGATCGCGAACAGAACATCTCGCACGGCCGGCTGCTGCTCGACCGCGAGCTGCGACGCATGGGTATGGAGGGCGTGTCTTTCGACCGTGCGGCGCGTGAGATCGGCTACTCACAGACAGACGACCTGCTTGCGGCGATCGGTTGCGGGGATATTCAGCTCGGCAAGATCGTGGCGCGCATCGCCGAGCAGGATGAGACTTCGCCTGATCTTGTCCAGCCGGTGCTCCCACCTGCGGTCGAGAAACCCGTCTCGACCGAGGAAGTAAGCATCCTGGGGTTGTCAGGACTGCTGACCAACCTCGCTCGCTGCTGCAAGCCTGTCCCGGGAGACTCGATCGTCGGCTATATCACTCGAGGCCGCGGCGCGACGATCCACCGCAGGGATTGCCCAAACGTTCTCCGGATCAAAGATAAGGAACGGCTGGTTCAGGTCTCCTGGGGGTTGCCGCGCCAGACCTACCCGGTCTCCGTCCGAATCCGAGCCTACGATCGCGATGGACTGATGCGTGACGTCTCGACGCTGGTGGCCAACGAGGGCATCAACATGTCCTCCATTCATGTCTCAACGAAGAACAGCCTGGCCAACTTCGATCTGGTGATGGGGATTACCGATCTCTCCCAGCTCAGTCGCGTCCTCAACAGGTTGGAAGCTCTTCCGAACGTCCTTGAGGCCCGCCGCTTGCGACCGGGCTGATCGAGGTACGCGGTGGACCTGACCGTGGTCCGCTCGCCGGCTCCGTCGAAATCCGCCTCACGCCGTCCGCTCCTTGCCTCGCTCACACATGCTCCGGTAGACATTATCCCTGGCGCTCTCACTCGCGATGGTATAATGCCGCCCTGTTCGACCAGGGTCCCTCGTCAGCGTGAAACTCTCCGGCATGCTTTCCGTAGAAGAGGCGCGTCAGCGCCTGCTATCTGATCTCGTCCCGCTCGAGTCGGAATCCGTCGACCTCGAGGAATCCCTCGGGCGCGTGCTGGCGCAGGAGGTCGTGGCGGGGACGAACCTGCCTCCCTTCGACAACTCCGCTATGGACGGATTCGCCGTGCGGGCCGCCGATGTGCAGTCCGCCTCGACAGAAGATCCCATCGTGCTCAAGGTGTCGGGCGATGTCCCTGCCGGATCGGTTGAGGTGCGGGAGCTGGCGATAGGCACCGCGATGCGAATCATGACCGGCGCCCGCATCCCCAGTGGCGCCGACGCGGTTGTCCCTGTCGAGCAGACTTCCACGTCGGAGCCGATGGCCGGACAGCAGTTGCCGGCCCGAATCGACATCCTGTCGGCTGTCGAGCCCGGCGACCACGTCCGTCGAGTGGGCACGGACGTGGAGAGCGGGTATCGTGTCGTCGCTGCCGGAGTGCGTCTTCGACCGCCTCACGTCGGCATGCTGGCCTCTCTCGGTGTCTCGCAGGTCCGAGTGCATCGCAAGCCGAAAGTGGCACTCTTCTCGACAGGGAACGAACTGGTCGAAGTAGACCAGCCCTTGCTCCCCGGGCAGATACGCGACGGAAATAGCTATGCCTTGACCGCCGCGGTCAGGCAGGCCGGGGGCATGCCGATCCGACTTGGGATCGTCCCAGATAAGCTCGATGACGTCGTGGCGAAGTTGGAGAAGGCCGTGGCATCAGGGGCTGATATCATTCTGTCTTCGGCCGGGGTCAGCTTGGGCGCGTATGACTTCGTCCGCTCTGCCGTGGAAACGAGCGGCAAACTGAATTTCTGGAGAGTTAACATCCGACCCGGCAAGCCTCTCGTGTCCGGGAAGTTCAGAGGGGTGCCGTTCGTGGGGCTGCCGGGTAACCCGGTATCGGCGCTGGTCACGTTCGAAGTTTTCGTCAGACCGATGCTCGACCGCTTGAGCGGACTACCTGCTACGCAGCGGTTGAGGTTGAGGGCGACAGCCGCCGAGCGGGTGCGCTCCGACGGTCGCGAGAGCTATCTGCGGGGCATCGTCAGTTGGGAGGAGGGGGGCTATCGTGTGAGGCTGACCGGCACCCAGGACTCGAGCGTTCTGTCGTCGCTCATCCGGGCCAACGCGCTGATCGTACTCTCAGCTGGATCCGCGGCCGTCGAGGCTGGGCACGAGATCGAAGTTTGGCTGGTTGGTGAGCCGGAGAGCGACCCCGGAGTTACCGGGCTGGAAACGGGAGAAACTCAGGGTTGATTGAGAAGACGAATTCGAGGTATACAAGCAATGCCACGTCCTGGTTTTCGCTGCTGCTTGCAGCAGTCGGGCTGGTCGACGCGGGCTACCTGACCTGGATCAAGCTCACCGGAAACGCGGTCGCATGCTCGAATGTGGGAAATTGTGAGGTCGTCAACAACAGTCGCTTCGCCACGATTCAGGGCATACCGATTGCGCTCTTCGGAGCGAGCGCCTATCTCATGATCTTGATCCTTCTGGGGTGGGAGCGACGCAATCCGCCTATGGGCGAGACTACCCGGATGGCCGTCTTCGGCCTGACACTCGTCGGCACTCTGTACTCGGCGTATCTGACCTATGTCGAGCTTGCCATATTGAGAGCCATCTGCCCCTATTGTCTTGCCTCGGCCGTAATCATGACCATATTGTTCGTGCTGAGCGTCGCTCGACTCCGTCAGCCCGGGGCCGAGGAAACCTAGGAGGATCCGGACCATGCCTCGAATTCGATGCCGCTATGTCGATTGTGTTTTCCTCGAAGACGGCTACTGCGGAGCGGCCGCAGTGGAAATCGACCCCGACGAGGGCTGCCTGACCTACTCGCACATCGACGACGTTCCCCCTGATGAGGACTGGGAGGAAGAGGATCTGGAGGATCTGTGGGAAGATGAGGAGGAGGAACTCTATCCTGACAACGAAGAAGAAGAAGGTGAGTGGGTCGATGAGGACGATATGTAGCCGGGCCCGCGTTCACTCTGCACCGCCTGAATCATGAAGGGACGCCCATCCGTGGCGTCCCTGTCTTATTCCTGCCGTAGTGTCAGACCGGATGAGTCGGAATTACTTGTCCGAGGAGGCAGTGCGAAGACGCTGCTCCAGAGTGCGCAGCATGATGTCGTCCTGCTCTTTCTGTGATCGCTTCTGGCTCCCGCGACGGGCGGACTGTCCGGAGCCATCACTTTCCTCTTCCTGGCCCAGGGCCTTACGCAGCGCGTACTCCATCGCCGTTGGAGGGGCCTCTTCGGGCTCCAGCTCCTCGATCTCCGCCATGGGGTCTTCCTTCATGGTCAGTCGGATCTGGCGCTTCTTGCGATCGATCTCAACGATCTTGACATCGACCTCGTCGCCGACGTGGATGATTTCTGAAGGATCGGACACGTAGCCGTCGCTCATCTCGCTTACATGGACCAGGCCGGATCTTTCGGCTCCGATATCCACGAACGCGCCGAACTTCTCCAGGCGAACAACTTTGCCCGTCGTGCGCATCCCGACCTGGATTTCACCCCATTCCAGCGCGACGGGCGCGATCATCGTCAGCTCCAGGCGGCCGGCGTTGGGATCGATCTTGTGAACCCAGACATCGACCTCGTCCCCCACATTGACAATGTCTTCAACCCGGTTGACATGGCCTTTCTTCAGCATCGAGATGTGAACCAGGCCTTCACGCTCCATGCCCACATCGACGAACGCGCCAAATAACTCCAACTTTGTGACCCTGCCCGTCAAGTGCATCTTCGGCTTGAGGTCGGTCAGCCGAAGCTGGGCCGCGGTCTCCTTGCTATCCAATGATCACCTTCCTGGGAATTGGGACTGAGGACCAAAAAACGCGGGCGGAATTATACCACGCTCATCGGGGGCTCTAGCCCTCCGGGACGACCGTGTCCGTTGGGGCTGGGCCGCGTCGCGCCAGCAAATGCCACTGAGTCACGCCGGCATACCTATCGCTCGGATCAAACAACGGGCCGACCGAGACACCCTGCAAGTCGCCGTTGATGGCGAAGTTCCACACCGGTGTGTACAACAACAGGGCCGGCTGCTGGTCATAGAACCTGTGCAGGAAGTTTCGGTAGAGCTGCGACCTTCGCGCGAGGTCGGGGGTCGTGCGCGCTTGCTCGAGCCAGATGCTGATGTTGCGGTCGGAGTACCCGCCGTAGTTCTGCCCGGTTTCCGCCTGCGTGTCATGCCAGAACGGATACGGGTCCGGATCGGGAAACCTGGACAGGTTGATGTCGGTCAGGACCGCGTCGAAATCGCGAGGCTCGAGGTAGTCCGACACCAGTGTCTCGGGGTCGACTGCATCCAGGGTGACACGCACACCGATGTCGGCCCAGGCTCGTTCGAGATCCTGGGCCACGGCCGTGTGCAGCGCGTCGTTGGGATAGGTGAGCGTGAACTCGAGCGGATTGTCCTCACTGCTGCGGACGTACTCCGGGCTCCCCGGGGTGGCTCCCGTCGGCAGTTCCCAGCCAAGCGAGTCGAACAAGTTGGCGCTCTCCTGCGGATCGAATGGGACTGGACCCAGGTCCCCTGCCGCAGCCCATGTGTCGGGCAGGATTGGGCCGGAGACGACGACCGCCTGGCCGCCCATCTCGCTGTCGATGATCCACTGGCGGTTGATTGCCATCATCAACGCCTGACGGACCTTCTTCTCTCCGAAGAATGGCTTGGACGGGCTCTTGGTGTTAAGGAAGACAAGCCCGATCTCGGGAAGCCTGGCCGAATACAGGTTCAGCGTCTGATCGGACAGCACCTGCCCCAGGATGCTGGGATCGACGTTGCCCAGCCCTTCGACTTCCCCGGACTGATACGCCTTGAGCATTTCCTGCGGCGTGGAGTAGAAGAACAGTTCAAATCGCTTCAGATACGGGCGCGTGAGGTAATAGCTATCGAAGGCGGCCAGGCTCACCCCGACGATGTCGCCGTCTTTCATCAAGAACCGGTCGAAGCGAAACGGACCCGTTCCGACAGGCTCGAGATTGAAGGGATGATCGACGAGCTCACCGGCGCTCACGCCGCGCAAAAGATGTTCGGGAAGCAGTCCGATCGAAAGGTAATCCAGGAACGGTGCGAAAGGCTCGGAGAGCTGGAATTGGACGGTGTGATCGTCCAGCCGAACAATCTTGACCTTCTGCCACAGGTCCTGCAGATCCTTCGGGCCGGGGTAGTCTGGATCCTGAAACTTCGAGTAAGTGTAGACGACGTCGTCGGAGTGCACCGGCTCGCCGTCGTGCCAAATGGCGTTCCCGCGCAAGGTCACGGTGTAGAGAGTTGCATCAGCTGAGACGGCCCAGTTCTCGGCAAGATCGGGCAGGGGGACACCGCGTGAGTCGAAGCGGACC
>CAZGRL010000069.1:0-19176 GCA_964528155.1 uncultured Anaerolineaceae bacterium
GGGTGCATTCCAACTTGGGGGGCAGAGCTCTATGCGGCCGCCCACAATTCGTCGAAGGTATCCGCCATAACTGCGCCGCGGATGATCAGCATTCTTTCGGCACCCGGCCTGGACCAGCGCATGCCGGCGCCTGTCAGCCGGCTCTTGAAGCGCTTGATCCCGCTCTCGACCGTCCCTGATCCGATGGGATAACCTTCCTCACGAAACTCCTGATAGCGCATCCTGCGCTGATGGGTGTGGAAGTATCGCGAACAATCCGTCAGATCGCGCTCATCCAAAGGGGCTGTAATCGTGTGGATCTCCCCCTGAAACAGGTTCGTTTGATGCACTCTGAACCAGCGGTCAGCTTTCTCTTCGTCCTTGGGGTAGAGCGCCGCCGCGCCTTGGGCCAGGTGCTGGCAAGCGTGGTACCAATCCACGATCTGCTCGCTGTCCGGGAAGTAATCCGCCACGACATTCCAGATCCAAGTTGCGCCATCCGCCGTCACACTGGTCCGGGCAGCTTGCGGGACCCCTCGTTCGACCGCCAGGCGCCATAAGGCCGGTCCAAAATCATCCACCGAACCCAGGACCGGGGCATACCCCACATTCATCGCCGTGGCCTGAGGGACCCGTTCCCCGGTGATGGGATCCTTTTCTTCGGCCTGGCCGACTTCAAAGACGGCGCCCACTTTGATCTCTTTCCAGCCTTCGTCTCGGATATTCACCATCCCCCCATCCATGCTGATCCCCAGCGCTCGCTGGTGATCTTGCCCGGGCGGTGGCAGAACCACCCGCTCGGGTTTCACCCGTGCTTGTTCCCGCTCAAGGTGGGTTTTGACCCGCTCGCCGTGGGTCTGACTTTGTCTCCAGAGACTGGTCCTGGGGATGGAGCGGTGACCGATCCGCTCAAAGACCTTCACGGCCTGGTCGTAGGGCACCAAGCCCCCCAACCAGACCATGTCCTTGGTCATCCCTGGGCTGTAGACGTTGTCCGTCAGTCCTAACTGCCCATCCAGGGGGAAAAAGCCCCCGGCCACAGTCTGCGCAGCGGTAGTAGCGTCTTCGCACACGGACCTCGCCCGTCTGCGTCACCAGTTTTCTGCCTCGATAACCCCGATCGCGCATCGTGCCGCCGCATTCCGGGCAGGTGGGTCTTTCCCTTTCCCGCTCAGCCTCTTCGGCCTCGATCAAGGCCTCCATCAGCATCCCCTCAAACTGCTCGCCTGCCCGTAAAACCAGCTGTTCGATGTCCGTCAGGCTCATCAGGCCGGCCGGTTTCCGGTCGGCCAGCAGTCTCTTGACAATTCCCTCCGCTTGCCCAGCAAGCAATCCTTCCAGCTCATTCCGTGTCAGGGACATCGCAGCCCACCTCCCAAGGCGGTGTGATATCCCCCTGTGCAAGTTCCTTGCCCCCCGAAATGGAATGCACCCTTCAGGGAAGGACAGGTTGACCCTGATGCACAAATCCGGTACCATCGATTGGCATCTTCGGCGACCGGATCTCGGCAATTGTGTGGACGCCGGTCATTGTAGACCCCCGTTTTGGATTTTGTCAAGCCAACTATGCAAATTCGTCCCGGTCGCGCGAGCAATGCACGCGGGGATAGCGATCATCCGGCCTTCCCTCCTCTGGCCGGGCTTGGCCTCGGCCTGATCGCATTTTCCACCTCATCGATCATGACGCGCTACGCGCAGGCGTACGCCCCGTCACTTGTGATTGCCGCCTACCGACTTGGACTGGCGTCGGTCGTTCTGATACTGCTCGCCTTCCTTCGCTATGGGAGCGCCTTCAGAAGATTGGATCGAAGCCAGCTTGTTCTCTCGCTGGCCAGCGGGGCGTTCCTGGCCGTTCACTTCGCCACATGGATCACATCGCTCGAGTACACCACGGTCGCCAGCTCGCTTGTCCTGGTCTGGACTTCGCCGTTGTTCGTGGCGGCGTTGTCACCGTGGACCCTGGGCGAGTCGATCAGCCGGCCGGTCAGAATCGGCCTGGCTGTGTCGATGACGGGGAGCGTTCTCGTCGGCTTGAGTGATGCTTGCGCATGGCAGGCGGGTCTGTTGTGTCCTCCGGCGTCCCTGTTCTTTCACGGGAAGGCCATCTTCGGCGACATGCTGGCGCTGGTCGGCGCCGTCGGCGGCGCCGGGTACATCATCCTCGGACGGCGGCTCAGACAAACCACGGAGCTGGTCCCGTACATCACGCTTGCCTACGGGGCGGCCGCCGTCTTGCTCATCCTGGCGGCCGGCGCTTTCCGCCTTCCGGCCTCGGGCTACCCGCTCCAGGCATACGGATGGTTCGCACTCCTGGCGCTACTGCCTCAACTCATCGCGCATTCGACGTACAATTGGACATTGCGGTACCTGCCGGCGGCATATGTCTCTGTCGCCTTGCTTGGCGAACCCGTCGGGTCGACCGTGCTGGCCTACATCCTGTTCGGGGAGCACCCCGCCATCTTGATGCTCGTCGGCGGTGTGTTGATCCTGACCGGCATCTTAGTCGCCTCGCGCCGGTCGGCCGCGCAGACATCCGTCGAAACTGCCTTTCCTTCCCCGAGCTGAGTTATACGGAGGATCCTCATGCAAACTCGTTGCTACCGATGTGGCTGGAGTTTCGCCATCAAGCAGGAAGAGATCATCGCTGCCCTACACAACCTCGAGGCTGAAGGGGGTGTTCACTACGACGTGCGCTGTCCGCGATGCCGGCACATCAACAAGCTGTCCATCGAACAGCTTCGCCGTGCCGCCCCCAGACCTGCAGCTGAGGAAGCCCCAGAGGAAACCGAACCGCCTCAGACAACCTCGGATGAGAATTGAGCCAGCGAGGCATCGACGCCGTGGACCCACTCATCACCCCCGGTCAATTACTGCCTCACCTCGACGATCCTGACTGGGTTGTCGTCGACTGCTCGTTCGACTTGGTTGACAAGAGCCTGGGCGAATCGGACTACCTGCAGGGGCACATCCCTGGGGCCGTCTACGCCGATCTCGAGCGCGATCTCTCGGCTCGACCTGACGGGAAGAATGGCCGTCATCCGCTGCCGCCACCAGTAGAACTGGCCCGAGTCTTCTCCAGGTTGGGCATTGACAACCAGGCGATGGTCGTCGCCTACGATCGCAACGGTTCACCTTACGCGGCCCACCTGTGGTGGAGCCTGCGTTACCTCGGCGGAGACTGCAGGGTTCTCGACGGGGGATACTCGGCCTGGGTGGAGGCGGGGTACGAGGTGCGCACCGGTGCCGAGAAACGCGATCCCGCGCGTTTCGTTCCTACGGTGGACCGGGGCATGCTCGTGACCGCCGGGCAAGTCGAGGCCGGCCTGGGAACTGGTCGAGAGCTTCTTGTGGACGCACGCGCCCCGGAGCGGTATCGAGGGGAACAGGAGCCCTATGATCTCGTCGCCGGGCACATCCCCGGAGCAGCCAACGCCTTTTGGAAGGACAATCTGGACGATTCGGGGCGCTTCGAATCGCGGGCAGTGCTAAGAGGACGATTCGAGAAAATCCTGGGAGGCTCCCCGCCTTCCGCAGCCGTCGCCTATTGCGGCTCGGGGGTGTCCGCCTGCCACGACCTTCTGGCCATGGCGCATGCTGGACTCGACGGCGCGCGTTTGTATGCCGGCTCATGGTCGGAGTGGAGCAGCGATCCCGCTCATCCCGTGGCGGTCGGGAACGAGCCTGCGGCCGGCGACTCCCATTCTGGGTGAGCCTTGGCTGTTAGCGGTAGATCCCTTGCTCACCGATGACCGCTGCCACAGCCTGAGGCACCAGGTGGCGATACGGCTCACCCTCTGCGACGCGACGCCGGATCTCCTGAGCCGAGAATCCGACGACCGGGGCATTGAAGAACCGGACCTTCTCTTTGATCCCAGGGATCATGCTGGACAATTCATCCATATCGATCTCCACACTGGGTCGTTGCATCACGCCCAGTACGGCACACGCGGCCACGAATCGCTCTGGTTCGTGCCACGCGGGCAGGTCGCGCAGAGAGTCGGCGCCCATCAGGTAAGCGAACTTGGCGCCAGGCATGCGTTCCGCCAACCACTCGATCGTCCCCAGTGCATAGTGCGGCTGGGGCCGGTCGATGTCCGCGCGCGACAACTCAAAGGCTGGCTCGGACTCGATGGCTGCTTCGACCATCGCAATCCGCTCCTCGACTGTAGCCCCCGGCGGCGAGTCCTTGAGCGGAGACATTGCCGTCACGACCCACAACACGCGTTCCAGCCCAAGCAGCCAGCGTCCCTCATCGGCCAGGATCAGATGGCCCAGGTGAGGCGGATCAAAGGTCCCGCCGAATACACCGATCAATCTCGCCACTCCAATTCATACTCGCCGATGCGCACGGTGTCCCCGGTATCCGCACCGACACCACGCAAAGCCTGCTCGATCCCCAGTCGTGTCATCAATCGCTGAAAACGACGGACGGCCTCATCGTACTCCCAATAGGTCATTTGAGCAGCTCGTTCGATCGCCTCCCCGGTCACCCTCCATGCACCGTCCTGCTCGCGCAGGATTTCGAAATCGGTCGGATCGGAGTCCGGACGATACACAGGGATCTCTTCCAGCCTTTCGGCCGGTCGCGTCCGGGCCACCGCCTGGAATGCTTGCACGAGCACTTGATCGAGCCCGGTCCGGGCCAATGCCGAGATGGCGAACGGCTTGTGCCCGAGGCGTTCGAAAGAAGCCAGCAGTGAAGGAAGACGGGCTGCGACCTGCGGGAGATCGACCTTGTTGATGGCCAGGATTTGCGACTTGTCGCGCAGATCGCGATCGAAGAGGGCCAGCTCGTTGTTGATCTGTGAGAAGTCCGCCAATGGGTCCTCCGCCCCTCCGTCGATAAGGTGCACGAGCGCTCGTGTCCGCTTGATGTGCCGCAGGAATGTCGATCCCAGGCCGGCCCCCGAATGCGCGCCTTCGATCAGGCCGGGAATGTCGGCCATCACGATCGGTTCTTGATCGTCGAATTCAACGACTCCCAGGTTGGGTTCGAGCGTGGTGAAGGGATAGTCGGCGATCTTCGGCCTGGCGTTCGAGATGGCCGCCAGCAACGTGGACTTGCCTGCATTAGGGACGCCGACGATGGCCACGTCGGCCAGCAGACGAAGCTCGAGCCTGATCCACTTGTTCTGGCCCGGTTCACCGTGCTCGGCCATGCGGGGCGCCTGGTTGCGGGGGGTCGCAAAGCGCGCGTTTCCTCGGCCGCCGCGCCCGCCGCGACACACCGTCAATCGCTGATCGCGTGCGACCAGATCACCCAATAGCGTCGCGGTGGCATCGTCCCAGACCAGGGTCCCCATCGGGACTTCGATCACGACGTCGTCGGCACTGCGGCCGGTCTTGTCCTGGGCACCGCCACGCCCGCCGTCTCCAGCCCGATAGTGAGTCTGATGTCGTAGATGAGCCAGGGTGGTCAAGTTCGCGCTTGCGGCGAAGACCACGTCCCCGCCTTTGCCCCCGTTTGCCCCATCGGGGCCGCCGCGCGGGACGTACTTCTCTCGTCTGAAGTGAACAACTCCGTCCCCGCCGCGACCGGAGGCCACATGGATGCGCGCTTCATCGATGAACATCGGAACCTGGGAACTCTCTTCAGGAAGTTGCGACGGAGAAAGGACAGGACAACGAGCGCATTATATCAGACACACCGGGGTGGCTCACTGCCGCGGTGCAGCACCACATGCACCTGTCTCAAGTAGGAAAGTGTGTATGCCAGCAAGCCTGTGTGTGAGCTGCCGTCCTTTCCAGATTGCACCGCCGTTGTACTTGTGATAGAGTTTTCCTACTTTCCTGCGCGCTCCTTTGGAGAAGGATATGCCAGCTTCCTCGGTTCCCGATATTGTTGTCGGTCGTCTCCCCCTGTACCTGCGGGCGCTGTCGCAAATGACGACGGAAGGCAAAGATGTGACTTCGTCTCAGGAGCTCGGTGAGCGTCTCGGGATATCATCAGCGCAGATTCGCAAGGACCTTTCCCAGTTCGGTGAATTCGGCAAGCAGGGCACAGGCTACAACATCGGTTTCTTGATGGATCAGCTGAAACGCATCCTGCGGGTCGAGAAGATCTGGGAGGTCGCCCTTGTCGGCGTCGGGGATCTTGGCCGCGCGGTCGCTCACTACGGCGGATTTGTCGATCGAGGTTTTCGGATCGTTGCCCTATACGACAATGACCCACAGAAGATCGGCCAGCGGATCGGATCTTTCACCATCCAGGACTCAGCCGGAATGGTGTCGGACATTCGCGCACGCGCTATCCGTGTGGCGATGCTCGCCGTCCCGGCGTCGGATGCTCAGGAGGTGTCCGGCCGGCTGACGGAGGCCGGGGTCCACTCGATTCTGTGCTACGCGCCGACGTCGATCGTTGTCGCGGACGGCGTGCATGTGCAGTACATCGATCCGGTGCTTCATCTGCAAAGGATGACGTACTACCTCGAGTGAACATCTGAACGCGATCGGGCTCATCCCCCTTCCCCAGGAAGATAGGCGAAGTGGGGGGTGTGTCAGCTTCGCTGACACACCCCCCACTTCGCCTTGATCTGTATAGATGCCACGCCCATCGTGAGAAAGCAGCCGAAGTGAAGGCTGGAGCTCCCTCAAACCGGCGGCAGGCTTCGCCTCAGGCGCTCGAGCATCCCCAGCGCGCGCGTCGAGCCCTTGGCGATACACGCCGTCGGCTCCTCGGCCAAGTACGCCGGCACCCCCGTCTCACTCGTGAGCCACTTATCGATGCCGCGCAGCAGCGCCCCTCCGCCGCAGACGAGCATCCCTCGGTCGATAATGTCCGACGCCAACTCGGGAGGCGTGTGCTCGAGGACGGTCCGGATCGAGGCCAGCTGCAGCAGCAGCGTCTCTTGCAGCGCTTCGACGATCTCGTTCGTCGTAAGCGAAATCGGGCGAGGCAGGCCGGTCACTTGGTCCTGCCCCTGGATCTCCATCGTGCGCTCTTCTTCTTGAGGGATGGCGGCGCCGATGCGGATCTTGGCTTCTTCAGCCGTGCGCTGACCGATGATCAGCCCGTACTTCTTGCGTACGTATCCGATAATGGCGTCGTCCAGGCGCAGCCCGCCGCTGCGCACCGCGCCTGCCGCCACGATTCCGCTCATCGCCATCACGGCCGCCTGGGTCACTCCACCCCCCAGATCGACGACGAGATTGCCCGAAGGCGTCGCCACCGGGAGACCCGAGCCGATGGCTCCGGCCAAGGGCTCGTGGATCAGATGGACCTCGCGACTGCCCGCCTGAAGTGCAGCCTCGTGCACGGCGCGACTTTCAACACTGGTCACGCCGTAGGGGATGGTGACCATCACTCGCGGCTTGAACAGCCGGGCCGGGCCGCACACTTTCTCGATGAAGTGCCCGAGCAGTCGCTGGGTGACACCGAAGTCGGCGATCACGCCGTCGCGCATCGGACGCATGATCTGGATCGCCTCGGGAACCCGGCCGTCCATTTCACGCGCCGCCTGGCCGACTTCGACGATCTTCAGCTCTTCGACATCCAGGGCGACCACCGTGGGCTCGTGCAGCACGATCTCGTCGCCTTCACAGATCAGCGTATTGACCGTGCCCAGGTTGATCCCTAGATCTTTGCCGAACAGCGGCATGATCTACCGTTCCTGATCGGAATCGGAGGCCGTGCGTTTTCCTCGGCCGCGTCGATATCGCCTGACGGCGTCCAGGCGAAGGGTGGATTTGCGCAGCGCGGCCTGGATCGCCAGATAGGCATCCGTATCCGGCGGAGGGCCCTCCTTGAGGAGCTGCTCGGCGCGGTCTTTGGCCGCCGCCGCCCTGGCTTCGTCGATCTCGTCGATGCGCTCCCCGACGTCCGCCAGGACGGTCACGATCTCCGGCCGCACCTCCATGAAGCCGCCGGCGATAGTGAAGGCTTGCTCACGGCCTTGCTGTCGAATGCGAAGCACACCGTATGCCAGCGTCGTCAACAGCGGGGCGTGATTCGGCAAGATCCCCATCTCTCCCATCGTCCCCGGTGCCACGACGATGTCGACGGGGCCCTCGAAGAGGACTTTGTCTTGCGTGACGATCTCACACTGAATCGGCATCTGCGCCTTCTCGCGACTCAGGCGGCCGCCATCTGGGCCGCCTTGTCGACCGCCTCATCGATCACACCGACCATGCGAAAGGCCTGCTCGGGAAGCTCGTCATGCTTGCCTTCAAGGATCTCACTGAATCCGCGCACCGTCTCTCGAAGCGGGACGTAACGCCCCTCCTGCCCGGTGAACTGCTCGGCGACGTACATCGGCTGCGAGAAATAGCGCTCCAGCTTGCGCGCCCGACCTACAAGCAACTTGTCGTCCTCGCTTAACTCCTCGACGCCCAAGATGGCGATGATGTCCTGCAGATCCTTGTATCGTTGAAGGACACGTTGCGTCTCGCGGGCCACATGATAATGTTCCTCACCCACAACCTGGGGATCGAGAATCCGCGAGGTCGAGGCCAGCGGATCGACCGCCGGGTAAATGCCCTTCTCAACGATCGACCGCTCCAGGGCGATGGTGGCATCCAGGTGGGTGAAGGTCGATACCGGCGCCGGATCTGAGTAGTCGTCGGCGGGAACGTAGACGGCCTGCATCGAAGTGATCGAGCCGGTCTTGGTCGAGGTGATGCGTTCCTGCAGCTCGCCCATCTCGGTGGCCAGCGTCGGCTGGTAGCCAACTGCGGACGGCATCCGACCCAGCAGCGCCGAGACCTCGGAGCCCGACATGCTGAAGCGGAAGATGTTGTCAATGAACAGCAGGACGTCGCGACCCTGATCACGGAAGTACTCGGCCATGGTCAGCGCTGTCAGCCCGACACGCAGCCGCACGCCTGGGGGCTCGTTCATCTGCCCATAGACAAGCACCGTGTCCTTGAGCACGCCTGACTCGATCATCTCCCGATACATCTGAGTGCCTTCGCGGGTTCGCTCGCCCACACCGGCGAAGACCGAGTTCCCCTGGTGGACCGTGGCGATGGAGCGGATCAACTCCTGAATGATGATCGTCTTACCGACCCCTGCCCCTCCGAAGATGCCCGTCTTCCCGCCCTTGGTAAACGGTGCGATCAGGTCGACCACCTTCAAGCCGGTCTCGAATACTTCCACCCGCGTCGCCTGTTCTTCAAAGGAAGGCGCCGGCCGATGGATCGGATACATCTCACCGGCTTCGACCGCGCCCTTGCCGTCGACCGGGTCGCCCAGAACGTTGAAGACCCGTCCAAGGGCGGCCTCACCCACAGGCACAAGAATGGGCGAGCCGGTCGCTTCGACCGGAGCGCCTCTGCGCAGCCCGTCGGTTGTATCCATCGCCACCGTCCGGACCCAGTGGTCGCCCAGGTGCAGCTGCACTTCGAGGGTCAGCGGTTTTCCACCCTCCCGCTCGACCTCGAGGGCGTCAAAGATTTCAGGCAGACCACCAGGGGGAAACTCGCAGTCCACCACCCCACCCCTGATCTGGACAACCCGGCCGTTGACTCGCTCCATCCTTGCCTCCGGTCAAATGCTTTTTACGTCGCCTGTATTTCAACGAAGATCCGGTCCACTGAGGCAATCCACACTGTTCACGCGGATGCCGCGCCGGGATCGAGTTATCCGAGTGCCTCAACCCCTCCGACGATGTCCAACATGTCGCTCGTGATTGCCTGCTGCCGCGCCTTGTTGTAATCGAGGCGCAGCATCGACGAAAGCTCGTTAGCGTTCTGTGTGGCGTTCTGCATGGCCACCATGCGTGCGGCATGCTCGCTGGCCAGAGACTCCAGGATGGCCTGATACAACTGCAGCGCAGTGAAGCGCGGGACGACTTGATCAATGAGTTCGGTCTCACCCGGCTCGTAGATGTAGGCCTGAGGAGGGCCGGACCGATTGGCTACGAACTCCATCACCGTCTCGGCGGCTTCGTCAAGTTCAAGCGGCAGCAACTTCTTCATCGTCGGAACCTGGCGCAGCAGATTGACGTAGTCGGTGTAGACGAGATACACCTGATCGGAACGTTCTTCGAGGAATTCGGCAACGGCCAGGCGGCCGATGGCCGACACGTCCGAGAACGCCGGTTCGGCCGGCAGCCGGCTGAACTCAGCCAGGATGTCCACCCGCCGCCGAAACATCATGTCGCGGCCCTTGCGGCCGACAACGATATATCGGACCGGCACATCCGAATCGCGAAACTTCTCAAGGGTAAAACGAACCACGTTGGTGTTGTAGGCGCCGGCCAACCCGCGATCTCCCGTGACCAAAACAACAAGTTTGCTGCGAACCTCCGAACGCTCGGTGAGCAAAGGGTGGATGTTGCCGCGCGCCGGCTGGGTGGAGAGGTGAAGAAGGACGGCCCAGGCCTGCGCCGCATAGGGTCGAGTGGCCGTCACCGCCTGGACGGCTTTGCGAACCCGGCTGGCGCTGATGGCCTGAAGGGCGCGTGTGACCTGCGCAATATTGTCAACGCTTCGGATGCGCTGTCGCATCTCGCGAGCAGAAGGCATGTGCTCTTTCTGTGAGTCGGCTTCGTCCCCGCCTAGGCCTGCCAGCCGGCCTTGAAGGCTTCGACCGCCTTTCGGAGGGCGGCCTCCGTCTCATCCGAGATCCGCTTGCTCTCGGCGATTTCCCTCAAAACCTCGGGGTGCGAGGCTTCCATGCTGCGACGCAGCCCGGCCTCCCAGTCCGCCATCTTGTCCGCCGGGACGTCGTCCGCGTAACCGTTGGTACCGGCGAAGAGGATGACCACCTGGTCAGCCAGGTCGACGGGCTGATACTGAGGCTGCTTTAGGATCTCCTGCATGCGTTGGCCGCGCGCCAATTGTGCCTGAGTCGCCTTGTCCAGGTCGGATCCGAATTGTGCGAACGCGGCGACTTCGCGAAAGGCCGCCATGTCTAGTCGCAAACGACCGGCGACTTGTTTCATCGCCTTCGTCTGGGCGTCCCCTCCGACGCGTGAGACCGACAGCCCGACGTTGATCGCCGGCCGGATACCGGCATTGAACAGATCGGCTTCGAGGTAGATCTGTCCGTCGGTGATGGAGATGACGTTCGTCGGAACGTAGGCCGAAACGTCGCCGAGCAATGTCTCGATGATCGGCAGAGCCGTCAGCGATCCGCCCGAGCCCTTGACTTTGGCAACCCGATGACCGGATGCATCCGACATGGCCTTGAGGGCCTCCTCGGCCTGGTGCCGGGCCAATGGTCCGTCGTAAATCTTGCCGTCTACAGCCTGTTCGGCCTCGGCTTGCGCCTCATCGGTTCCGGCAACGATGACGAACTGATCGGCCATCCGCACAGCCCGCTCCAGCAGGCGGCTGTGCAGATAGAACACGTCGCCTGGATAGGCCTCGCGCCCCGGCGGGCGCCGCAACAGCAGGGAGACCTGACGGTACGCCCACGCATGCTTTGACAAGTCGTCATAGACGACAAGCGCGTCTCGCCCGGCGGCGGCGAACTCCTCGCCGATGGCGCATCCGGCATAGGGCGCAATGTATTGCAGGGCGGCAGGGTCGTCGGCGGCGGCGATAACGACGACCGTGTGGTCCATCGCGCCAAAGCGTTCGAGCGTCGCCACCAATCGGGCAACGGAAGCGCGCTTCTGGCCGATCGCCACATAGATGCAGATCAGATCCTTGCCTTTCTGATTGATGATCGAGTCGACTGCCAGCGCCGTCTTGCCTGTTTGCCGATCGCCGATGATCAGCTCGCGTTGGCCGCGTCCGATCGGGATCATCGAATCGATGGCCTTGATTCCTGTTTGCACGGGGGTGTCCACGTCTCGTCTGGCGACAACGCCGGGCGCGATCCTCTCGATCGGCCGGTAGCGGTCGAACTTGAGCGGACCCTTGCCATCAAGCGGCTCACCGAGGGCGTTGACGACCCTCCCCACAAGGCCATCGCCAACCGGGACCGAGGCGATCCGTCCGGTGCTGTAGACCGCCATCCCTTCTTCGATCCCGGAGTAGTCTCCCATGATGATCACGCCGACAGAGTCATGTTCAAGATTGAAGGCGATCCCCATCACGTCGTTGGCGAAGCGGACGAGCTCCTGCGAACGCACATCCGACAGACCGGAGACGCGGGCGATGCCGTCGCCGGCAGCCAGGACGTTCCCGATATCTTTTAGTTCGATCGACGGTGAGAACGAATCGATCTGTTGGCGCAGTTGTGAGGAGAGGTCGCTGACGAGGTCTTCCGGCATATTCCCTCCGTTATGGAGCAACAGGAAATGATCGGGCGGCTGAGGACCGCCGGCGCGACCAGGCTGTCAGGGGCGCATCGCCTCTGGCTTGCCCATCGTGGCTCAAAGTCGGATGGCCGTGACGACAAATGATTCGCGCTGCAGCGGCGAGATCACCATTCCCTCGCTGGCCGCGTGCCTAACATTGTAACCGGCTGAGGTTGGCCCGGCGCCCGGAATGATACCTGAGCCACTCCGTTATGTCCAGCACTTCACAATCGGGGCAGGTTCAACTGTCCCCGACCGGCCCTCGCTTCTTCCCCAGGCCGAGCTCGACCGAGCGCTCATAGGCCGCCCAAATCGCCCGCGAGAGCGCCGTCCGGAACCCGGCTTTCTCGAGGTAGTAGAGCGCCGCCGCCGAAGTGCCGCCGGGAGAGGTCACCTGATTGCGCAAACGAGCGAGATGGCTCGGCGATTTCTCATAATAGGCGACCGAGCCCTTCACCGTCTGCACCACAAGCTGTTCTGCGATCCGGCGCGGGAACCCAAGATGCACGCCGGCGTCGACCATCGCTTCCATGAACAGATACACATAGGCCGGGCCCGTCCCCGACACAGCCGTCGCCATGTCAAGGTAATCCTCATCTCCGACGTAGAGTTCATCCCCGAACGCGCCCAGGATCTTCTGCGCCTGCTCTCTCTGGGAGGCTGTGACCGACTCGGTCGCCGTCCAGACTGTAATGCCCTGGCCGACCTGGGCGGGCGTGTTCGGCATAGCCCTGACCAGCGCCTTGTGGTTGAGACGCCCCGCTAGAGCTTCCAGCCTCGCGCCGGCGACGATGGAAAGGACCAAGGCACCGGCAGGGATTGCTCCATTCAGCTCATCGGCCACGTCCGGTGCCATCTGCGGTTTGACCGACAGCACGACCACCTCCGCCCCTTCGACGGCTTTTCGATTGTCCGTCGCCGAGCGGCTGCCGTAACGCTCCGACAGTTCTTCCAGGCGCTTCGGCCGGGGTCCGCTGAAAGTGATCCGGTCGGCTGCGACCCCGGCCTTCGAGATCAATCCGGTAGCCATAGCCTCGGCCATCACGCCGGGACCGATGAACACAACTTTGTTGGATGGCATGCGCACCTACCTCCCAGTTACCGAAGCGGGTAATGATCAGCGTCCAGCTGTCAGCGGTCAGCGATCAGTGAAATGCGATAGGCAGGAAGCAATTGGCAATTGGCAATTCGCAACAAGCGAAGAACGGCCAGCCGCCAGGCGTTGGCTGAGAGCTGTCAGCTGTTAGCTGTAAGCTGTAAGCTGTCGGCTGTCAGCTGACCGCTTCACCCGCGCGCGAAATGGCGCAGCGCCAAACGCAACCGTTCCTCCACATCATCCGGCGCGTCATCGGGAATGGCCTGCACCGCTCTCTGGGCTTCGACAAGGGTATAGCCCAGGGTCGTCAGCGCCCCCAGCACCTCGCTGTCGCTTCCGTGGATGACCGGGACGGGCGCCGCCGGCGCCTGCAGCCGATCTTTGAGGAAGAATACGATCTTCTCCGCCGACTTGCGGCCGATCCCGGGAACCTTATCCAGCGCTTCGGGCTGATTATTGGCCACGGCCCCTCTGAGCACGTCGGGGGAAAGATACGACAGGATCGCCAACGCCAGCCTGGGCCCCACCCCGCTCACTTGAAGCAGCAGATCGAAGAGCTCTCGCTGCTCGAGTGTGTCGAAACCGAAAAGCTGGATCGAGTCCTCGCGCACGATCATGCGCGTGTACAGGAAGAGCGGTTCGCCGACGGACGGCGCTCGATCGATCACTGCCCTGGGCACGGACACCTCAACTCCGAGCCCGCCAAGCTCGAGGGTCAGCGCGTTCTCACCCAGGCGCTGCACAAGTCCACGCAACGAGACGATCACGACTGTTCCCCCAGCCGTCGGTGAAATCCGGTCGCGTTGAGATGGCAGATGGCCACGGCGAGCGCGTCGGCGACGTCATCCGGCCGTGGCCTCGCATCCAGTTTGAGGAGCAACTTGACCATGTCCTGCATCTGTCGTTTGTCAGCCGCCCCGTGTCCGGCCACGGCATCCTTGATCTCGCGCGGCGAGTACTCCCCAACGGGTATGCCGGCCTCCGCCAGGGCCAATATGGCCACGCCCCTGGCCTGCCCGACGGACATCGCGGTTGACACGTTGCGCTGGAAGAACAGTTTCTCCACCGCCCCGCTTTGAGGACGGTGGAGCGAGAGGATCTCGGACAGCTGCGAGTGAAGCTGGAGCAGCCTGTCCGGCATCGGAGACTCGGCCGGCGTGGTGATGACACCTGCAGCGACGTAGACCAGGTCACCGCCGGGATCCTGACGGACCAGGCCGTACCCGGTCCTCGCCGTGCCAGGGTCGATCCCGATCACCAACATGCGCGCTAGGGTCCGCTGAGGCGCGTCTTCAGGCTGTCTCCAACATCCCGACCGCCTCTTCGGTGACATCCAGGTTGGAGTACACCTCCTGCACGTCATCCAGCTCTTCGAGGTTCTCGATTAAACGCATGACCTGGACGGCCTGATCTCCCGGCAGCTCGATCGTCGAATTCGGGAGCATGCGCAGACCGGCCTCTTCGGGCTGAATGCCGAGGGAATGAAGCTGGTCGCTGACAGATTTGAATGCCTCAACCGGAGCGATGATCTCGATGTCATCCTCACCGATGATCACGTCATCGGCGCCGGCCTCGACCGCCACCTCAAACACTCGGTCGGTGTCAAGCCCTTCCGGCGGAAAGGCGAAGTAGGCCGCCTGGTGAAAGTTCCACGCCACCGATCCGGCCTCGGCCATGTTCCCGCCGCTATGCGACAGCGCATGGCGGATATCGGCCACGCTCCGTTTCCGATTGTCCGTCACGACCTCGACCAGCAGCGCCACTGCGTGCGGCCCGTAGCCCTCATACATGACCTGCTCAAGCGAGCCGCCTTCCTTGTCCTCGCCGGTGCCCCGGCGGATGGCTCGTTCGATGTTCTCCTTGGGCATGTTGGCATCGCGGGCGCGATCGACTGCCAGACGCAGGGCGAAGTTCGATTCCGGATCCCCTCTACCCTCTCGAGCGGCGATGGCGATCTCACGCGCCAGGCGGGTGAACAGATTGCCGCGTCGGGCGTCGTTGGCCGCCTTCTTGCGCTTGATGGTGGACCACTTGGAGTGTCCAGACATAAGGCACCCTTGGTTGTTGGAATGACGGGGGATTGAAACCCGAGTCTTGATTCGGATGTCGGTGATTCAACCTGGATTATACCATCGGGAACTTGCGGCGCGAGCCCTCGCCTTGATATCAGGTCCTCACGAGTTCCCGGGTCCTGGACGAGTTGCTTGTTTGGGGGTTCGAGGTCAGAACCCGATCAGCCCTGGCCGTCGGCCAGCATTTGCTGCAGCATGCGGATCGTGTCGACGCTCTGGCCCCGATAGTGGTTGTTGGCGTAAACCAGAGTGATCTCGGCCTGGCGATCCAGATCTTGGATCTTGTCCACCCACTCCCGCAGTTCGTCCTCGCGGTAGGTGTAGTCGTAGCGCTGCCAGGCATGTTCGTGGTCCCACCATTGTGCGGCGTTCCGTCCGTGGAATCGGACGTACGCCACCGGGCCCGTCGCCCTGGCTACCGGCGGCATCAACCCCTTCAGCCTTGGCTCGTCGACGCAGCAGTAGCCGAAGTGAAGCTCCTCGAGCAGAGCGAAGGTATCGTCCGTGGCCCAGGCGCTGTCTCGAAACTCGATGACAACGGGCAGCTCGCCCAGGCCCTCTCGGACCTGGAGCATATAGCCCCGGTTGTCTTCAGACGGATGGAAGGAGTACGGAAACTGAGCGAGCACGCAGGCCAGACGGCCGGCTTCGATCAGAGGGGCGATCCCATTCCGAAACCCGGCGAAGTCCGGGTCCTGCCGATCATGGGTCAAGCTGCTGTTGGCCTTGACGGAGAAGACGAAGCCATCCGGTGTGCGCCGGACCCAACCCTGGACCGTTTTCGTACCGGGAACCCGGTAGTAGGTGACATTCAGCTCGACCGTGTTGAATTCGGAGGCGTACTGAGGAAGCCATTGATCCCGCCGCAGGCCAGCCGGATAGACCGTTCCGACCCAGTCGTCATACGAGAAGCCGGAAGTCCCCAGAAGGATCACCTGCGCCCTGCCCCATGGGCATGCTTGCGCCCGATTGATGCCTGTGCGGCCTGATCCCTCAACATCTCGATCAGGTGTCTCAGCCCTCCTTGCTCTCGGCCTCAGGACTCGAAGATGACTCTTCGGACGAGGGCGGGCCGCCGGCGATGAACGCCTCGGTCATTTGGCGGGCGACGTCATCTGTGAACTGTTGCGGGGGCGCCTTCATGAAGTATGACGAGGGCGCCAGGATCGGGCCCGACATGCCTCGGTCCAACGCCAGCCTGGCGCAGCGAACAGCGTCGATGACCACGCCGGCCGAGTTTGGTGAATCCCAGACCTCCAGCTTGAGCTCCAGGTTGAGCGGGACGCCGCCGAAGGTCGTGCCTTCCATGCGGATGTAGCACCACTTCCGATCCGTAAGCCATGGGACGTAGTCGCTTGGTCCGACGTGGATGTCCTGCTCCGGCAGCTTGTACGGAAGCTGACTGGTGACGGCTCCAGTCTTAGAGATCTTCTTCGACTCGAGGCGATCCCGGTCGAGCATGTTGTAGAAGTCCATATTGCCGCCGAAGTTGAGCTGATAGGTTCGGTCCAGGCGGACGCCGCGGCTGTCGAAAAGGGTCGTCAGCACTCTGTGGGCGATCGTCGCCCCGACCTGGCTCTTGATATCGTCCCCGATCAACGGCAGGTTGCGCTCGCGGAAACGCCCCGCCCAGTAATCCGAGCTGGCGATGAAAACCGGGATGCAGTTCACGAAGGCGCAGCCCGCCTCCAGCACCTGCTCCACGTACCATTTCGTGGCCATCTCGGAGCCCACAGGGAGATAGTTGACCACCACGTCGGTTCGGGTTGCCTTGAGAATACCGACCAGATCGGCCGTCGGCCCGGGCGCTTTCTCGACGACCTTCGCGAGATATGTCCCCAACCCATCGTGAGTCATCCCACGGTGGACGGGCACACCCAGCGGTGGAACGTCATAGAATTTGATGGTGTTGTTGGGGGGCGCACAGATCGCCTCCGACAGGTCGACACCGACCTTCCCTTTGACGACGTCGAACGCGGCGCTGAACTCGATGTCGCGGACGTGGTATCCGCCCAAATCGACGTGCATCAGCCCGGGGATGTCGTCGGTCGGTTTTGCATCGGCGTAGTAGTGGACACCCTGCACCAGGGATGATGCACAGTTGCCCACCCCGATGATCGCAACCCGAATCTTCTTCTTGGCTGGCATTGATGCTCCTCAAGTAGGGCCTGATCGTTCGACGCTGGGCCCCGGTTTTCCCGGCCGCGCGCTGGAACAGCTTTCCCAGTTTGCCTCGCCGAGTGGCTATGCTAGAATCCGCAAGACGACGATCACCCCCAGGAACTCATTGATGCCCGATCGACCGAGCGCGGTGACACGCAACCAGCAACTGGAGCGTCTGCTGGAGATCAGCAGGACGCTGTCGTCGATGCTGGAGCTCTCGCCGCTCCTTCAGGCCGTCGTCGATACAGCATGCGAACTCACCGAGAGCGAGGCCGCATCCATCCTGCTCTACGACTCGAACTCCGGCCAGTTGCGCTTCGAGGTCGGCCCGGGTTACCAGCAGGAGGGCCTGAGCAAGATCAGCGTTCCCCTGGAATCGAGCGTCGCCGGGTGGGTCTTCAGCCACGGGCGGCCGCTGATCCTGGAGGACGCCGCCAACGACCCCCGGGTCTACCGGGCGGTCGATCGGGCCCTCAACTTTGAAACACGCTCCATCCTGGCCGTACCGATGATGGTCAAACGCGAGGCCATCGGCGTGATCGAGGCGGTGAATAAGAGCGAACAGAGTCATTATACCGAAGATGACCGGGCCATACTAGAGACCCTGGCGGCTCACGCCGCGATCGCCATCGAGAACGCCCGCCTGATGGAGAGGCTCCAGGAAGCTAACACCGAACTCCGTCGCCTGGATACGATGAAGTCGGACTTCATCGCCATCGCCTCTCACGAACTGCGCACGCCGCTCGGTCTGATCCTCGGTCATGCGACGTTCCTCAAGGACTTGATCGCCAAAGAGTACAGCGAGCAGATGGACGTCATCATCCGTAGCGCCATGCGTTTGAAGACGATCGTCGAAGATTTCTCGACCATCTCGCACAAAGACGAGGGGCTTTCGCGCGTCCGGCGCACGCGTTTCTCGGTGGGCCGGCTTGTTGCGGACATGGTTACCCGCTTCCGGGAAGCGGCCCTCGAGAAGAACATCGAGCTCGGATACGATGTGCCGGACGACGATCCGTTGATGATCGAAGGTGATCGGGACAAGATCGACGTCGCCCTGGCCAATCTGGTGAGGAACGCCATCACCTTCACCGACGCGGGGGGCCAGGTCGGGATCAAGGCCGAGGGCATCCCCGGGTACGTCCGGGTGTTCGTCGTCGACACCGGCATCGGCATCCCGCCCGACTCACTCGGGAGGGTCTTCGATCGCTTCTTCCAGGTCGAGGCTCACCTGACCCGCAAGCACGGGGGCATGGGCCTCGGTCTTTCGATCGCAAAAGCGATGGTCGAGATGCACCAGGGTCAGATATGGTGCGAGAGCAAGGAGGGCACGGGCAGCCTGTTCTGCTTCATCGTCCCAGTAGATGAGAAGCAAGCCACGGCCGCCGCCCGCGTCTTCACCACAGCCTAGCCGTCCGCGCAAGCAATTCCCCTCTCCCTTCGTGAGTTGCCCCTCTCCCTTGCAGGTCGAAGATCCCTGGCCGAAGGTCCCCGCAGCGCAGCGGAGGGGAACGCGAAGCGAAAAGGGAGACAGGGTTTGGGGTGAGGCTAACCCCGCAAGCTGCAGGGATGGGCGACAACGCCCATCCCTTTTCGTTGTGCACACGGATGAATAGCTCCTGACCGATGACTAGTACCCGATTTCATAACTTCTGTTACGTATTATGACTGGCGTTCCTCG
>CAZGRL010000070.1:0-19014 GCA_964528155.1 uncultured Anaerolineaceae bacterium
CGGACTACGGATACGGAGGCCCGCCAGACGTGTCCGGCGTTGCTGTGGTCACCGGGACAAATCCATCCCAACCCCTGAATTCGACCAGGTTCGTCCTCCCCGGCAACAGATACAGTTGGGCCGAGTATGCATGGCCGGCGAAACTAACTGTCACCGTGTACGCACCCATCGGCAGGTCACTGATGACGAAATTCTCGCCGTACACGTCGTCGGGATGGATCGTCTCTTTGGCGTAGGTCCACACTTCCCATCGCCGCCCATTGTCAATGGAAGTGATTACTACCTGTTCCTCGGGCAGCAATTGCCCCAGCGTTCCCGTAATACGACCTGCCAACACGCCCCACCCCTCCGGCGGGACCATCCACAGCTCCGGATTGCGTGTGTTGAAGTAGCGGTTCTCGCCAATGCGGACTTCGAAGTGAAGATGAGGCCCGCTGGTATGGCCGGTGTCGCCGACGCTTCCCAGAACATCACCCGTCTCGACATGCTGACCCACCCAGGCTGTGATGGAGGCCATGTGAGCGTATACGGTCCAGAGCGTCTGTCCTTCGTACCCGAAATCATGGCGAATGGCCACCGCCAGGCCGTATGGGTCATTCTCATCAGCAACGCCGCGATAGAGTCCGTAGCCGGTCCAGACCACCTCTCCAGGTCCGGCCGCCAGCACAGGCGTGCCACGTGTCGCGTCCAGGTCCACCCCCGTGTGGATCGTCTCCTGTCCGAAGAAAGTGCTCCCATAGCGGTATGTCGGATTGGGCCAATTCACCTCGCCCGAGGGGATCGGGCGCGCGAAGAAAAAGTGATCATCGGGTGTCAGCGCCCACGGAACCGGATATGGTGGCGGTCGCCAGGCGATGGTCGGGCTCGGGATCGGCGTGGGAAAGGAGAAGCTGGCGGGAGTCTCAGGCGGCCGCCGGGTGACGTATGGGGTCGGATCTGGCGGCTGCGTCTCTCCTGGATCGATGTCGGTATGTGTTGCGACGTAGACCGCTTTCAGGACTCCTTCGCCGATGCCAGGCTTGTCGCTCGCGACATTGGCGCACCCGCCGGACACGAGAGCACATGCCAGGGCAGCACAGGCTCCGCGCAGGACCGATCGGCTCATGGGCGGGTTGGGGTGACGGTCGGAGGGACCTGGGTCGGCGTTCGAGTCGCAGTCGGGGTCGTCCATCGCCACCACCATGGTGTCCAGGTCGGACGAGGCGTGATCGTCGGCGTCATGGTGGGAGTGCGGAAGATGGTCGGGGTAGCGATGGCCGCAGCCGGGTAGAGCTCGAGCATCGCCGATTCCCAGTCGAGGCCTTCCGTCATAGCGAATTCACTGAAGCGCGCACCAGGGTAGAACGTGCGCCAATTCGTCAACGCCGGAAGTCGCTCAAATCCGTAGTCGGCGGCAAGTGTCGTGAAGTCGACGAAGTAGCCTTGAGGGATCTCATCTGCCATCGCCCCTCCCCGGTCGTACGCCGCCGGGTCGCCCTCATTTCTACTGCCAAACGTCCACGGTCGATCACGCATCGGTTCCCCGTAGTCGCCGCTCTGATCTTTCACTCGGACGAACACCCGCCAGTATGTCTCCGCTCCAAAATCCTCTCGCACAACCTCCACCCATCCTGCCTGGACAGCCGCCTCACTGAACGCGAACGCGCGGCCCGTGTACAGCCAATCGTTGTACGCAAAGCCCGGCGGGAGAGGATCGTTGAGTCCGACGAATGCATACTGGAGCTGCTCGAGGAAATCCCACCCGAGCTCACTGGCCACCCGCTCCCGCAGCGAGTTGAACGTCTCATCGACGCTATCGGATAGCCGGGGGAACGGAGCTTCTACCCCGGGAAGCTCAATGAGCGAAAGACGCTCAGCGCTCGACCCGGCATTTCCCTGTTGCGGGTCGACCCGCTCGTCAAGGGCCGACAGCACATTGCTGTAGGACTGGACCTCTCCGGGCAACCCCGTGTCGACCCAGTCCAGGCTGAGAAGCGCCATGGGAACCGACAGCCCGATGGGGGCGTAATTCGTATCTCCCGAGGTGTAGCTCATGAGGTAGGAGCCGAGTGGTGTCTCCAGGACTGCGGCCAGCGTGCGCCCGTCTGGTGACCACGAAGCCTCTCGACCTTGCCCAAGCGGCTGCGGAGGCTGGTCAAGCTGTGCCAGATCCTGCACCAACAACATATCCACGCCGGAACCCTCTGCCGTGTAGGCCAGGCGTGTCCCGTCGGGTGAGAATACCGGCCAACCTTCGGCGATTTGGGGGGAGTGGGTCAGATTGGTGAAACGGTCATCGGTGCGGTCGAGGTCGGCGATGTAGACATCCCGGCTACCTTGCCGGTCCGAGATGAAGGCGATCCGTCGCCCGCCCGAGTCCCACGCGGGCATGATGTCTGCGGCAGGATCGTTGGTCAACTGCACGGGAGACTGATCACCATCGACCGGCAAGATCCAGATGTCGAAATCGCCGTCGTAATTTCCCTCGTAGGCCACCCAGTGCCCATCCGGCGACCACACTGGGCCGCCTTCAAAGCCTGCGGTCTGGGTCAATCGGCGTATGTCGCCTGTTTTCAGCGTGAGGAGGTACAGATCCCAATTCCCGTCGCGATGAGAAGAGAACACTACCCGCTCACCTGGCGGATCCACGGCCGGGTCTCGATCATCCCAGTCGCCGCTAGTGAGCTGGATCGGGCGGGCGTCGCCAGGCACGTAGGCCCAGAGATGGCTGTGGCCCGCCGAGCGGGCGGCGAAGAACAGGGTCCCCGAGGAGGCCGTCCTTGTCGGTGCAGTGGTCGCGCTGGCAGTGGGCGGCGCGAGAGTGAGTGTGGCCGAAGGCGTGGAGCCGGCCAGGCTTGTGGCGAAGGCCACCAGCGTAGGATCGAACGTCGGGGCGGGCTCGGGCCGGCGACCGTCGCCGAGGCTGAGAAGGCCGAGACCGATCAGGATCACCACGACTATTCCCAGGACGAGCCTGAGCCCAGACGATCCGCGGCCGGAGGGCTTGACTTTTTCGGACGGTTCAGGCTTTACGGATCTGATGCCCAAGGCAAACCTACCAGGATGGCGGGAAAGAAAGCCGGCCGATTATACGTTCATCGGCAGTTTGCCGCGCCACGGATGCAAGGTCGATGCCAGTCGGTCCGGTGGGTGGCTTGGGACAACCGGATGCCCGTCTTTGGGAGGATGAGGCGATCAGGCCGGAGACTGGAGATCCGCAGGAGGGGCTTGCCAGCCTGGCACGTCGCATGTCGGGGATAGACAGAGGGACTAGAAGATAGCAGCGCTGTCTGGCAGAGGCTGATCTCTGTCAGACAGCGCATCTAGGCGAACTTTGCGGGCCGCTAGTTGACCGTGGCGGATGATTCTTCCCATCCGGCGACCGCCACCGCGGGCGGGACCTGGAAGGTGTCCGGCACGTCGTCAAGCTTGCCCTTGCGCTTCCGGAAGGCCGTCAGCAGGGCTTCCGGGATAAGCAGTTTCCGGGCGAAGTACTCAGCCGAGTCACGCAGGTCTGTCATCAAGAAATCTGACAGCCCCATGGCACGTCCGTGCTTGCTCGTGATCAGCGCGCTGAGCATCTCCCGCGCCAGGGCGAAGCGCCGCTCGTCAGGAGGAAGGTCGATGCGCACGAAAACACTGCCGCGTTGGGTTGGCGGCCGGGCGAAGGTTGCGTCCCACAGGTTGGAATACATGTCGACGACGCCGAAATCGCTCTCGTACAGGGCCGGCGGATGCTTCAAGATCTCTTCCACCGGGACCGGAGGCTCGGCCACGCCTGTGTATTCAACCAGGCCCAGCGCCAGGTTCGACAAGAACCAACGGCGCTCTTCCGACGTAACTGGGATCATGCAACCCGCTCTTCACCCGACTTGCGCTGCTCGGGGAGCAGCCCCTCGGCAGGCGAAGGCAGCTCGACCCGCACGGTGACCTTCTCGGTCGCCTTGACGACCCGATAGGCCAGCACGGCGAACTCGGCCCAGGAGCTGGCCTTCAGCCCTGACAGGCGCTCCCTAAGTTCGGCCGAGAAGTCGAGGTCGGCCAGCACGTCGCCGATGTTCCCGGACCCAAACGACCGTACGACGGCCGGGTCAATGATCGAACGGGCTACCAACTGGTTGAGCGCTTGCATGGTCATCGTAGTTCCTCCTGAAGCTGTAATTTCGGACTTTCTCCTACATAAAGCGAAAGGCAGCCTGGCACATTCCGCCTCGCTGCCGGACGCCCGAATATCGCTAGCTGAGTGAGCTAAGAACCCGTTCTTACCTCTTACCTAGTGCCCGGGTCCCTGTGCAGACGAGGACTGGACATGGCAACCTCCTTGTACTTTCTGCTTTCCACTCTTGGTATACCTTACTCCAACCCACTCAACGGATTCTTTACGGTGAGGATTAGAAGGCCAACAAACACTCCCGGTCGTCGATTGACCCGTCCCAGCGGCTTTGGCCATTGCCAGGCTGGGCCCGCCTGGATCATCCCAGGAACCGAACACCGGACTCATTCGCCCCCCTTGGCCAGCAGACCCCCGCTGACTCCGACAAGTCACTCCTTGATCAACTGATCAGCCGGTCATAGATCTCCCGCATTTGCGGTGAGGGATCCAATCCCAGCTCATCAGCCATTAACCTAACATAACGCTGGTAGTGAGCGACGATCTCGCTCCGCCGACCGAGTCGACCGAGGACTTCCATGAACTGTCGATTCAGGTCGTCCCGATACGGATCGATTTCCAGCGCGCGCCGCAGCGTCCCCACCGCGCGTTGGGGCTGATCGCGCACGAGAGCTTCCTCCGCGTGGGTGGCAAGCAAATCCAGGTAGCGAAGCTCGAGCCCTCTCCGACGCTCGATCACCCAGTCAGAAGTGAACTCCGGGAGGAACGTTCCCGCGTAGGCGTTGATCGCCTCCGTGAGGGCGAAGAACCTTCTCGGGTCGCCCCGAGGAAGTCCATCTGCGATGTCGGCGGCACGCTCAAAACGGCCGACGTCGTACTCGACAGCGATCTCCGGGTTCACGCCATAAACGGTCCCGTCCAATTGGACGACGTCCTTGCCCAGGGCCCTGCGCAGGGCATACACCGCCATATGCAGGTTTGCCGTCTGCCGTCCGGGTGGGTGGTGGGGCCAGAAATTCTCGACCAGAACGTCCCGGTCTATCTGCTGATGATCCGCAACGTAGAACATCACCTCGCGGGACAAGGGCTTCAAGTCCGTCACGGCGGAACCGTTGCATCGGATGAGGGTCCCACCCATGCCGACGAAACTCAGTTGAACGCCGGGCCTGCGTTCGTCGGGGGCATCCCGGTACTGTCGCGCCATCGCACGCATCATCTCGATCCGCTGAAGCACAATCGCCAGTTCGGTCTCTCCAGTGTCCGATTGTCGCAAGAATTCACGGAACTCTTCGTCAAAAGACAGCTCTGCGGCGATGACCTGGAGGCTCCCATGAGCTGCCGCCCACTCAAAGCAACTCTTCATGCTCTCAGTTGAACCATCGACATTCCCTGCAGCGAGGCAGGCCCTGGCCAGCATGTACAGGGCGAGTGCCCTTTCGGACGCGTCGGGTATTCTCGTCTCGTCCGCCAGGATCGCCCGCAGTGACGTTTCAGCGTTCTTGGGCGAGCTCTTGAGTTCCAGGGCGGCGCGTTGGATGCGCAGAAGGACGCTGGGGCTGCTCCCTTCGTCGACTGCGACTGCCCTGCGTAGCCACTCGTATGCCAGATTGATCCCACCCCGACGTCGATGCAGAATACTCGTTTGGAGACAGCCTTCGAGGATCAAGCCGGGGTGGTCGATCCGAGTTGCCAGTGTGAGACCCTGTCCGTAAAGTTCGGCGGCCTGGAGAGGCAGATCCAGGTCGGAGAACAAGTCGGCCTGGCCGAAGAGGGTATTCGCCTCGCGCGTCAGGCTGCCGGATTGGCGCGCTCGCTTCAGCGCCTCGCTGTAGAGCTCGAGCGCGTCTTCGAACTCGCCTCTGGTGTGGGCATCAATCGCCAAATTGTTGAACGACACCGCAAGCTGGATTGGCGCACCGATGTCCTTCAAGATCTCATGCGCTCTGAGACTTGCAGCATTGGCCTCGAGTGGCTTTCCCTGCGCCGACTTGATCACGGAGAGCGTTGACAATGCATTGCTGAGTGCATGGTCATCTCCCGTGTTAATGAGTAACTTGACGGCCTCGTGCGCACAGGACTCGGCCTCGTCGAGATCTACCCTTCCCATGATCATGGCCAGGGTCCTCAGGCGCAACGCGGACGACCGTTCGATCTTCCAGCCCCTGGATGGAAGGAGGGCTTCAATCTCATCGGCGGCCTTCAGAGCCTCCTCGACGTTACCGCGGTCGAGTGCGATGTGCCCTCGCTCCAGGAAAGCCTCACACAAAAATGAACGGTTATCCCCCTCACCTAGCATGGACAACGCTCGGTCAAGGCCTGATTCCTCTGCCTCGATGTCGCCCTGGTCTCCGTAACCCCTTGCCAGGTACAAGAACACGTAAGGGGCGGGCATTCCGAGGGAGTCTAGCCGCTTGGCCCAGCTTTCAAGCGTTTGGATACGCCCCGCTCGTCGCATTGCCATGGCGTGCCGATCGGCGAGGGCGGCTGCCTTGCTGGCTGCCCCGGCGTCGAGGTAGAGACCTACGGCATCCTCTACCGAACCAGCCGTCGCCAGGTGTCTTGCCGCGCGAAGCCTGAGCTTTCGCAGCCTCGCCTGATCAGCACTACCGAGTGACTCGAGCAGGAATTGTCGGAATTGAGGATGGAACTCATACGTCTTGGGGCTCTCGTCCGTCGCCGCGACAAACAGACCTTCCTTCACGAGGCGAGCGAGAAACCGGATACTGTCCTTCCTCTGGAGGACAGTATCGCATGCAGCCCCTGTCATGACGGGCAGCACGGATGAATCCAACATAAATCGACGCAGGGGGTCCGGCTGTCGGTTGAGCACGACCGCGGCCAGATACTCGTAGACCATCGGCCGCGGGCTCTGGATCACCGAGCTAACCCCGCCGTCGTCCAGGCTACCGGAGAGCAAGATGCCCGTGATCCAGCCTCGCGTCTCTTCGACGAGGGTTTCCGCCTCCAGATTCCCCATCTCCATGTTGGATTGAAGGCGGGCCAGAGCCGCAACCTCGTCCGTCGTGAAGGTCAGATCGTGCGGGCCGAATCCACCCAGGTCTCCCTCGGCCATCAGCCGAGCCAATGAAACCTCAAGCACCTCCCTGCCTGCAGTCAGGAACGTCGCCTGGTCCGGAAGCCTGACCAGTAGACTGTCTATGAACGCGACAGCTGAACTGGACCGGTTGATGAAATGGACATCGTCGAGTACGACAACAAAAGTCTCGCCGACATACGAATCAATCGCATCGATAAAGGAATTTGCGAGGCCTTCGGGTGGCGTCCCGACGAGTACATCCGGATCGAGGCGGCCTCTCAGGCGGCGAAAGCGCTTCTTGAGAGAGGCGGCCAGAACGGTTGCTAGCCGCATCACGTCCTTGTCGGCTTCCGTCAACCTGACCCAGCAGACTGGGAGCTCTGTGTTGGCGGCGAAATCGGCCAGGAGGGTTGTCTTGCCGTACCCGGGGGGAGCGGCGATGGCGATCAACTTGCGGGGGATGTTGGCGTGGATGGCGTCGACCAAGCGCTCGCGATGAAGCTTGGCCTTCGGATCGAAGACCGGAGGGGTTATTTGGTGCCGCAGCAGACCGTCAGTCTTGGCCATCCGCCATGAGCGGGAGCTGGCTCCCTGCCACGCGCCTATTGGATTGACATAGCGTCTTGAGGATCCTCGTCAGCTTGGCCTCCAGCGGGCCACCCGCGAACGCGGTGAGGACATTATATAGCCTTTAGCGCTCGGGGGCCGCATCCTCCTCAATGAACTAGCCCATACGTTCTACCGCCCCAGGGTCTTGCCATTCGAGAAAGGCTGCAGACGGCATGCCATGCGCATCGCGGTGATCAGACCGCGGGCCGTCTTTGCTCCCTGGTGCTCGGCTCCCCAGGGAGGCGGAAGGGGTTTGATGCCGGAGCGGTCCTGCTGGAGATGTGAGGTTTCACTCCCCCGGATTGCCTTGGGTAGGCGTGAGCTCGAACGTTGCATCGGTCACGTCGGTTGGTTGCCGATCCGGATAGCCCATGGTCCCTCGCACTGTGTAAAGGCCTCCCCCGGCGGCACGACGGAAATGCAGGGTCAGCGTCATCTTGGGCTCGCTGGCCTCGACGATATGCGCGCTCGCGGCAACCTCACCGGCCTGGTCGAGAAGCAGGATCTCGAGGTTAGGGCGAACCTGGAAGGGCGTCACCTCCAGCAAGACACGCACTCGACGACCGTCCGGATACGGTTCGACCCGGAGTGATCTGAATCGCATCTCCTCCGGGGGAACGGGCGCTTCCGAGGAGGATAAGAATGTGATGTCCACGGAGATCCCTGGGGGTTCCGCAAGGGATTATATCCCCGGGAGTCGCGTGTGTCCCGACTGGGGGCTCATGACTCTCTCGTGCAGGCATCCCAGACAGAAGGATGGAGAGCCTCGCCCTACGCATAGATCCAACCTGACGCGACTGGGATACAAGCCGGAGGGTCGATTGATTGACCGCACCGAACGGTGCGGTCTAGAATGATGAGTTGGAGGCCCGCATGAAGCCTGAATACGCAATCGAGACCCTCGCCATCCATGCCGGACAACCGGCCGACCCCGCGACGGGAGCCGTCATGACCCCGATCTACCAAACGGCAACCTACAGGCAGGAAGCGGTCGGCCGCCACAAAGGCTACGACTACTCACGGACCGTCAACCCTACGAGATCCGCACTCGAAGGTTGTCTAGCCGAATTGGAGGCAGGTGAGGCCGCATTCGCGTTCGCCTCCGGGATGTCCGCCATCGACGCGGTGGTGCGTCTCCTGAGTCCTGGCGATCAAGTGCTGGCCTCGAATGATTTCTACGGTGGGACCTATCGACTCTTCGAGAGTGTCTATGCGAGATTCGGCGTTTCGTTCACCTTTGCCGCCGCGGACGATCCCGAGGCCTTCTTGGCCAAGATCGAGCCCAACACTCGCCTCGTCTGGCTCGAAAGCCCAACCAACCCCATGTTGACTTTGTGCGATATCGCTGCCATCTGCCACGGCGCCCAACAGGCGGGATCTCATCCGCTGGTGTGCGTCGACAATACATTCGCCACGCCCTGCCTACAACGGCCCCTGGCGCTCGGCGCCGATGTCGTCGTCCATTCGACGACCAAGTACCTCGGGGGCCACTCAGATGTTGTCGGGGGCGCCGCCATTGTCAAGGACCTTGCAACGGCCGAACGCCTGGGGTTCCTGCAGAACGCGGTCGGAGCCGTGCCATCTCCGATGGATTGCTTTCTCGTACTCAGGGGGATCAAGACCCTGCCTGTCCGCATGGACCGCCATGCCTCCAACGCCGCGAAGCTGGCAGCCTTCCTCGAATCCCACTCGTCGGTCGAGCGCGTGATCTACCCCGGCCTGGCCTCTCACCCTCAGGCGGGACTCGCCCGTCAACAGATGCGGAATGCCGGCGGAATGCTCTCGTTCACCCCTCGAGGCGGAGCGGAGAAGGCCAAGCGGATTGTCGAGGGAACCAGGCTGTTTGCATTGGCCGAGTCGCTGGGTGGCGTCGAGTCATTGATCGAGATGCCGACAGCAATGACCCATGCGTCGACCGCCGACTCGCCGCTCAAGGTCGATCCGGCCCTGATCCGCGTCTCTGTCGGCCTTGAGGCCGTCGATGACCTGATCGCCGATCTGGATCAGGCCCTCGCCTGAGATCTCCGCCGGCATGCCTATTCGTCAAACAAGAATGTGGCTTCGGCGTAGTAGCGCACCGCCCGCCGGGCAACCGCCCCCCGGATCCACGCGTCCAGTTCCGCCTGTTTCTCTTCGATCGAGGTTTCGACTGCGAGTCTCTCGAGGGGATAGTTGACTCGCAGCGCTCTGGGGGAGACGACGAAGCGCGTCAGGCCCGGGGGGAACAGCAGGCCGTCGGCGGCGACGGCAACCACCTGACCCGCTTCAAACCGTGGGAAGACCACGAGTCCGGCAAGGTCCGTATACACTTTGTCCAACCCCTGGCAATGGGTCACGCTTGCCCGCTCGATCCTCCCCGCATTGCTGTATGAGGCAGATAGCTTCCCAAGCTGCCGGACGCGTTCCTGGAATCTGGATGGCCCGCTCGTGACTTCCCACACGGCACCATCCGGGAGAGCGATGTAGCACAGGGCTTCGCCCGTCTGTAGATCGAATGCACCCTGTTCAATGTCCGTGGTCGAGACGCTCAGGCCTTCGACCTCCCCCACAATCTTCAACAGCTCTTGCGGTGCCAGTTCGAGGACGACATGGTTCCACGTCTCAACCCGAACGTTGCTATCGTCGGGGTGGACGACCTGAACCAGGGCGGTCGCCAATCCCATCTTTCGGATGGCAGTGGTGCGGTTGGCACCGTCAAGGACGACGTACTCCGCCGATCGCCCGGTCACAGGCAGAACGATCGGGGGATTCCTGAGCACTCCCTCCTTCTTCAGCGCCCTGACCAACGGCTCTACCCGATCCTCATCAACAGCCTCGTGCGGTTGGAGGGACTCGGCCGGGACGATCTGCAGGTGCGGCAGGTCAGGCAGGGGTCTCATGCGCCATCCGGAGATGCCAGATACTCAAGCGCATCAATCATCGTCAGGATTCCGTCGGGCTTGCTATCGCCATCGACCAGGACTACGACCTTCCTGGTCACAAGGTCGGGAAGCACGTCCTCCAGCGGCGCACCGGAGCGGGCGCTTCGAACATCGCGATTGACCAGTAGCTCGATCGTTCCTTCGGCGCCGGCCTCCCCTCCCTCTGCCAGGAGATGATTCAGAAGTTCGATCTCAGATACGATCCCGCTGAGCCGGCCCTTGTCATCGACAACAGGTAGCTGCGAGATACCGTCCCTGCGCATACGCGCGACCACAATTGCGAGGCGATCGGACTCACGCGCCGTGACCAGCTGGGCCAATCCCTTGGACCGGGCTACCTGACCAACAGTGATCGCCCTCCTGCCCGTCGCCAGGAAGCCGTTCTCTCTCATCCAATCATCATCAAAGATCTTCGAAAGGTATCTTGAGCCTGAGTCCGGGAGGATTACGACAACCAAGTGTTCAGGCCCGAGCTCGTGGGCGATCTTGAAGGCCCCTGCCATCGCCGATCCGGATGAGCCGCCGCAGAAGATGCCCTACTCGCGCACGAGCCGCCTGGTCCACAAGAACGACTCAGCGTCATCCACGACCACTACGTCATCCACGAGCGAAAGGTCGAGGGTGGAAGGAATGAAGTCTTCGCCGATCCCCTCAACTTTGTAGCTCGTTCCCTCGAGGCCTTCGGCCGAGCCGCCACGTTTCCAGGCTTCATGCAGGATCGATCCCTGAGGATCGACACCGACAATACGGACCGGTGCGCTTCTCTCGCGCATGTAGCGCGCAATACCTGTGATGGTTCCCCCGGTCCCCATCCCGACGACGATATCTGTGACACGGCCTTGCGTCTGTTGCCAGATCTCGGGAGCGCTTGTTGAGAAATGGCTGGCCGGGTTCACCGGATTGTGATACTGGTTGGGCAGGACGGCGTTGGGTGTCTCGTCGACGATTCGTCGCGCGACAGAGTAGTAGGAGCGCGGGTCGTCGGGAGGCACAGCGGTGGGTGTGATGACCACCCTGCCCCCGAATGCGCGCAAGAGGCGGATCTTCTCAGAGCTCATCTTGTCTGGCATTACGAATACGGCCTGGTAATCCTTCAGGGCGCAAGCCATTGCCAGGCCAACGCCAGTATTCCCCGAAGTTGCTTCGACAACAGTACCGCCGGGGCGGAGATCACCGGAGGCTTCATAGGCTTCGACCATGGGGAACGCGATGCGATCTTTGACCGATCCGCCCGGATTGAACATCTCCAATTTCGCCCAGACTTCGCACGCCAAACCTCGAGTCACTCTATTCAGTCGCACTAGCGGAGTCCATCCGACCGTCCCTCGAATGTCCGAGTAGACGCGCATGTTGCCTGACTGTTCGTCTATCGCTTCGCTGGCCATCCCTCACCCATCGCATTCCGAGAAGAATTCAAGCGTACCATGGAATTCTGGGGGGCTTCCTCGCCTCTACACTTGATCTCAAGGATATTCGGGCATCACCATCAATAGCCGGGCATCCACGTGGCGGTTCGGCCAGCGATCCGGCTACATCTTGGCCGAGCGCTGCTCGAGGGATATAATCCGTGACTGTCCGGAGGCGCAACCCGCGGTCGCGGCTTTACGTCGGCGTTCGCGGATTCGACCAGAACGGGTTGGTGACATACTGCAAGAATTGCCCTCCGCCCTCACCCGATCCTGGACATCAATGGAGTCCCCAGAATGAGCGACGTCGATCAAGCCGTCCAGTACGCCCGCGAGCATCAGACGGATTTCTTGAGTCAGTACAAAGACCTTCTGCGCATCCCGTCGGTCTCGACCCTCCCCGAGCATGCACCGGAAATGCGCCGGGCCGCCGAATGGATCGTGGCCGAACTAGAACGTCTCGGGTTCGCGCCTGTGGAGATCATGCCGACGGCGGGGCATCCTATCGTGTACGCCGAACGGATGGCGGCCGGGGAGGGCGCGCCCACGATCCTGCTCTATGGCCATTACGATGTCCAGCCGGTGGATCCGATCGACGAGTGGGACAGCTCACCTTTCGAGCCCGAGGTTCGAGGCGACAACCTGTACGCTCGCGGCGCCTCCGATATGAAAGGTCAGCTTGTCGCCCTACTGAAAGCACTCGAATCGATCGTCAAGACTTCCGGGCTGAAGCTCAATCTCAAGACAATGATCGAAGGCGAAGAGGAGGTCGGATCAGCCAATCTGGAAGAGTTCATCTCCACACACAAAGACCTCCTTCGATGCGATCTCTGCCTCAACGCCGATGCGAGCATCCTCGCCGCGGACACGCCGGCGCTCATTTACGCACTGCGCGGCCTGGCCTACTTCGAGATCAGGCTTCAAGGACCGGCGGGAGATCTGCACTCAGGCACCTATGGTGGGATCGTCGAGAATCCCGCGTCCGTCTTGTGCCGGCTGGTCGGCGGGATGTACGATGCCGAAGGGAAGGTCACCTTGGCCGGGTTCTACGATCGAGTTTTGCCCCTTTCACCCGCGGAAAGGGCGGAGCTCGCCAAGCTGCCTCAGACCGATGCCTGGTGGACGGAGAAAGCCAGGGTGAAGGCGCTTCGCCCCTTTGAGGCGGGGTATACGGCCACGGAACGCGCCACTGCGCGACCGACCCTGGACGTGAACGGGTTGCTGAGCGGTTTCACAGGGGTCGGCTCCAAGACCGTCCTCCCGGCGCGTGCCATGGCCAAGGTCTCGATGCGGCTCGTTCCCGATCAGATCCCCGACGAGATCGCTGCCTCCTTGCGCAGCTACATGGAGGAGAATGCACCGAAGACGGTTAGCTGGGAGATCGAAGATCTCTCCCACTGCCATCCGGCAATGGTCTCGCTCGACTCGGATGCGGCCCGCGCCGCCAGCGCGGCTCTCGAAGAAGTCTGGGGCAAACCGCCGTTGTTCAAGCGGGAAGGTGGGAGCGTCCCCGTCGTCGGGCTGATCAAGGAGAGGATCGGCGTGCCGACGTTGATGCTGGGGTTCGGCCTGCCCGACGACAACCTGCACGCCCCGAACGAGAAGCAGAATCTGCCAACCTTCTACCGAGGCATCGAGACCTATATCCGTCTGCTCGACAAACTCGGGGCCGACGCCTAGCCCCGCTTGTATGCTTCATCCACCGAGCACAATCGTGGCTCCTCGACGCATCATCGGACCGGGCGATGGCTCCATGCCCACGCATCCTGCCGGAGGACGACGCACTTGAATCAGAAGATGCCCATGTACGGCGGGCAGGCCGTCATCGAAGGCGTGATGATGCGCGGGACCGCGGCGTGGACTGTGGCTGTGCGCGCGCCGGACTCCTCCATCCAGATCGATCGCCGAGTGCTCGGCGCGGCTTATCGCGGGCGTCTGGCGAAGGCGCCTTTCATCAGAGGCCTATTCGTACTGTGGGACGCGATCGTCTTGGGGACGAGCGCGCTCAGCTACTCGGCCAACGTTCAAGCCGGCGAAGAAAGCAAGATTGAAGGCGCCCCGCTTACACTGACGATTCTGTTCTCCCTGGCCCTCGGCGTCGGGATCTTCTTCTTGCTCCCCGTCGGAGCGGCGTACCTGATCGAAAGATGGCTGGCGTGGCCCGGATGGCCTACCAACCTTGTCGAGGGGCTGATCCGCCTGGCCATCCTGATACTCTACATCTGGGGCATCGGCTTCATCCCGGACATCGCCCGTGTCTACGGATACCACGGTGCGGAACACATGACCATCAACGCGTTCGAGGAGGGCTCGCCTCTCACCGTCGACGACGTGTTGAGGTACTCCCGGCTTCACCCTCGCTGCGGCACCGCCTTTCTGCTCACCGTCGTGGTGGCCTCTGTCCTGGTCTTCAGCTTGCTCGGGCCTCTCCCCCTCTTGCTTCGACTACTGAGCCGATTGGCCCTGCTCCCGGTGCTGGCTTCCCTGGCCTACGAGTACATCCGGCTTTCGTCACGCTTCCCGGATAGTGCCTGGTTCAGGTTGCTGGTCGCTCCAAACCTTGCACTTCAAGAGCTCACGACGCGGCCGCCGGAGCGGGGCATGGTCGAAGTGGCGATCGCCGCATTCCACGCGCTGCGCACTGCTGAGCAGCCCGATCTGGCGCCCGACTGAGCCGACACCGCTCCGGCCAGGCCGAAAGCCCCAAATGCGACACGCCCGGGCCGATTTGTTGACGCTCCGTTAGGCGTACGGTACAATCCGCGAACCCAGGTGATCACGTGACCGTGACCTTGCGATTGCGCGACAAGGAATACGAAGTGCGTCCCGGGATGACTGTTCGCTCCGCGCTCGAGCAAATCGGAGTCGAGCCCGAGTCCGTGATTCCTACGCGTCAGGGCGAATTGATCACCGAGGACGAAATCCTGCAGGACGGCGAACGCATCCGGCTCGTGGCAGTGATATCCGGCGGATCCCGATGAAGTGCCGCAAATGCACCAACAAGGCCGTGATCAACATGCGGCATCACAAGCTGGCGCTTTGCGGGCCGCATTTCCTGGATTGGATCCCCGATCAGACCCAGCGCGCCATCGAAAGGTACCGGATGTTCTCGCGCGGCGAGAGAGTGCTGGTTGCTGTTTCTGGCGGGAAGGACTCGCTCGGCCTGTGGGACGTACTCACTCGACTGGGATACGAGGCGGACGGGCTGTACATCGGTCTTGGGATCGACGAAGGCACGGGCTACTCTGCCGAATCACAGCGAAGGTGTGAGTCATTCGCTGAGTCCAGAGGCTTGAATCTGATCAAGGTCGACGTTGCGGAAGTCGAAGGAGCGAGCATCCCTGAGGCCGCCCGGCTGACACATCGTGGGCGCGGAAAGCCATGTTCAGTATGCGGACTGACCAAGCGTCACATTATGAATCGAATCGCCCGTGAAGGCGGATACCAGGTCCTGGCGACCGGCCACAATCTGGACGACGAGGTGGCAGTCTTGTTCGGCAACACGCTCAACTGGGCTTCGGGGTATCTCAAGAGGCAGGGTCCGGTCCTCGACTCCAGAGACGGCCTGGCGCGCAAGGTCAAGCCTTTCTGCCGGCTGTACGAACGCGAGACAGCGGCCTACGCGCTTCTGCGTGGGATCGAGTACATCTACGACGAATGCCCGCATGCCGTCGGAGCGACGTCGATATACTACAAAGAGACTCTCAACCGAATGGAGACGGATCGACCAGGAACGAAACTCTCCTTCTACCTGGCTTTTCTTCGTGCGCGGCAAGCGGGATTGTTCTCCGAGACATCAGCGGATCCCGGCGAGGAATTGAACACCTGCCCCACATGCGGGCAGCCGACCTCCGCGCCCGGGCGGTGCGCATTCTGTCGAACTTGGGATGCCGTGCGCGAACGCAAGCCCGTCGCAGTCTGAGTAACCGACATGACCGATGCTTCCGATTTGGAAGGCCTGACGCTCCTGGGGAAGAACAAAGCCTCCCCCAGCAAGAAACTGGAGACTTTCCCCAACCATCACCCGGATCGACGCTACGTCGTCCGCCTTGAATCGGACGAGTTCACCTGCGTCTGTCCGGCGACGGGCCAGCCTGACTTCGCAACCATTACCGTTGAATACATCCCTCGCGAGAAGATCGTCGAATCGAAATCCTTCAAGCTCTATTTGTGGTCTTTCCGGGACCAAGGCGTGTTCCACGAGCACGTCGTGAACACAATCCTGGATGACCTGACGGCGGTGCTCGAACCGCACTGGTGCCGGGTTGTAGGAGCCTTCAAAGTGCGAGGCGGCATCAGCATCACCGTCGAGGCGGTCGATGGCCAACGTGATCCCCCCGAATAGCGCTCACGCCACCCGTTGGTATCCCGCTTTCCTCGGTCTATTCGCAACCACGCTGACTGTTTCGAACATCATCGCCGTCAAGCTCATCGACGCGTTCGGACTGGTCCTTCCGGCTGCAGTCATCCTCTTCCCTATCACATACATATTGGGCGATGTGTTGACGGAGGTGTACGGCTATGCCCGGGCGCGGATGGCGATCTGGACCGGGTTCGGCTGCAACCTGGTCGCCGTCATGGCGATCTGGATCGCCGGGTTGCTGCCCGCTTCAGCGGGTTGGACTGCGGGGGTGTATGAGGGGCCGGCTCAGGCAGGCCTGGCCTATCGCGCGATTCTGGGATTCACACCGCGTCTGCTGGCGGCGTCCTTCATCGCCTACCTGGTCGGCGAGTTCCTCAACTCATATGTGATGGCGCGCCTCAAGGTGCGCACCGCCGGCCGGTTCCTGTGGATCAGAACCATCAGTTCAACGCTTGTCGGTGAGGGCGCCGACTCGGCGATCTTCATCAGCATCGCCTTCTTCGGCATCCTGCCGTTGTCTGTGCTGGGGTCGGCGATCGTTGCTCAATGGCTTGTGAAGAGCGCCTACGAGGCCGTGGCCACCCCGCTTACCTATACGGTCGTCAACGCCCTCAAGCGAGCCGAGGGCGTTGACGTATTCGATCGCGAGACGGACTTCAGCCCCCTGCGGCTCGGCCCCCGGTCCAATCCATCGGCTTAGGCCGGCGTCTGATCAGTTGCCGGCGTGGGCGACCCAGGCCTCCTCGGGTTGCAGCTCTTTGAGCCCCGCCGGCAGGATGACCCGGTAGACGCGCTCCGGCCGCCACATCTCCCCATCCACGCTGAGCAATCGCGAGACAGGAATGCCGAACAGCCGCTCGTTCTCTTCGAGCATCGGCCGAATCAACGTCCAGTGCTCTTCGGTGAACGTAGCGAAGGTGCCACCGTTCAATTGCTCGGCGCCAACGCGCGCGTGAGGGTCGCGCAAGAAAAGCGCTCCACCGGAGGCGAGGGAGAAGAGATTCCCGCCAGGATAGGGTGTCTCCAGATCCACAATAGCCCCATCTCGCCCGAAGGCGATCCCATTCACAATTGCATACCCGCCTCCGTGCATCGGATCCCCGGCCATGAAGGACTCAGCCAGATAGTCCAGGCAGGTCCCGTTGATCACCACCCGAGGCTTGCCGACGGCGTTGATCAACGGCCTGCCGGCGGCGTTTCCCATCACGAAGGCGTATCCGCCTTTTGCGGCGTACATGAAGGTCTGACCTACATCGCCGTGGACTACCAGCTTTCCGGCCTTCATGATTTGAGCCAGCTGATCCTGGCCATTGGCGTGGACGTGAATCTCCGCCCCGTCGATCCCGGAGGCCAGATAGTCCCCGGGCGAGCCGTACACGTCGATACGCACGCCCTCCGTTCCCACACCCAGACCGTTCGCGATGAACCGATGGCCACGCGCGTGGGCGATAATCACGCGCCGGAAACCGATCTGAGTGGCCTCGCGCAACGCGTACGCTAGCGACCCCTGCCCCTCGACCTCAAACCCGCGCGCGTCGATCACGATCGTCTGCCCGTCGTCGGATGAGCGTGGAATGCCGTCAGGTGTTCCAGCGAATGTGAATCCTGACGACTGAGTTTCCGCGATCGAGGCGAACACGCGCGCCATAGCCTGATCACATAGCGATCGGACCGAGCTCGGCCGCAAGCCACCTGTGGCGTAGCGGCGGTCGACGAGCAAGGTCAGGGCTTCGATGGCGCGCCTGCGGCCTTCCACATCGGATGCGGCTTCCACAAGCGATACCAGGAACGACTCGAACGCAGGATAGTCCCAGCCCGGGATCTCTCGAGCAGCCCGTCCGAAGACTTCAGCGCCGCTCCCTTCCGGCTCGAGCGCGGGTTTGCGCGCTCCGCTCGCGGATGAGGCGCGTCGATAGGGTAGACCCCCATCCTGAATATCGATCTCGCGACCGAACTTGTCGGTGCAGACCAGCTCGCCCGAGCCGTTTGCGTCTGGCTTGACGTCGAAGATGAAAGCGCCGCCATCTGTGTGACTCCCGCCCCGGGCGTTCCAGATCCGGTCGGGCCTGGGATTGAATCGACGATCCTCGGCGGAGAGACTCTCGAGCGCGGCATCGATGGCCTGCTTCTCCGAGGCGGCGAAGCCGACCGCCGGCTCGCCTTCACCGCCGCGCTGCAAAGCGAAGACTTGAGGCCGGAGCATGCTGGTGTCGGTGATCCCGATCAGACGCGCCACGCGCCGGTCTCCCCCGTTTGGCGCGGAGCCGGCGATCAGGAAGAACCACGGCCCATCGGGAGAGCCATGGATGTGAACCGCTTGGAGCATCTTGTAGACAGCTCGCTTGTCCTCCGGAACGAGCGCCAGGTCTCTTTCGGTCGTCGGGGCCAACGCCTCGATCACGTACTCCAGGGGATACCCGAAGGTGCGATGGAGCAAGTCGAACATGAGTACAGAGACTTCGGTGTCGGTCAGGAAGAGCGGATGCAAGTTGTGCTGGGCGAGATATGTGCAGACCGAAGCGTAGTTAGCGAAATCGCCGTTGTGAACCAGCGCATCATGCATCCCGACGAACGGATGCGCTCCGCCA
>CAZGRL010000071.1:0-18378 GCA_964528155.1 uncultured Anaerolineaceae bacterium
CATCGTCCCGATCGAAGAAGGCGGCATTTCGCAACGAATCGCCACTGCACAGGCTGCCAACCGACTCCCCGATATCGTCCGCATGGGGGTTGAACGCGTTGCAGCCTTCGCCGCAGATGGAATCCTGGACGAAGATGCATCCGAGGCCGTGATCGCCAGCATCGGCGAAGACGATTTCCGGGCGAGTCCCTTAGAGATGGTCACCGATCCCGCCACCGGCAAGCGGGCGGCTGTCCCGTACGATGGCTGGATCCAGGCGATCTGGTATCGGGCCGACTTGTTCAGCCAAGCCGGCCTAGCTGCGCCGACGTCCTGGGAGACGATCAACGCCGCTTGCGATGCTCTCCCCGGGACGGAAAACCTGCTATACGCGATCACCATCGGAACTGACACTTCGCAGAACTACGGACACCAGGTCTTCGAGCAGGTGGCCATATCGAACAACGCCTGGCCGTTTGACTCAGCCGGCAAGGTAACGATGAACACGCCGGAAATGATCGAGGCCCTTCGGTTCATGACAGATCTGCAGAGGTGCGCCCTCCCCGGGCCGCAGTACTGGCGCGGTGCGCGCGAGGCCTACGAATTGGATCAGGCCGGGATGCTTTTCTACAGCACCTACATCATGGATGACCTGGTGGAGGGCTCCGGCCTTGAAAGCGGCGGGAATGTCGAGATCCCGGTCGTGAACCTGGCCGGAAAGACGGCTTTCGCCCCGAAAATGGAAGGCCCCCACGGCTCAGCCTCCTACGGGCAGCTGGTCACCCTGGGGATCATGCAGGGAGCCGATCCGGTGGCGCAGGATGTCGTCAAGTTCTTCCTGACCGGCCAGAGCTATCAGGATATCCTTGCCCTGGCGCCGTTCGGCAAAGTGCCTGTGTTAAAGTCCGCCGTCGAGGGATGGTCAGCCCTCAGCCCATACTTCGCCAACTACTCCGAGGATACGCTGGCTCAAATCGCCAACGGCTACGACACCATGCAGCGATGGCTGTTCAGGCCAGACTACGACGCAACGGAAAAGGCTGTGGTCGGCGACATCGAGGGACGGTTGTTGATCCCGACCGTGCTCAGCAATATCGCTCTGGAAGGCACGATGACACCCGAGACAGGCGCCGCGTTCCTGCAGGAGCAAGTGGAAGGACTATTGGCTGAACGCCAGTAGCCCTTGCTGTCTGTCCTACAAGTCAGGGGGCCCGGTCGTCGGCCGGGTCCCCTTCCCGATCCACGAATGAGTGTGACCGTCGTCAAGCGGTCGCGAGTACACTGAAATCGCCTATCGACGTGTGAGGCCTATGTGGCCGGCATTTCGACTCCTTTGAGGTTACCGATCCCACGCCGCTGGCGTTCGTTACAGGCGCGCGAAACGCGTCTCGCCTGGGCGCTCATCCTCCCCACAGCCATCATCGTTTTCGGTCTCGTTCTGTTCCCGGCGATCTTCAGCATCTGGATCAGCTTCCACGATGTCGGCCTGGAGAATCTGAACAACGTGTTCAACGCCCCGTTCTCCGGTCTCGAGAACTACACAAAGGTCTTCAACGATTTCGCCTTCAAGTTCCAGGGGCTTCAAAGCTGGGGAGCGGCTGTCACCAGCGTCGTATACTCGTTCGCCGGAACCACGACAACCATCATCGTCGGCCTGGTTGCGGCCCTCCTGCTCAACCGACCATTCAGGGGACGCGGCCTTGCGCGCGCCGTCTTCCTGTTCCCTTACGTCGCTCCGATCGTCAGCGTCGCGTTCGTGTGGCGTTGGATCCTCGATCCCAGACCCTCCGGCGTGCTCAATGACCTCCTGCTTCGCGCCGGGGTGATCGAGCTCCCCAAGGCGTACCTGGCGACGCGCGGACTTGCCCTGCTGCTCATCGTCTTGATCGATGCCTGGCGCTACTTCCCCTTTGCCATGCTCATGCTTCTCGCCAGGCTGCAGGCGATCGACCCCACGCTGTACGAAGCGGCCGATGTCGATGGCGCAGGGAACCTGACGAAGTTCCGCTACGTGACGCTTCCCGAACTGCGCTACGTCCTGGGCGCGGTGTTCCTTCTCCGCCTGATGTGGACCTTCAACAAGTTCGATGACATCTTCCTGCTCACGGGTGGCGGCTTTGGAACGAAAGTCTTGCCCATACTGACGTACGAGTTCAGCTTCCGGCTGTTTGATTTTGGCCGGGGCGCCGCCACGGCGATGATCCTCCTCGCCTTGTTAGTTGTGTTCATGATCGTCTACGTCCGTGTGGTCATGCGCAACGTCGAGGAATGAGGCGCGGGATGACCGAATCAAGCATCAGGCAAGCTCCCCCGCAACGGGATCGTAGAGATCTAATCGGCCACCTGGCCAACTGGATCACCTGGCCTCGCTTTGTGTCGGCGTTGTTGTTCACCTTCTTCCTGACGAGCATCCTCTTCCCGTTCTACTGGATGGTGAGCTCATCGTTCAAGACCAGGGCCGAGATCGGAGGCCGAGAGCCCGTATATGTTCCGAGCGGGTTGAGACTTGAGGCTTATCAGGAGCTCTTCGACCCGGAGAGCCCTGTCGGCCGTTTCGGTAAGAACATCGCCAACAGTCTCAAAGTGGCAGTCCCGACGTCGGTCATTGCAGTGGTCCTTTCGATCTTCGGAGCATACGCGGTTGCAAGACTTCGCTTCCGCGGGAAGGAGGCCCTGCTGAACGGGATCCTGCTCGTCTATTTGTTCCCGGGGGTGCTGCTGATCATCCCCTTGTTCGCCATGCTGGCGCAGATCGGTTCGCGTCTGGGATTTGACGTCCAGGACAATCTGCCCGTACTTGTCGTGACCTACTTGGCGACCACCCTGCCGGTCGCGCTGTACATGCTGGCGAACTACTTCCGTACGATCCCTTCCGAGATCGAGCAGGCCGGACTGATCGACGGCTGCAGCCGAATGGGCGTCATTTGGCGGATCACCCTTCCACTTGCCATACCGGCCTTGGTCTCCGTTGCGATCTACACTTTCATGATCGCCTGGAACGAGTTCTTGTACGCGCTGGTCTTCCTGAACAGTCGTGACCTCTTCACGATGCCAATCAAGATCAATGCCATCTTCAACGACCCTACCCCCAGGCCGAACGTGGTCATGGCCGCATCAACCATCATGACCATCCCCGTCGTCATCCTATTCCTTGCCCTCGAGCGGTTCCTCGAGCAGGGATTGACGGCCGGCGGCGTCAAGGGCTAGAGTCTCGCCCAACCCATCACATGCTTGCGGCTGACCGGCCCATGTGCCATCTTGGAAGCGTTCCGATCGCCGTCTCCCCGACTACCCCCAGAGGAGGGATGCCGTGCGCTTGAGGTGCTCGGAACAGCAGGCAGGTAAGCGTCTCCCTCGGAAGACCCTTCCGGCTTCAACTCGCCATCCTGACCGGCATCCCGACCCAGTTCGCAATTCTGCCGGAGTGGAGCAGTCTGAATTCCCTTATGCCAGCGCCGGTCTTGGCGTTGCCGACGGCGTGACGCTCGGTAGACTAGAAGAGGATGCATGGAGGAAAACTCCGCCCCCCTGTAGGAGCTCACGGACGGTGACAAGTCCGGTCAGCGGAGGATCGTGGATCGAGGCATCGACCGAGCTATCCCAGAGGCGGAGGAGAACAGACCAGTGCCGACCGCTAGGGCAACTCTTAGCTGAACTCTTTCGTAGAACCTCGGCCCCAGGAGCGCGAAAGCCCCTTCTTCATGCGAGACGATCAACGCTCTGGGCTGCCTCCAAGGCATGCTGGATACCGGCTCCCGAGCGGCGAGTATGACCCCTACTTGTCCCATAGCAAGAGTCAGAACTGACCTCGGGAACGCCCTTCGATATTGGCCATCACTGCTATCTATCGCTATCTCATGGAGCTTCATCTTCACCATTAGATACACGTCTAATCAATGGGAAGTCTACCCGCTGAGCAAGCTCGTGTACTTCCCGCTTTTCGTCCCTATCGTCTTTCTGCCATTGACCTTGTTTACCGCCTATTTCATTATTCCTAAATTGAGGGGGTATTCTCGTGTCAGTTGCATCCGGATTCTCATCCTCTCCCTTGGAGCCACGTGTCTTCTTTTCCTAGCGTTTCCCGCTCCTCTGCCCGGATTGTCTCAGAACCACCACCTCAGCATCAGTTCTGCGGCACGGAGTGGTGGCTCCACTGGTGGCACTTCGGTTGAGGTAAGCAAAATGCGGTTTCTTGACGGTCACGGAGTCCCTCTGGAGGCCTTGTCGTTCTCGAACGGGTGGAAGGTTGAAGACGGTCGCATTATCAACGAGAAGACCTTCTCCTCGCCTCTCGAGCTTGATGGGCCCATGCCAGGCGGGGTGGCATTGACGCTGCGCTATGGCCATGAAGCAGGGGTTGCCGTAATTCAGTGGGATGAGGAGACAATACGGCTCGACCTTGGTTCCGCGGACGAAATGGCCACCACAACCGTGCTCCATGGCTTCTCACTCGGCGGACTGTCAGCCGCAAGTACACTCTTGTATTTCGGTGCTGTCACTTTGTACTTTGCCGGCATGCTCGCTCTAGTTGTTTTCTTTTTCGTGATTTCGGATACCCCTCCCTCTCGTCTACGACCCTTCCTGCAGATTCTCGCCTTTGCGTTCCTTGTCGTTGTGTTCGTGGCAACCAAGCGCACATATCTTGAGTTCAATGGCGAGAGAGTATTCCGGGACACCCAATCGTATGTCAGGGCATCTGAGACGCTGGGATTCAGTCCATCGATCTTGGCAGGCGAACGATCCTTCACTCTCCCCCTACTTTACAGGATCATCGGCATAACTCAAGGCAATGTATCTGACCGCGCGAGTATGAGGATTGTCTCGGAGTGGCAGACCGCCCTTTCAATCCTTTCGTGGTCCTTTCTCGGATTCTCCCTCGCCCGGACCCTCCGTCGGAGATTCTTGCGACCGGTAGGGTTTGCACGGTCACGTTTTTCAGCGTTAGCCTCGAGATAAGCCTCTGGGATAGCTTGATGCTGTCCGAGTCGTTATCACTGTCATTCTTCGCGCTATTGATAGGAATCCTCTTGCTGCTTAGGCCGGATTCGGTGAAGAGAAAGGGGCTCACGGCAAAGGTAATATCACTTGCTGGCGGCTCAACTGTCCTCGTCTTGTACTCCTTTTCGAGAGACTCAAATGCGTTCTTTATCCTCCATTGCGCACTTGTGATCATCGCAGCGGTTCTGGCGCGGAAGGTAAATGGTGATGAATGGAAGGTATATGCTGCATGCGTTGCCTGTGCGGTATCCGTCTTCACCGTGCAGACAATATCCATTTCCCTTGGAAACAGATGGATAGTCCCCTACTATGACCACTTGGTGCTTCGGGTCATTCCTGATGCGAGAGCATTGAAATACTATGAGGATAACGGACTACCGGTCAGCGGAAAACTCCTAGCAACCCCTAGCATGGTCGGGTACGAGTATCAGGCATTGATCTCGAGCGACCCGGACATGGGGCCTCTGCGCGACTGGATACGACGGTATGGAAGGATCGTGTACTTGAAGTATCTTGTGCACAATCCACTGGAGTTCATATCCCAGCCGTTCGCAAACTCGGAAAAGCTGTTGGACGGTAGCAACATTGAATACAGGAAGCCAACGTATCCGTCGCTCGAGATCCCGGAAAGGATCAAGTTGCTTTCTCGACATCTCTATCCAACCTCACCCGCCATCCTGGTCGGTATGCTCCTTCCAATGATGTTTGTGACTGCACGCTATTGGTTTAGGTATGGTCATAGGGGTCATGAATGGCTTGTGACCCAGGTGTTGATCGTCAGCATTATTCCATCGATGTTCATGATTTGGTACTCCGAGCCCCTGGAGATCGAGAGGCACAGTGTTCAAATTGGCGTTCAATTCCGGCTCGTAGCGTGGATGGTTATCATTCTGCTCTTGGATCGGATACTAAATCGCAAGGGGGCGATGACGGATGCTAATTGACATCGATCTTGTTATTCCATAGACCGCTGCACCTTCTTCGGATCCTCCAGCTTGCTCATCGAGAAGAGCGAGTGTGGAAGCCCTTTGGCATCAGGCTACCCCGCGACGCAGAGGACAGCCGCGATCTCCTCACCACGCCGACAAAGATCGACACGATCTTCAACGACCCCCCCCAGGCCGAACGTGGTCATGGCAGCGTCGACCATCATGACCATCCCCGTCGTGATCCTCTTCCTTGCCCTCGAGCGGTTTCTTGAACAAGGGCTGACCGCCGGCGGCGTCAAAGGCTAGAGCCTCGCGCGGAGGTTTTCAAGCTTGCGGGCCGAGCGGGGCTGTGCCATGCTAATGGCCTCCCGCCCGCATCTGGCGCCGGCCCCCGGTCGATGACCAGAAGCCGCCAGGACTATGGCCGGAACCTTGGGTCTTGGATTGGCAGACTACCCTGACCGACGCCTCCTGATCGCCAGGGAATTCGAGAGTCGCTTCGGAGGACCTCCGACAGTCTGGGTGCGCGCCCCGGGTCGGGCCGACCTGATGGGTAGCCACACGGATTACAACCAGGGCTTCGTCCTGACGATGTCCATCGATCGGGACACCTGGATCGCCGCAAGGCCGCGGCCGGATCGGGTGGCCACGGTCTATTCCCTGAATGTCCCCGGGGGCGGATCGTTCAGCCTGGATGAGATTCAGCACGATCTCGATTCACCGTGGACGGACTACGTGCGCGGCGTAGCCAAGGTTTTCCAGGAAGCGGGCTACCCTCTCCGGGGATTCGAAGGGCTGATCCACAGCACGGTTCCGGTTGGTGGTGGTGTCAGCTCGTCGGCCGCTTTGGAAGTTGCTACGGCTGAATTGTTCAGGGTGCTGGCCCACTGGGAGATCGCACCTGTGGAATTGGCCGTGCTTTGCCAGCGAGCGGAGAATGAGTTCGTTGGGATGCGATGCGGGATCCTCGATCAGTATTCGTCCGTGATGGGGAGGCCGAAGCATTCCCTGCTGCTTGACTGTCGATCGATCACCAGCCGTACCGTCCCCCTCCCGGACGGGATCGAGGTCGTCCTCTGCGACACCCGCGCTGGTCGCAAGCTGACGGGCTCGGGTTACGCCTCACGGCGGGCGGATTGTGAAGAGGGGGCCAGGCTCTTGGGCAGCGTTGACCCACAGATCAAGGCCCTTCGTGATGTGAGCCCGGAAATGGTTCTGGCACAGCACGATGCTCTACCTGAGACCATCCTCCGGCGGTGCCTGTTCGTGGCGCGGGAGAACCAGCGCGTCCTTGACATGGCTGAAGCCCTGAAGGCGGCAGACCTCGGCGCAATAGAGATACTGATGAAGCGGTCCTTCGAGGAGGCGCGCGACCTTTTTGAGATCGTCTCGCCCGAGATGGAGCAGATGGTCGAAGCGATCTCCCACGGGCCGGGTGTGATTGGTGCCCGTCAGGCCGGCGCCGGCTTCGGGGGCTGTATCGTTGCGGTCGTCCACGTTGCGCAATCGCCCATGTTCGTCTCCCACGTGATCGAGGCCTACTCTGCCGCAACGGGCCTTCAGCCAGCGGTCTTCCCGCTCCGCCCTTCGTTCGGGGCTGGCCCGCTAGATGCGGACGGCTGAGCCCCTCCCCCACTTCCCCGTCCTCTGCGTCGCAGGATCGATCCGTCGGACGCGACCGGTGGCAGGGCCGACACCAGTTCGACGGTCGCCCATCCCACAACCTAGCCTTCCGCATGCCCTCCCAGCTGCATCTCCTTGATCGGCCCATTCTGTCTGCCGGCCGGCGATATTCTTATCCTCGTGAGCGACTTATTTGACAGCCCCCTGAACAAGCGCGATGATGTGGGTGTCTGGTATCGATACCGGTATCGATAACAGACCGCAAATCCAACGTTGAAGAAACCCACGATCAAAGAAGTCGCCAGGGTCGCTGGCGTCTCAACCACCACGGTGTCTCGGGTGCTCAACGACCACCCGGATGTCTCAGTGTCCACGCGAAAGCGCGTCCAGCAAGTGATCGATGAGCTGGGGTATCGTCCGAGCGCCGTTGCACGGAGCCTGATCCAGGGCGAAAGCCACTCGCTGGGGATCGCGGTCTTCGGCCTGGAGCACTACGGCCCGTCCCACACCGTAGTCGGCGTCGAGAAGAAGGCCGAAGAACTCGGCTATTCGATGGTCGTGGCACTCATGCACTCAGGGGACATCCGGCAGAAGCAGCAAGAGCAAATACTGAGCAACCTGTCATCACGACAAGTCGACGGGATCGTCTGGGCGATTGCCGAGCATGAAGACAATCGAGATTGGCTCTGCCGCCAGGCCCGGGAACTCCCCATCCCAGTGGTTTTCCTCAACATGCAGCCCCGTCCAGATACAACGATGGTCGCCGTCAACAACTACGGGGGCGCTCGCCAAGCCACAGAGCATATCTTAAAGCAGGGATACCGCCGAATCGGGCACATCACCGGGCCCATGAACTGGTGGGAGGCGCATCAACGCGAGGCGGGCTGGCGCGATGCCATGCACGAGTCCGGGCTATCGACCGAGCGGCTGGAGGTCTTTGGGGACTGGTCGGCGGCGAGCGGCGATATTGGCATGCGTCGCTTGCTCGAGGGGGCGCCGGACATCGAGGCCCTGTTCGCCAGCAATGATCAAATGGCTCTGGGCGCTCTCCGGGCGGCGCGCGGCGCCGGTCGCCGTGTTCCGGAGGATCTGGCCGTTGTCGGTTTCGACGACATCCCCGAAGCGGCCTATTTCCATCCCCCGCTAACGACGATCCGACAGGACCTGCAGAAAATGGGAACCTTGGCTGTGCAGTTGGTCCACAGGATGATTCAGGATGGAAAGCAGGGTGAAAACTCCAAATCGGAGGTGCTGTGGGTGCAGCCCGAATTGATCACACGCAAGAGCTCGCTCGCCTAGCCCATTCATTCGCGCTGACAGTCTGAGTGCTCAGCTCAGGAGAAACGCATATGGAAGCTGTGACTCTCGGGTTGATTGTGGGGAACCGGGGCTTCTTTCCGGATCACTTGTGCGAGACCGGCCGCCAGATCGTCTTGGAGGCTCTCGAGCAGGCCGATATCCAAGTCGTCGCCCTGTCGCCCGAAGACACAAAGTTCGGAAGTGTCGAAAGCCTTCAGGACGCCCGCAAGTGCGCCGACCTGTTCAGTCAGCACCGTCACGAGATCGACGGCGTCCTGGTGAGCCTGCCCAATTTCGGTGACGAGAGGGCGATTGCCAACACCCTGCGCTGGTCGGAGCTTGACGTTCCGGTGCTGGTGCAAGCCTTCCCGGATGACCCGCAGCGGATGACGATCGCTGATCGACGGGACGCGTTCTGCGGCAAGATGTCGGCCTGCAACAACTTGCATCAGTACGGCATCAAGTTCACGCTGACGTCGCAGCACACTCTGTCGCCTGAGAGCGCGGAGTTTCGGGCAGATCTGGCTCGCTTTGCCGGCGTGTGCCGCGTCGTGAAAGGTTTGAAGAATGCCCGGGTGGGTGCGATCGGGGCACGTCCTGCTGCATTCAACACCGTCCGCTTCAGCGAAAAGCTTCTCGAGAGGTCCGGTATCTCGATCGAGACTCTCGACCTGTCGGAGCTATTCGGCTGGATCGACGGGCTGAGTGAGGCGGACGCCCGAGTCAAGGCCAAGAAGGACGAGATTGTCAAGTATGTCTCGACCAAAGGAATCCCCTCTGAGTCGCTTGTGAAGATCGCCAAGCTTGGGGTGGTCATCGACGATTGGATGGCCAGGAATGACCTTCAGGCGAGCGCCATCCAGTGCTGGACGGCCATGGAGGAGTTCTACGGGGTCGTCCCTTGCACAGTCATGAGCATGATGAGCAATAGGCTGATGCCCAGCGCTTGCGAAACGGATGTCGCCGGGGTCATCGGAATGTACGCATTGAACCTGGCTTCAGGCAAGCCTAGCGCTATCGTCGATTGGAACAACAACTACGGCGACGATCCGGACAAGTGCGCCGTGTTTCACTGCTCGAATCTACCCAAGGACGTCTTCGCCAAACAGACGATCTCCCCCGACTCTGTCCCCGTGATGAGTTACCAGGAGATCATCGCCGGTACGGTTGGTAAGGAGAACACATTCGGCACGATTGTCGGGAGAGTTCGCGCCGATGCACTCACGTACTGCCGTGTATCGACCGATGATTTGAACGGGCGCATCATGGCCTACGTGGGCGAGGGCGAGCTGACCGAAGATCCGATGACAACATTCGGCGGCTATGGCGTGGTGCACGTACCCGGGCTGCAGACACTCCTACACCACATCTGCGATAACGGTTACGAACACCACGTGGCGATCAACCTTTCTCTGGTCGCCGATGTCGTCCACGAGGCGCTCACCAAGTACCTCGGATGGGACGTGTATTACCACAAGTAGGCACAGATGGACACGAGCGAACTTGAGACAAAACTCGCCGCTGTCGCGGAGCTGCTGAAGGACCATCACCTCGAGGCAATGCTGATCCGACGTGTTCCGAATTTCGCCTGGGCCACGTGCGGCGCCTCGGCGTACGTCAACAGCGCCACCGAAGACAGCACCGCCAGCCTGCTCATCTCCCCCTCCGGTCGCTACCTGATCACCGACAACATTGAAGCGCCTCGATTGGAGTGGGAAGAGGGTCTGGCGGCCCAGGGGTGGGAATTTCGTGAGGGCCAGTGGTACGAGTCTCGGGGGGAAGTCGAGGGGTTGGTGCGAGGCTGGCGCCTCGGAGCCGATTCGCCCTACCCCGGCGCCATGGACCTGAGTATTGCGTTCCCGCGGCTACGAATCAATCTGCATTTGCAGGAGCAGGCCCGCCTGAAGGACCTGGCGGACAAGTGCGCCGCCGCCATGAATCGAGCGATTCGATCCGTTCACCCAGGAATGACCGAGCACGACATTGCCGCCGCGCTCGGCGAGGAAGCCCTCCGCCTGGGCGTCCTGCCTATCGTCAATCTGGTCGCCGTGGACGAGCGCGTCTCTGCCTTCCGCCACCCCCTCCCGACCGCCAGAGTCCTGGAGAAGTACGCCATGCTCGTGCTATGCGGCAGGCAGCATGGTTTGGTGTGCTCTGTGACCCGGCTGATCCACTTCGGTCGATTGCCGGACGAGCTCCGGCGCCGGGCGGAGGCGGTTGCCGCTGTCGACGCCGCTTTCATCTCCTCAACTCAGCCCGGCCAGCCGATGGGCCAGGTATTCAAGGCCGGACTGGCGGCCTACGCCCGGGTTGGATACCCGGAGGAGTGGCGACTGCATCACCAGGGAGGACCTGTGGGCTACGAACCGCGTGAGTTTGTCGTCTCCGAAGAGACGGACGATATCGTGCGGGCGGGTCAGGCGTACGCATGGAACCCGACGATCACCGGCGCGAAATCGGAAGACACCATCCTGGTCGGGCCGGATGGGATTGAGATTCTGACGACCATGAATGACTGGCCGATGCTGGAAGCCGAGTTCGAAGGGCACACACTGCTCCGGCCTGCGGTGCTGGAAGTCGATTAGAGGGGCTAAGCATGGTCCGGCGCAAGTACTCGATCGGAGTCGACTTCGGAACCGAGTCGGCTCGCGCCGTTCTCGTCGACGTGGCTGATGGAGGCGAGCTCGCCACAGCCGTCCACCGGTACGCCAACGGCGTCATTGACGAGCGACTACCCGGCACGGACATTCCGCTCGGGCCGGACTGGGCCCTTCAGGATCCGAACGACTATATCGAATCGATCAAGCACGCGATTCCTGACGTCCTTCGAGAGAGCGGGGTCGACCCGGCGGATGTGATCGGGATCGGCATCGACTTCACGGCCTGCACCATGCTTCCTGCGAAAGGTGATGGGACGCCACTGTGCTTCCTGCCCGAGTGGCGAACCAACCCACATAGCTGGGTGAAACTCTGGAAGCATCACGCCGCTCAGCCGGAAGCCAACCAACTGAACCGGATCGCGCGTGAGCTTGGATATCCCTTCCTCGATCGCTACGGCGGGAAGATCAGTTCAGAGTGGTTCTTCCCCAAGGTTTGGCAGATCCTGGACGAGGCCCCGGAGGTTTACGAAGCATCCGATCGGTTTTTGGAGGCGGCTGACTGGATCGTCTGGACGTTGACGGGTGTCGAGAGCCGCAACAGCTGCACCGCGGGCTACAAAGCGATCTGGTCGAAGCGTGAGGGTTTCCCACCTTCCGGGTTCTTCAAGGCTCTGGCGCCCCGCCTGGAACATGTCATCGACGAGAAGATGACCCGGGCCATTGCCCCGCTGGGCGGCCTTGCGGGCGGCTTGAGGGATGAAGCTGCAAGCTGGACGGGCCTCAGACCCGGGACGGCGGTTGCCGTTGCGAACGTCGATGCCCACGTCGCCGTCCCTGCCTCCACGGTCGTCGAGCCGGGCCGCATGGTCATCATCATGGGTACGTCCAATTGCCACATGCTTCTCGGGGAGGACGAGCGCATTGTCCCAGGCATGTGCGGTTGCGTCGAAGACGGCATCATTCCGGGGCACTTTGGTTACGAGGCCGGACAGTCTTGCGTCGGAGACCACTTCGCCTGGTTCGCCGACAACTGCGTTCCCGCAGCGTACGAACGGCAGGCCAAGGAACAAGGGCTGAGCGTTCTTGAGTTGATGGAGGAGAGAGCCTCGGCCTTGCAGCCGGGGGAGAGCGGACTTCTTGCACTGGATTGGTGGAACGGAAACCGAAGCGTGTTGGTTGACGTCGACCTTACGGGGCTGCTTATCGGGGCAACTCTGTCGACGAAGCCGGAGGAGATCTACCGCGCCCTGATCGAAGCCACAGCTTTCGGTACTCGAGTGATCATCGAGACGTTTGAAGAGAACGGCGTTCCGGTCAATGAGATCGTGGGAACAGGCGGGCTGCCGGATCGCAACAAGCTCTTCATGCAGGTGTACGCCGACATCACCGGACGCACGGTCCACGTTGCCGGCTCGACACAGACACCCGCGTTGGGGTCGGCGATGTTCGGCGCCGTAGCCGCCGGAAGTGACGCCGGGGGTTATGACACGATCGTCCAGGCAAGTCGCGCCATGGCGCATCTGCGGGACAAGAGCTACGTGCCGAACCCGCTGCAGAAGGATGTATACGATCGCCTGTACCACGAATACCAAACGCTGCACGACTACTTTGGGCGTGGCGCGAACGACGTGATGAAACGCCTGAAGGCCTTGCGGGCTGAAGTCATCGCTACGGCCTGAACCGGGCCGCGGGGTTGGGAGGAAACGCGTGCTGGAAGCGATGCGTCAAGAGGTCCTCGAACTCAACCTCGAGCTTCCCAGGAACAACCTTGTGAGCTGGACGGGAGGCAATGTCAGCGTTCGTGATACGGACACGAACCTCGTCGTCATCAAACCATCCGGCGTGAGGTACGACCGGCTGCGACAGGAGCACATGGTGGTTGTCGACCTCGAGGGAAGGGTCGTCGACGGCGGTCTCAAACCCTCATCGGATACGGCCAGCCACCTCTACATCTACCGACATAGGCCGGATGTGTTCGGAATCGTTCACACGCACTCCGCCTACGCCACGGCCTTCGCCGCCATCGGCCGAGAGATCCCCGTCTACCTTACCGCTCAGGCGGACGAATTTGGCGGGCCGATCCCGTGCGGGCCGTTCGCCCTGATCGGCGGAGAAGAGATCGGAAAGGTTGTCGTCGAGACTCTCGGGCGTTCTCCTGCAGTGCTGCTCAAGAACCATGGAGTTTTCACGGTCGGAGAGAGCGGTGAAGCAGCCGTCAAGGCGGCCGTGATGGTCGAGGACGTCGCCCGAACGGCCTGGCTCGCCCTGCAGATTGGGAAACCCGAGGGAGATCCCTCCCGGTGTGGTTGAACGACTGCACGACCGTTACACCAACGTCTACGGGCAGTGAAATGTGGCTACGGAGGACAGCGTGGGGTGGCATGCTTGGCCTCCAAGGATGAAATCTGACCAAGTCAAGCTCGTCAACGACACCGGGGGTCATCGCGGCTGAATCTCGATCCGTCAGACAGACCAGACGAACCACGGTCGTCGCATGAGGAAAGGAGATGGAGCATCGCATCGGAGGCAGGAGAGAAGAGTCATCCTTCTGGCGAGTGGGAGTAACACCCGCAATTCATCTCGAAAGGAGAGAGAACAATGTTACGCAAATCATTCGCCGTGGTCATGGTCATCGGTCTGCTCCTGGTGGCCTGCGCCCCAGCAGCCCCCTCCGGGGAGGTCGAGAACCTGCAGGGGCAACTTGCCACGGCCCAGGCGGGGTTGGCCGCAGCCCAGCAAGCAGGCGGTGATGCCGCTGCGCTTGAGACTCAGGTCGGTGATCTGCAATCACAGCTGACGGCAGCCCAGGCCCAGCCCACCGCCGCACCGGTCGAGGAAGCCGCCAACTGGTGCAGCGGTGTGAACATCGTGTTCTTCCCTGGCGGACCGGCAGGTGGTGTGTTCGCCGTCAACGTCTACAACGGCGCCGTGCAAGCGGAAAAGGATCTGGGACCCACGGTCCAGTACGTTTGGTCGGACTGGGATCCGCAACAGATGATCCAGCAGTTCCAGGAAGTCGCCGCCACCAAGCCGGACGGAATCGCCGTCATGGGCCATCCCGGTGACGAAGCTTTCGATCCCCTGATCGAGGCTGCCGAATCCAACGGCATCATCGTCACCAGCCAGAACACCGAGCTTCCGAACATGATCGACAAGTATGCCGCTGCCGGCTTCGGCTATGTCGGCGCCTCCAACTACACGGCTGGCCAGGCGCTGGGCGCCGAAGCCGTCAAGCGCTTCGATCTGAAATCGGGCGACCGGGCCATGGTCTGGGGTCTACTTGAGCAACCGACCCGAGGTCTTCGGACCAAGGGCGTCATCGACGCGCTCGAGGCGGCCGGCCTGACCGTGGACTACATCCCCATTGACGACGCCACGAACGCCGACCCGGTGGCTGGCACGCCCACCTTCACGGCCTATGTGGCCTCACACCCCGACGTGAAGTTGGTGGTGATTGATCACGGCGGCCTGACCGCCACGGCGGAAACGTACATGAAGGCCGCCGGCAAGAATCCGGGCGACATCGAGATTGCAGGATTCGACCTCTCCCCGGCGACCATCACCGCTATCCAGGGCGGCTGGACCGGGCTGGTGATTGACCAACAGGAGTGGTTGCAGGGGTACCTGCCCATCCTGCAAATCTGCTTGACCAAGGTCTACGGCTTCTCCGGTCTCTACGTCAACACCGGCGGAGGCTTCGTCGACAAGAGCAACGTGGACTTCGTTGCGCCCCTTGCGGAAAAGAACATCCGGTAATCGGGCAAAGACCTGACAGGTCCTAAGGACCTGTCAGGTCTCTTCGTTTCATCAGCGGGAGGTGCTCTGATGGCCGATCTGGTCCAGATGAGGAATGTCTCCAAGACCTTTGGCGAGGTGGCTGCCCTTCGCAACGTGAATTTCGAGGTAGGGAACAACGAGATCGTCGGCCTGCTCGGCGACAACGGCGCTGGTAAGTCGACCCTCGTCAAGATCATCACCGGCTATCATCAGCCTGATCCCGGGGGTGAGATCTTCTGGAAGGGCGAAAAGATCGACGACTTTTCCGTGGCAAAAGCGCGCGATCTGGGAATCGAGGTCGTCTACCAGGAAAGGGCATTGGCGGACCTTCAATCATTGTGGCGCAACATTTTCATGGGGCGTGAACTCAGCAACCGTTGGGGCGTGCTCGATCTGGCCGCGATGCGGAGCGAAACCCGGAGATTGATGAACACGGCCATGGGGTTCACGTCATCGGCCGTCACTCCGGAATCTGTGGTTGGAACCTTCTCAGGCGGTGAGCGCCAGGGCGTGGCGATCACACGCGCGCTCTACTTCCAGGCCGAGCTCATCATTCTCGATGAACCGACAATGGGCCTCTCGGTGACCGAAACGAGAAAATGCATCGAGTTCGTCCGAGGGATCAAAGAGGCCGGAAAGTCGGCCATCTTCATTGATCACAATATCTTTCACGTCCATCCGATCGCCGACAGGATCGTCGTGCTGGACCGAGGCTCCGTGGCCGGTCAGTTCAAGAAAGACGAAGTCACGCTCGATGAGCTCATCGAGAGGATGTCGAATGTCGCCCGAACGGGGACTCTCGAACAGACCAAACGCGGGGCCGGTTGAGGCTGGAGCGAGTGCCATGAATTCTGCTACGGAAGCGAGACCACTCTCCCCTGGCGCAGGTCGGAATCGAGTTTTGAGGTTGCTGCGCAAATACTCGCAACAAATTGCCATCGTGTGCGTCCTCGTAGTCCTTTGGGCGTTCTTCCTGTGGCGTTCGCCCCGGACTTTTGCCGCCTACGACATCTACAACTCACTCATGTCTACGACGCCCTACTACGCCTTGATGGCGATCCCCTTGACGCTCGTGATCATCGCCAAGGAGATCGATCTCTCCTTCGGTTCCATCATGGCCTGGGGCATGGCCGCCTATGATGTGGTGTTCCTCGCCTTCGCTCAGACCAACCCGAGCCTCGGCGTGTGGCTCGGCTTCGTGGCATGCCTGCTGGCGGGGCTGTTTGCCGGGCTTCTGAACGGTGTCATCGTGGTGCGGCTCGGGATCCCATCGCTGGTCGCCACCATTGGAACACAATACTTCTGGCGCGGCGTCGTACTGGTCGTGACCAATGGCCAGGGCCTGGGGATGACTCCGGTCAAGGCGACCCTCCTCTATCCCGCGCTCGTCGGCCGCGTCGCCGGCCGCATACCGGTGCAGTTCATCTGGACGATCGCCTTCGCCGTGGTCACATGGTTCTTCCTGAACCGTCACAAGTTTGGCGCACATGTCTATCTGACCGGCGACAACACGGAAAGCGCCAGGCTTATGGGCGTGAATGTCGATCGCACGAAGATCCTGACCTTCGCCGTCGCGGGGGTGGCGGCGGCGTTTGCCGGCTTCGTGGTCAGCGAAGGGGTTCTTTTCCTCTGGCCCACTCTCGGCGAAGGCTACCTTCTGAACACGCTCGCCTCCGTTTTCCTGGGCGGGACGTCGGTCTTCGGTGGAACGGGCAGCATCTTTGGCACTTTCATCGCCGCCTTCATCATCGCCATCATCAACCCCGGTATCGTTGCGTCAGGCTGGACGGCCTACTGGACGCAGCTCATCTACGGCGGCATCATCGTCATCTCGGTGGCACTGCAGGCTCTCCTGAGGAGGAGAATGGACTGACGGCGGCATCTGTCTGCTCCGGGATTCGTTTCTCAGGCCGGCGAGGAGCCCTTGTCGCCGACCGGAAACGCTCTCTGAGGATCCATTTCCGGTGATTGCGGATCGTCCTGCATTTCTTTCAGACGCCCACCATTAGCTGATTTCCCGTCCGAGACATGTTCACAAGACCTCACCGGCGATTGAATCCCCTGACGAACGAGTGGGTGTTGGTCTCTCCCCATCGGACGGAGCGACCCTGGCTTGGCCAGGAGGAACCGGAATCCTCCGTCGGTCTCCCAGCCTACGACCCCGAATGCTATCTTTGCCCTGGCAATGCGCGTGCCGAAGGGGCGCGGAACCCTGACTACCAGGGCGTATTCGTTTTCGACAACGACTTCCCGGCCCTCCTCGAAGAGACGCCCTTGGCAGATCACGATCAGGGAGGCTTGCTCGTTGCCCGCTCAGAGCGCGGCACCTGCCGGGTCGTGTGTTTCTCGCCCCGGCACGATCTCACGCTCCCCGAGCTTGGCTTGAACGATCTGCGCCGAGTGGTGGATTCATTCAAAGAACAATACCTCGAGCTAGGAGAGCTCCCGTGGATCAACTATGTCCAGATCTTTGAGAACAAGGGGGCGATGATGGGGGCGAGCAACCCTCATCCGCATGCGCAGATCTGGGCGACCGAATCCATTCCAACTGAGCCGGCCAAGGAACTGACCGCCTGCCGCGCGTACATGTCAGATCACGAGTCGTGTCTGCTGTGCGACTACCTCAGCCTTGAGATCGAAGCGTCGGAGCGCATTGTGTGCGACAACGAAGCCTTCGTGGCGCTCGTACCCTTCTGGGCCGTCTGGCCGTTCGAGGTTATGTTGCTCTCGCGCCGCCATATCGACTCGTTGTCCGAGTTCGTACCGAAGGAGACGGCAGCCCTGGCCGATATCCTGAAACGACTGACGGCCCGCTTCGACAACCTGTTCCAGATGTCATTCCCCTACTCGATGGGTTTCCACCAGCGGCCGACCGATGGGGAAGCGTACCCCGAGCTACACTTCCATGCCCACTTCCTTCCCCCACTCCTGCGCTCGGCCAGCGTGCGCAAGTTCATGGTGGGCTACGAGATGCTCGCCGAACCCCAGCGCGACATTACACCCGAGGCGGCCGCCGAGAAGCTCAGGCAGGTTCCAGAGGTGCTTGCCGGTTCCAACCAATCAGGATCTCCCACCTCAACGAGTGAACCGCCGCCTCTGGCACCCCGTTGACAGCGGGCGCTGGACCGCGTATTCGTTTCCTGGCAGACGGCAACAATCGTTATGAAGCACGA
>CAZGRL010000072.1:0-784 GCA_964528155.1 uncultured Anaerolineaceae bacterium
CAACACGTTGTGCCCGCCGGCCGCGGCCACCTCCAGGGCGCGCTTGACATGCTCCTGGCCTTTGACCTCCTGGAAGTCGGTCGCACCCGCCGCCGGCGTCGACGGCGGTTGGATGTGCTTCATCGGCTCGATTGGGACCACGCCCGACAGGTGATTGACCAGCATCGTGAGCGACTCGACCGGGATGACTTCGATCTCCGGGATCAGGGCCGCTTCGCGCGCATCCACCGCCGGAACAAGGAGACGGCGAAAGCCCTTGTGCTGCGCCAGCGCCGCCATCGGCAGCACACCTCGCACGTGTCGCACCGAACCGTCGAGCGAAAGCTCACCGACGGCCAGCGTCGATTCAAGCCATTCATGTTTGAGCTGCCCGGTCGCGGCCAACGCCCCCAGCGCGATCGGTAGGTCGTACGCCGGGCCTTCCTTGCGCAACGCCGCCGGCGCCAGATTGACCGTCAGCCGCTGACGCGGAAACATCAGGCCGGCGTTCTTGACCGCCGCCTGGACGCATTCGCGACTCTCCTGTACGGCAGTATCAGGGAGCCCGACGATGGTGAAGGAGGGAAGCCCGCGCGAAGTGTCCACTTCCACTTCAACGATTGCCCCCTCCAGCCCCACAATGGCGCAGGAGTGGACCTTGGCGAGCACGATCCAAGTCTAGAGGATTTGAGGGCGGAGGTCAATCGCGCGCGGCCAGCAATCGAACATGCAGCCCCGTGATTGGGGCGTCGAAGCACATCGTCTGATCACGGAGGCCACCGGAATGTGCCGTCCCTCCCCAATC
>CAZGRL010000072.1:794-18114 GCA_964528155.1 uncultured Anaerolineaceae bacterium
GGACAACCTCTGTCCTGATTCACTGTATAATCCACTCACCGACGCGCGGGGCAGCCTTCCCCGTCCGTCCGCGAAAGATCCCGCCGCTGCCACCATCAACGAGCGACTCGACTCTCGTGAGTGTTCACCGATGAATTGCCCCTCCTGTCACCAACCCAACCCGGACGGCGCCAGGTTCTGCATGAACTGCGGCAGTCCGCTGGCGACATCCTGTCCCAACTGCGGGCAGCAAGTGCCGGCCGGGGCCAAGTTCTGTCTCAACTGCGGCCACTCCCTAATGGGTGACCAGGGCGGCCATCCTGCCCCTGCAAGCACCGCCACAGCGAAACTTCAGGCGAACCTCCCACGGGATCTGCGAGCCAAGCTCGAGGATGCAAGGACGAGCGGGGGACTGCAGGGCGAGCGCAAGATGGTCACCGCCTTGTTCTCGGACATCGTCGGATCGACTGCGATGGCCGAGAATATGGACCCCGAGGATTGGCGGGATATCGTTTCCGGCGCGCATCGGCTTGTCAGTCAGGCCGTCTACCATTACGAGGGCACGATCGCTCAACTGCTCGGTGACGGGGTCCTGGCATTCTTCGGCGCGCCGTTGGCTCATGAAGATGACCCCGAACGCGCCGTACTGGCTGCTCTCGACATCCAGAACGCGATGCGCGAGTATGCTGCAGATCTCCGGCAGAAGGGTCGCGTGTCCGAGTTTCAGACGCGTATCGGTCTCAACACCGGCCTGGTGGTCGTCGGGAACATCGGAACCGATCTCCACATGGAGTACCTGGCGCTCGGCGACGCCGTCAACCTGGCCGCTCGTGTTCAACAGAACGCCGAGCCGGGCGCGATTCTGATCACCTCCGATACTCACAAACTGGTTGCCCCCCTCTTCGAATTCGAAGTTCTGGGCGATTTGGAGGTCAAAGGCAAGAGCGAATCTGTTCGCATCTACCGTGTCCTCCGCCCGAAGGCCGCTCGTGGGCAGATGCGAGGCATTCAGGGACTGGACGCTCCCTTGATCGAGCGCGACCGGGAGATGAGCACACTGAGGGAGGCGATCGACGCACTGTGCGCCGGCCGAGGTCAAATCGTCTCGGTGATCGGCGAGGCCGGTCTCGGCAAGTCCCGGCTGCTGACGGAACTGCGCAAATCCCTTGCGTCCCAGGGTTCCATCCGGAATGCTTCATCCGATGACACCGATGACGAACCATCGGAATCCGGCCCGCCTTTGCGCTGGCACGAGGGTCGCTCGCTCTCCTACGAGTCGACCACGCCATTTGCCCCCTGCGTCGATCTTGTGACAGATTGCTTCGGCTTGCGACCGGATTGGACCGAGGCCGAGCAGTACGAACACGTCAAATCGGACCTGGCGGCGATCATGCCCGAAGGCGCGGAAGAGGCCGCGGCCCACATCTCTTCCATGCTGGGGATAGAGCTTCCTCCGGAGGGCCTCGAGATCATCCGCTACCTCGATCCTCCGGTTCTCCGCCAGAAGGTGTTCGCATCCACGCTGGCTTGCTTCGAACGCCTGGCCCAGATGCAGCCGATGGTTTTGGTCTTCGACGACCTTCACTGGATCGACCCGACCTCGCTCGATCTGCTCGAGCAGTTGTTGGCCCTGACCGAGCGTGCGCCATTGATGGTCACGGCCCTATTCCGCCCGCGCAAACAAGAACCGGCCTGGCAATTCCATGAGACCGCCGGCCGCGACTTCAATCATCGCTACATCCCGCTCACACTCAAACCCCTCGACGAAAGCGGATCGCGCTTGCTGTTGTCGAGCCTGCTCCACGTGGAGGACCTCCCGGAGAAGGTACGCTCCCTCATCATGGAAAAAGCCGAGGGCAACCCGTTCTTCGTTGAAGAAATCATCCGTTCGCTGCTCGACGCGCGGTTGGTCGTCCGTGAGAACTCGCATTGGAAGGCGACGCGCGAAATCGAGAAGATCAGCGTGCCGGACACGCTGGTCGGCGTGATCACGGCCCGCCTGGATCGCCTGAACGACGAGGCGAAGCACGCTGTTCAGGCAGCGGCGGTCATCGGCCGTCAGTTCGAGTTCGAAACACTCGAGGCGATATCCGCCGATCCAGACGGCCTGGAAAGCGCCCTGGCCGAACTCGAGCGGCGCGAACTCATGCGCGAAAGGACCAGAACACCGCGGCGCGTATATCAGTTCAAGCACGCGTTGACCCAGGAGACAGCCTATGACTCGCTCCTGCGACGCCAGTGCCAGGAGCTGCACTTGCGCGTGGCAGAATACCTCGAACGAATTCAGGCCGATCGCCCGGAGGAGATCGCCCGTCACTTCCTGAAAGCCGATCAGCAGGCGCGCGCCTTGCCGTACCTGGTCGACGCCGGCGAACGGGCGGCACGCTCCTCCTCATCGACCGAGGCCGCCGCACTCTTCACTCAAGCCCTCGAGATCCTCAGCAGCGTGGAAGACATGAGGATGGCGCGGCGCGTGTATGAGGGCCTGGGGGGTGTGTCGACTCTGGTCGGCGACATCCCCAAAGCGGTGGAAACCTATCAGGACATGCGAGCACTTGCCGCAGAACACGACGATCGGGGCATGCAGGTCTCTGCCCTGAACAAGCTCGCCTTCATTTCCGGGGTGATGCTCGAAAAGCACAAGGAAGCTCAGGAACTACTGGCCGAAGCCGAGAGGCTGGCAACATCCAATCAAGACACCGCCGGGATGGCGGAGCTTCACACGGTCAAGTGCAATGTGTGCGTTGCCAGCGGAGATCTTGACGGAGCGGTCGATCACATGCAGCGCTCGGCTATGCTCGGTACCGATAAAAGTCTTGAGGAACCGCTGCTCTTCGGCCTGGCCCACGCCGCCAATGCTCTGACCCTCCTGGCGAGGTTTGACGAAGGTTGGGAACAGGCTCAGGAAGGGCTGCGAATGGCGGAACAGTTCGGCAACCGGCGCTGGCGGGCCGAGATCCTTTCCGGCCCAGTCTTGGATCACTACCTGTACGCGGGCGTTGTCGCGGCCGCCAGGCAGGCCGGTGAAGAGGGGATGGGCCTCGCCACCGCCATGGGCGCTTACCCCGTCATCTGGGGCGCGGCCTACCGACTGGGTGAAATCTCCCGCCTCCAGGGCGAATACACCCAGGCTCTGGGGTATCTCGACCAAGCCTACGGCATGGGTCAGGCTTCGGGGAGCGGATTCCTTCAGCTACTCCCCCTTTCATCCCTCACGCTGGTCCACCTCAGCATTGACCGATCCCAACGTGATCAGCTCAGCCAAGACACGTCGACGCTCGCCCGTCTGGTGAAGACGCCATCTGGTGCCGCCTGGGGCGCGGCCGCCTTCCGGGCCATGGGCTATTGCCACCTTGTGCTCGGCGAACTGGACCAGGCGGCTGCAGAATTCAATACCGGCCTGACCGTCCCGACCGCGTTCATGCATCTGGCCAAGCCTGAACTGCTTGTCGGCTCGGCCAATGTTGCGACCGAGCGGGGCCGGATGCCCAAAGCGGCCGATCTATTGACTCAAGCGAGGTCGCACGCCGAAAATGCCGGCATGCGCCTCGTCATGCCGCTGATCGCGCTTGCCGAGGGCAAGGCGAAGTCGGCGGAAGGCGATCACCAGGCCGCGTTAGAGTATTATGCATACGCCGAAGACGCTGCGCGCGGCATGAGTCTGCGACCACTCGTCCTGCAATCGCGCTGCGCCGCGGCCGCAGCCCTGGATGCGCTCGGCGAGCATGCTCAGGCCGAGCTGAAGCGGGTAAGCGCCAGAGAGTCAATGGATGAGATCGCCAGCCTGTTCCAGGATCCGGATCTGCGCGACGAATACATGCGGTCCACTGCACCCTTGCTCCAATCGCCAGGACCGGCGACGTGGTGACGGACCATCCCTCTCATCCGGCGGAAGTGATCTTGAGCCCCCATACTCCTGAGGCCATTCCTTCCGCGCCATGAAGAAGGCCGACCTGGATGCAGTTCGGCGCTACTGTCTCGGCAGGCTCGAGCGCGAGCTTCCCGAGCACTACTTCTATCATTCCGTCGCGCACACCCGTGACGAGGTCGTGCCGGCGGCGGAGGAACTCGGCCAGGCGGAAGGGGTGACCGACGATGAAATGCTCCTGCTGGTCACCGCCGCCTACTTCCACGACATCGGCTACATCGAACAGATCGAAGGACACGAAGCGATCGGCGTCCGGATCGCCAAGGAAGTGCTGCCCGGGATGGGATACACGCGCGATCAAATCCGGGTGATCGAAGAGCTGATCCTCGATACCCGCCTGCCTCACGCGCCGACTTCTCGCCTGGGGATGATCCTGGACGACGCCGACCTGGACCACCTCGGTCGGAGATCTTTCTGGCAACGAACCAACGACTTGCGTCGCGAGATGGTGGCGATGGGATCGAGCATGTCGGACCGGAGCTGGTACGAACGCACGCTCGATTTCATGGGAGATCACCATTATTACACCGCCTCGGCCGTTCGCTTGCGACTCGATCGCAAGAACCGCAACATCGCCATCCTCACCCGAATGCTCGAGCGCTGCTCCTGACGCCATACGGGCTCAGGCGTGGCTATCTTTCCCCTCACTGCAATTCGCCTGGCCCAATCAGAGCGATCATCGGTCGTTCACCCCCTGGATGGAGGATCGCGCCGACATACACGAGTAGCCGCTCGGGCGCCTGACGAAGCGTCATCCAACGCGGGGGAATAAGGGAAAATGTGTGGTTGAGCCGGTATCATGTAGAATTGGCCGGAGTAGTCTGCGGCAGTGTGCGCTGTCCTCCGACATCCAGATCCAACCCGACGAAGGCAGGCAATCCGTGATGCCAGAAACCTCAAAGACTGCCGTCTGGCGCGCCCGCCTGGCGAACCACTGGCCGGTCACGCTCATTCTCCTCGCATGTCTCATTGCAGGCGTGGCGCTCGGGGACGACTACGGCATGTCTTGGGACGAAGACCGCAACGCCGACGTTGGCTCGGAAGCGCTGCAGACTTATCTTGGCTCTGACGCCTACTTCTCGAACGATTCCCTCGCCGATCACGGTCCAGCCTACTTCATGATCCAATCCATTTCCTCAACGGCGATCTCCGAGATCCTGCCAGGTTGGACTCTCGCCGACGGCAGGCATCTGACGAACTACATTACTTTGCTGGCCGGAGCCTTGTGCTTCTACATCCTCTGCCTTCGTTGGATGAAACGCGAGACCGCTGCCATCCTCACGACCCTGATAGTCACTCAACCGGTATTGTTTGGGAACGCGTTCATCAATCAGAAGGACATCCCATTTGTCACTTTCTTCCTGGCGACGCTGGTCACCGGTCTTGGGGCTGCGGATCGATGGCGCGTCAAAGGACGTGCACGAGGGACGAGTTCACTTCCGGACAATCAGCCGCGGCTGGTCGGGGTCAAATCGCAACTGAGGGCGGACTGGGAGAGCTTGAGCACGGCAATGAGGTTCGTGCTCGGCGCGATGGCCGTCGTGGGTCTGCTCCTGGCAACCGACCTCCTGGTCATCGGCGTGATACACCGCTACGGCCAGTCCCTGGTTGTGGCCGCGTACGACGGCCGAGCGCCGGCAGCCGCGCAGCGCTTGTTCGCGCTCCTGGCATCCAGGGCCGGCGATACCCCGCTCGATCTGTACCTCGCCAAGTACGACTTGTACTTCGGATATCTACGGTTGACTCTCATCCCCATGATGATCTTGGGCTACCTGATGATTGCCAGTCAGGCGTTGCCATCGATCGGCCGCATCTGGGGCTTCTCAAGAGAGGTCTTTTACCAGCGCGCCTTGCTGGCTTCGGGTGTGCTCTTGGGTCTGACTATTTGTATCCGACAGGTAGGAGGGTTCGTCGGCGTGTTGGTAAGCCTGGCGCTCCTCTACCGGTGGCGAAACCGGGCCCTATTCCCGCTTGTCGTGTACTGGCTGATATCCCTTATCGTCACCATGGCCACCTGGCCTTACCTTTGGCCGGATCCGTACGCAAGACTCATCGGCAGTCTGCTCCTCGTCGCCGATTTCCCGAGGCACTCCACGCTGTTCCAGGGCGTCAGAGTCGCCTCCGGCTCACTTCCCTGGAACTACTTCCCGACCCTGGCCGGGCTGCAACTGACTGAAACCGCCGTCGCCCTCTTCATCCTTGGAGTTGGGGTCGTGATCTGGAGATTGGCGAAGAAGAAGGGGGAGCTATTCCTGTACGGCCTGCTTGTCTTGTGGGTCGGGGTACCTCTGGTGGCTCTTATCTTCTATGGGATGCCCGTGTACGGCTTTCGCCACCTGATATTCATCCTGCCTCCGCTCATGATCGTGGCCGGCGTCGGGCTGGAAGAGTTGCTCATTCGAATCAAGCTGCGGTGGATTCAGGCAGTCACCTGTGTCCTTGTCCTGCTCCCGGGGATCCTGGCGATCGCCCAACTCCACCCTTACGAGTATATCTACTACAACACGTTCGTCGGAGGCGTCAGCGGGGCGAGCGGACAGTACGAAATCGACCGCTGGTGCATCTCGTACCGAGAGGCGATCGAGTACACCAACAAGGTTGCAGAACCTGGGGCCGTCGTTGTCGTGCCGAAACAAGTGGACCAGATCGTGCCCTTCGCCAGGCCCGACCTCAGGCTGCTCAACGCGAGCCGAGGGGTTGTCGACGCGGATTATGTGCTCTCATGCACCTGGCGGGATGCAGGCCGTTGGGACACTCGACGATTCGAGCCGGTTTATCAGGTACGTCGAGGGAGTGCGGTCTTGACCGAAGTCTGGCGACACCGGGCGGACTGATGATCTGCTCGTTTGCTGCCATGCCGCGTTGGATCGCCGTGGCCGCGCCCTCCGTTTCTGCTGAAGCGATCGTTTGAGCGCTCTTCCCAGGCGGTGAATTGCTCAGGCCCCGCGGAGTCTTGAAGGGGTCACACGAATCACAACGCAGTAATCGCGGGCAAACTCCTCCGGCGTCATCCCCAGGCCGACCATACGCCGGCGATACTTCTCGAGATACTTCTCATTCTTATCGGCCGCCAATCCGCCCTCGAGGACAGCGGCCTGGCCGAGGAAGACCACCACGTCGTCCCCCGCCTCATCACTGTTCAGGTGAAGCGAAACACGCGGGTGGCGCGACACGTGTCGGACCTTCCACGTGTCCGCCTGACTGTATATGGTGAAGCTGTCACCGTGCCACAAGAACCACACCGGGCGCGGATGAGGCCCCAGATCGTCACCCACTGTTGTCAACCATATAACGGGATCATCACGTAACCGTCGGTCGACATGCCGGCCGAACTCGCTTGTCCTATCCATCATCTCAATCTCCTCGCAACGGCCCACCAGTGCCGACACCGGTGATGCTGCAGTAGGAACAGCGTACCGGCGTGGAGGGCTGCAACGTTACATCGACCTCACACTACCGCCACATCTGGCGGTATGAGTTCTATGATGCAGTCAGCGGGCAATCATCCAGTGGACGGGCCCGTGAGGAGGGACACAAATGTGGTGGTTCTTGCTGGCTACAACCGGATTGCTCTTCATGGTTCAACTGATGGATGATGGCCCCCTGGGCTGCCGTAGATGCGGCGCGCCGATATGCCCCGGCTGCGGCCATTGTCATGAATGCATGGAGCGAAACCTGGTCAGCTGGAGAAACCACTAGCAGAGTCGCACGTCTCATCGCGCATCGTCCGTAATGCGCCCGGCACGACTACCGCCGTCACCGCCCCGGCCCCGGTCCAGAAGGCCGGGGGCTTTGCTTCTATGCGATCTACGCTGCGGCCGCCATTCGGCGTGCAAGCATCCGGCGATACGGAACGTTACAATGGCGCGAATCCATCGATCGAGGTGAACTGACGCTCAGTCCTGGGTGAAACGCATCTTGAGCGCCTTCATCAGCTCCGGCACCCATCGGCTGACCGGCCCAAACGTCGCCTGTGCCGGAACCTCCGGCCCCAGTCCGATCGACAGCAGGCGGTCCTTGCTCAAAGACATGGTCAACTGCTGACGCTTTGCGCCGGCGATGCTGGCAAAGCGTAGCTGACCACCTTCGATCTCACCGAGGACCCTTTCCCCCATCATGACCGCCGCCGCCGTCATCGCCGAAATGCGTTCCAACTCGACAACCGGCTCCGGTGGAACGCAGGCCACGATCAGGCCGTCGTAATCGACCAACGCAACCCAGGCCGGGTCGGGAATCTCTTCCGCCAGACTGCCGAGGACTCGAAGAAGTTCTGATTGACGCGTGACCATGCCAGAAATGATGGGCGGCCACCGGGTAGCCGCTCCTTGGCTCCAAGGTTATCCTGTGATCTCCACAAAGGCAAGCCCTACCTAGCACCTAACCCATCAAGCCATTCGCCCGGGTGTATCCGGGGATATGTTACGCACCACCCTGCAGTCTTCACCGGTGGGCGTGGCATGATCCCGGATGCACGCGTCGCCCTCCCGATATTTGACCGGCCTTTCCTTTCGGATACAATGACCGTTCGATGGACTTCACACCATTCCACCGACGCCCGGCGGTCCAAACGGCATTCGGTCTGATCCTGCTTGCCGCGGTTTACCTATGGTCCTTGACGGCAGCCAACAAGACCCTGTCGGTCTCCACCATCATCATCGATCTGACTCTGGCAGCGATCACGCTTCTCGTCATGATCGCCCTGGCCTCTCAATTCGCTCTCCCGGTGAGGACGTGGGATCAGAGGTCTGCCGCCTTCAATCGACTTCTGGGACATCTGGTCGGTGCCCGAGGTCCCGTTATGTTCATCCAGGAAGGTCGGCCGCTTGAGGCTCATGGCGAACGGGATCGTCAGGGACCGGGGGTTCTCGTTATCGACAGCGCCAGCGCGGCTGTATTGCGAACGAACGTCAAGTTCACGCGCGCGGTTGGGCCGGGCGTGGTCTTCACCCAGGCGGGCGAGCGATTGGCCGAGGCACTCGACCTGCGTCGACAGGTTCGCGGACTGGGCGGCTCGTCCCCCGCCGCCAGCCCACCGGCGGCGGGTCAGATCACCACTTGGGCGTTGACCCAGGACGGCATCCCCGTGTCCACCGATCTTGGGGTCACTTTCATGCTCGACTCCGGCCATGTGACCCCGCCGCGCGAAGGACGCCTGGCCGACCTGGCACCTTTTGAATTCAACCCGGCCGCAGCCGAGCGGGCTGTCTACGGCAGGGCCCATGCGGATGACGAGAACGTCCCGTGGACCGATCTTCCGCTCCGACTGGCCGTCGAGCTTTGGCGCGACCAGGTCAAGCAGCGACCGCTTGAAGCGCTATTGAACGAAGATACCGGCGAGACCTCCGCCCTCGAAGCCATCCAGAATGAGATCCTGGCCCGATTGACTTCGCACGCCTCAGAAGCTGTCGGCGAGGATCGACGAACCCATCGTGTCGTCAATCGTGAGTTCGAGCTTCTCTACCTGCGGGGCGTGCGCGTACTGGCGGTCCATTTGTACGGCCTGTACCTGCCCCGCGAAGTACGGGACGAACGGGTCCGGCATTGGCGGGAGCGCTGGCTCGGCGCGATCCGACGCGTCCACCTCGATGCTGACAACCCGAGTGAACCGACCGCGCACTCAAAAGAGCCCTCAGAGCTACTTCGCCTCCCCCTGGCACTGACGGCCGGTTTGACAGAGCATTTGAATCGGGGAGATCATCCATCGTTGCGCGAAACGGTATCACTGCTCATCCACGCAGCATGGCGCTTGTCGACCGCTGACGGCATCGAGGGCGTCCCGTCCTCGATCCCGCCCCGACTCGAGCAAGCCGCGAAGGAGGCGGACGCGCTGGACCACGAGTGCCAAGCCCAGGCCGAGGGGTGGAAGCTGTGAGCCAGCAGGCCCTACCGCATCCGGCTCAGACTTTTCGTAACGTCATTGGCGGCAGCTTTGATCTATTGCTCGATCGAGGTCGCAAGGGCGCCAATCTGCGGCTGGCCCTTGTGCTCGGATCGTTCGGGCTGGCCTGGTCACTCTTGACTCTCGTCAATCTGCACAACGTGACCTCTCCAGCATGGCTGACCTCCCTCCCCTTCCCTCTTGGTGCAATCCTCGATCTCGCCTCGGCCTTCTTCGCCCCCGGAGTATTGACCCATCTCGTCCCAATTGCGCTCGGCCTGTGGCTGGGATACCGGATCGCGGCGCACTATCTGGTGGACCTGCTCGAACTCGAGCAGTTTTCGAGCGCCTCGCGCTATCTTCGAGCATCTCTTTTCGGGATCGGCTACGACGTCCTGCGGATCGACACCGGGGAACTTGCCAGCCTGGACGTCAAGCATCCCCTGCTGGGTATCGGCGGTCCGGGCTATCTCCAGGTCAACCTTGGTTACGCCGTGGTGGTTGAGGACATCGATGGGATCCCACGCGTCATCGGACCCTCGCCTTCGACATTCATGAGAGGCTTCGAGAGAGTTCGCGACGTCATCGACTTGCGCGATCAACTGCGCAGTGTGGACGAGGTGCGCGCAGTCACCAGAGACGGCATCGAAGTCCGGGCACGCGAAGCTCAGATGGTCTTTCGCGTTTTCAGTGGAGGCAAGCCTCGGAGCCTGGCCGACCCCTATCCATACAGCGAGGAGGCCGTTCGCCGGCTGTCCTATGGACAGGCGGTCACCGAGCACGGTCCAAGGAAGTGGACTGAGAGTCTCAAAGATCTGATCTCGCGCGAGATCATGGCTTTCGTCTCGGGCCTCACGATCGAAGAGTTCATGGCACTCCAGCCGACCAGGGACACGAGTGACATCGGTGAACAGGCGGGGCAGCCGACCGGCAAGGCACTTCACATCCCACGACGTCACCTAACCGAGCGCTTCCACACACCTGAGGCGCGTCGCCGTATGCAGGAAGAAGGATTGGAGCTCGCCTGGGTCGGTGTCGGCACGTGGGAGGTCGGCGGCCACGGCGGCAAGGATGAAGCCCAGCCATTGGGCGAGACGCTGATCGGCGCCTGGCTTGACCTGCAGCGGGCCAAGCGATCACGCTCGGCCAGGATCGACCCCGCCGAACACCTCGCCCGGCAGAACGAGATCGCCCGAGGGCTGACTTCGGACCTCGTGGAGTTATGGGATGAGGCCCAGGCGTCGGGCCGCAGTCGCTGCCTGGGGGTCATCGGACTGGTGCTCAACAGGCTGCGCGAAATGCTCGAGGCCGGTCTCTCGGCTGAGGTCGCCGCGCCTCCGGCGGAGCTTCGAGCGGCCATGGTCCATCTCGCCCGCCTTATCCCATCTTCGACATCGGGCGGTGAAACGTGAGCACCGAACGTTCGGCCGAGGGCCCGATCGTGGTCATCGGCTCAGCCAGCCTGGATATCGTCGGTCGAACCTCAGGGAAGATCCGGTATGCCACATCCAATCCCGGCGTGCTTCGCACCTCCGTCGGCGGGTCGGCCCGCAATATCGCCGAGAACCTCGCTCGACTAGGAATGCGCGCCGTGCTGATCACCGCCGTCGGCGACGACCCGGAGGGAGATCGCGTCCTCGGTGAGACTTCGTCGTCCGGGGTTGACATCGAGCACTGTTTGCGCCTCGAGGGTCAGAGGACGGGCGCCTACCTGGCCGTGCTCGATGAACAGGGCGCGCTCCACCTCGGCCTGGACGACATGCCGACGATCGCCTCGATCACACCCGACCACCTGCGCGCTCGCGATCACCTTTTCAAAAAAGCATCGGCGTTGGTGGTCGACGCAAATCTGCCTCCCAAATCGTTGGCCACCGCGATTTCCCTCGCTCGACGCAATCGGGTGCCGATCGTCGCCGACACCACATCCGTCACTCTTGCCCGACGCCTCCTGCCTCATCTGAAGAGACTGTGGCTGATCACACCCAATGAGGCCGAAGCCGCGGCCTTGTGCCCGCAGCCGGTGCCGCATGCGGATCCACCAAAGGTAATCGAGGCGGCCCGCTATCTGGTATCACAGGGAGTCGGAATCGCCGTGATAGGCATGGCCGAATTCGGAGTAAGTTATGCCACGGCGGATTCCAGCGGTCACATCTCCGCGCTCAAGACCGAGGTCATTGATCCCACCGGAGCGGGTGATGCGTTGACCGCCACGCTCTTGTTTGCATTGCTCAATGAGATCCCATTGGACGAGGCCGTGCGTCTGGGGATCTCGGCCGCGGCGCACACCCTCCGCAGTCGAGGTAGCGTGGCCTCGGACCTGTCTCTCGAACTTCTCTACGACGAGTTGCGCTGAACGTGGTGTATCCCCCCTGGCTCCGAGTCAACGATCCGGTCCGATCCGCCCTTGCCAGCGGAAGGGCCGTCGTCGTGCTTGAATCGACAGTCATCACTCATGGGCTGCCGCGACCGGCGAACCTCGAACTCGCCCGCCGGATGGAGATCGAGGTCATGTCGCGTGCTGCCCAACCGGCGACAGTCGGGGTGATCGACGGCAGGATCACGCTCGGGCTGACCGCCGACGAACTCGAGCGAATCGCATTGGCCGCTGACGTGGAGAAAGTCAGCCGGCGTGACCTCGCTGCTGTCTCAGTCCGCGCCGGGCTGGGAGGAACGACGGTCGCGGCGACGATGGTCATCGCACACGCCGGCGGCGTCAAATTGATGGCAACCGGGGGCATCGGCGGGGTCCATCGGGGAACCGCAGGGGACATCTCGGCCGACCTGGTTGAGCTCGAGCAAACGCCGGTGGCTGTCGTCTGCTCCGGAGCCAAATCCATCCTCGATCTACCTCGGACGCTGGAGTGGTTGGAGACTTCCAGCGTTCCGGTCATCGGCTGGCAGACCGACGAGTTCCCGGCCTTCTTCAGTCGGTGCAGCGGCCTCCCGGTATCTTGCTCCGTCGAGTCAGCTGAAGGGGCCGCCGAATTGCTGCGGGCTCATTGGCAGATCTCGCCATCGAGGGGCGCGCTGGTTTGCGTCCCTTGCCCCGAGGACGCACAAGTTCCGAGAGAGGAAGTCGAATCCGCGCTCCAACAAGCCGAGGCCGAAGCGAACGCCTCCGGGCTTAGCGGGAAAGAGGTGACACCCCGCATCCTATCCAGGCTTGTCGAGCTGACCGATGGGATGACACTCCGGGCGAATCTGGCACTGCTGCGAAACAATGCCGCAATCGCTGCTGACGTGGCCATCGCGCTCGCGCATCCCTGAATGAACGGTGAGGCAATTCAGCCGCGATTCAACCTCAAGCGCGCATCGAGCACCAAGGCCCCCTGGCCTTCGGCACAAACGCGCAGCGGATTGATTTCGACCTCCATCACCTGTGGATGGTCCATCCCGAGCTGAGCCAGTCGAACCAGGGAATCGAGGACAGCTTCACGATCGGCGGGAGGGATGTTCCTGTACCCATTCAGCCTCCGCCCTCCCCAGGTCGAATCCACCAACGCCTCGGCTTCGCCGCGACTCAGTGGGGCCAGGGCAAAGGACACGTCGTCTAGTCCTTCGACCTCTACACCACCCGATCCGAACATCACCAATGGTCCAAACTGCGCATCACGGACCATCCCCAGGATGACCTCCTGACCCGCTCCGACCATCACCTGAACGACCGCTTCTCCCATTCCGCCGGAAGGCCGGGTCACCGCGTCGAATGCGTCGGAAACAGCTTGATCATCCTTCAGATTGAGGAGCACACCGCCGACGTCGCTCTTGTGGGTGGCCTCGGCCGATTCGATCTTGAGGGCGACTGGAAATCCAAGGGCGTGAGCGGCAGCGACAGCTTCATCCGCTGTGCGCACGATCATCTGGGGTGCGCAATTCAACCCGTAAGCGCTCAGCACCTGTGCGGCCACCGATCCCGCGATGAAACCGGAGGCTGAGAGCTCGGTCACTGCGAGCAGGTCGCGGACACGCTGCGAGTCGACACCATCCGATTCCCACGCAGCTTCCACCGGCGTCGCCAGTTGTTCGGCCCGGTCGGCCAATACCATGAGGGCTGAGGCGGCGCGCTCGGGGAATCTGTAGTCCGGCACATGCGATTGGCGGAAGAGCTGCGCCGCGTGCGCGATCAGCTCCTCGCCCATCAGTGCGATCACAACCGGCTTGGTCGTGGAGCGGATGACAGGGATGATCGCTCCGGCGACTTCGGCTGCCGTAGTCATGGGCGGCGGCGGCAGGATAACCATCACCCCGTCCACACCGTCGTCAGCCAACAAGGCCGATAGACACCCGGCGTACTCGCCTGGCCCTGCCGAAGCCAGCATGTCAACCGGGTTCTGCAAGCTGGCCGCGGAAGGGAGCTGCTCCCGAAGGCTGGAAACTGTGTTTGCCGACAACTCGGCATGATCCAGGCCGTTGGCTTCAAGCGCGTCCACGGCGATCGCCCCGGGGCCCCCGGCGTTCGTCAGCACTGCCATTCGCCTTCCAGGCGGCAGCGGACACCAGGCGAGCGCCCTCGCCCAATCGAAAGTTTCCTCACTGGTCGACGAGCGGATGACGCCGGCTTTTCGGAACGCGGCGGCGTAGGCAGCATCTTGGCCGGCCATGGCCCCGGTGTGCGAGGCGACGGCGGCTCGCCCCGAGGCCGATCTGCCGACCTTGATCGCCACCACCGGCTTGGTTCGCGTCACGGCGCGCGCCTGTTCGATGAAGGCCCGTCCGTCTTCCACACCCTCCAAATACATGACGATCACACGCGTGTTCGGATCCTCTGCCACTGGCGGGAGCAGATCGGACTCGGTCAGGTCCATCTGGTTGCCCAGGCTCACCAGCCGCGAAAGGCCGAAACCCTGGCCGCGCGCCCAGTCAATGACGGCTTCGCAGATGGCGCCGGAGTGTGAAAGAAACGCGATATCGCCGGGAATGGGTCCCGGCAGCGGAAGAAACGTCGTATCGATCGGAAGGTGGGTGTCAAGGTATCCGATGCAGTTGGGACCCAGGATCCGCAGCCCGTAGCGACCCGCGATCTCCAGGCAGCGCGCCTCCAACGCGGCCCCGTCCGGGCCCGTCTCGCGGAACCCACCGGATCCCACGATGACGAACTTGATCCCGCGTCTCCCGCATGCCTCAATCGCTCCCGGTACGGCCAGCGCCGGGATGATCACCACGGCCAGGTCGACCGGATCCGGCACGCTGGCGACGTCGGTGTAGACCGGACGGTCGAAGAGCTGCCCTGGCTTGGGGTTTACGAAGTACAGACCCCCCGTGTATCCGGACATCACCAGGTTCCTGGCGACGCCGTAGCCCAGCTTGGTCGGGTTGCGAGAGGCGCCGATCACGGCGATCCCTCGGGGGGAGAAGAGCTGTTCGAATTCCATGAGGGGTTCCTTGGGAATGGGCACGTGTCTGGGTGCGCCTGCCCCGTGAGCGCCCCCAATCATAGCAGATGGGTCGTGCCCGGCGACGCAGGCGGCATGCACTCCCGCAGTGGGCGGCGGTGGCGACCGCGCCGCTACGGCTCCAATGATCTCCCGGTCACCCGTCTTCCCTCACCGGTCGTCTTTCGTCTACCGTCCATCGTCCCAGGCTTGTGTGGTAGAATGCCCTCATCGCAAGCAACCCGTCGATGATCCTGCACTGAATCATCCGAAGGATTTCGCCAGGCACCCTCTTGCCGGTAGTCGTGTGCTCAGTCCGGCCGGTTCGAGCCAGACCAAAAGAGAGGTGGAGGCCGGAGGGGATGTTCGAAGGGATGGTTGAAGTCGAGATTGACAGCATCCGGGTCAGCCTGATGTCCCAGCACCGGATTGTTATCCTGAAAGACGTCGACTCCGAGCGATTTCTCCCCATTTGGATCGGCCCCTATGAGGCGGAGGCCATCACCGTAAGTCTTCAAGAGACGGAAGTGCTCCGCCCGCTCACGCACGACCTGTTACGCAATGTCCTGCAGACGCTCGGCGCCGAAGTCCTGCGGATAAACATCACCGAACTCCGCGACGATGTGTTCTACGCGCGGATCATCTTGCGAGTGGATGGGCGAGAGATCGAGATCGATTCCCGACCGTCGGATGCTTTGGCTCTATCCGTCCGCGTGCACGTCCCCGTCTTTGTCGCTGAAAGTGTAATGGAAGAGGCCTCGACTGAACCCGAATCCGACATTGAACCCGAGGAGGCCAGCGAGCCGAAGGATGAAAGGCTTGAGGTCTTCAAGGATTTCATCGATTCGATCGACCTCGACGGCATGGAATCGGATTCCAGCGATTCGGACGACTGAAGGCCACCCACGCGCCAATGGCCACGTCTCTTGGTCGGAGACCTGGCCGGGACCACACATCCATTCCGTCAAGACAGGCTGCCAGCTCACTCACGCGGGTCTGTCCATTTACGTGAGCGCTCCCCATTGACCGACATTGAATTCTCATCACCACCGGCAACCGAATCCGCCGGCGACGGCCGCCAGACGGGTGCCCTTCCTCACAACCGCGAGGCCGAGGAAGCCGTCCTGGGCGCGGTATTGATCAACCCCGAAGTCTACTTCGACGTCGCCCAGTCCCTCTCAGCGGATGATTTCTTCCTCGTTCGCAACCGCTGGATCTGGGAGGCATTCAGCCGCCTGCAGGAACAACGGCAGCCGCTGGACGTTTTGACCGTCTCCGAGGAGCTCGATCGTCAGTCCAGGCTCGACGAGGTCGGTGGCCCAGCCTATCTCACGACCCTCATCAACAACGTCCCCTCGACGCTGCATGCCGTGGCGTATGCTCAGCTGGTGGACGAGACGGCGACCCGCCGCAGGCTGCTTGAAGCGGCCAACCAGATCGCGCGGCTAGCCTATCAGTCCGAGCTCGACATCGAAGAGGTCATCAACGATTCAGAGAAGGCCGTGTTCGGTGTGAGTGAGCGTCGGCTGGCGCACCAGCTCCAGCCGATCCGCCAGGTATTGAGCGAATACTACGATCGGATTGACTACCTGGCCCGTCACCGGGACGAGACGATCGGTGTCCCCACAGGCTTCATCGATCTCGATCGACTTCTGGGTGGGATGCAGCCCAGCGACCTTCTGATCATCGCCGGCCGACCGGCGCAGGGCAAGTCCGGTTTCTGCATATCAGCCGCCAAGAACGCCGCCCAGCTTCACAAGAAGCATGTCGCGCTCTTCTCACTCGAGATGTCGAATGAGCAGCTCGTGCAGCGGCTGGTCGCCCAAGAGACCGGGATCGATTCTCAACGCCTGCGATCGGGAGACATCGCCGACGATGAGTGGCCGCTGTTCACGCAAGCCGTGAGCGCCTTGAGCGACACCAGCATCTATTTGGACGATACGCCGGCGATTACACCGCTCCAGCTCCGGACGAAGTGCCGTCGCCTGCACATGGAAGTCGGCCTGGATTTGATCGTCGTCGATTACCTCCAGCTCATGACGGGCGACACGCGCAGCGAAAACCGAGTTCAGGAAGTCTCCTACATCTCTCGCAACCTGAAAGTGTTGGCCCGCGAGCTGCGTGTCCCGGTCCTGGCTGCCGCACAACTTTCGCGCGCGGTCG
>CAZGRL010000073.1:0-4467 GCA_964528155.1 uncultured Anaerolineaceae bacterium
CCAGGTCGAAACGCTCTTCAGGGAAGATCGGGGTGAGGTCCTCGAACTTGGGGCGGTTCTTGGCCTCCTCCGGATCGAGGCCGTTGATCGACTCCACCCGCAGCAGTCCGTAGTACTTCTCCGAGTCCTTGGGCGGGCGGATCTGACCGATGACCATGTCGCCTGTTCGCAGGCCGAATCGGCGTATCTGCGATTGCGAGACGTAAATGTCGTTCGGGCCAGGAAGGTAGTGATCGGCCCGCAGGAATCCCATCCCCTCGTTCATGACATCGAGAACGCCCCCGCGCAATTCCAACCCGCGACGCTCAGCATCAGCCTGCATGATTCTGAGGATCAGATCCTCTTTCTTCATGCGGGTCGCGCCGGGTACGTCCAGGTCTTTCGACATGGCGCGCAGATCGGATAGTGTCATGGCTTCCAATTGAGCGATATTCATCGAGAAACTCCACGCGGGGGCAACGGGTTGCGTGACGCGCTACAATGCCTCAGGATTGAACCACCTAACAGAGCAGGAACCGTCAGGCAAGAGTGGACGACACGGGTATCAGGTCTTCGTTGCGGTATGGGGAGGTTACCAGAGGAGAACCAGTCCTCTGAATGTCGGGATTATAGCACGCTGAGTCAAGGCGTGCAAGGCGGACCGAATTCCCATCCTCCATACCGGATATTTCATCCACAATCTACGCGAGAGTGTCACACGGCTTGATCTGCGCCCGGGTGTGCCGCTGCGATTCGACCTCGCCGCCTGACGCGACGCCGACAGCCGCACGGGGGAGCATCCGGGTCATGTGAGACTGGCCCGGCAGGCAAGTTCCGGTCGGATGTACCCGCCGAGCGGGTCAGCCGATGCGATCGTATCGGATTTGGCTCACCGCCATCAACTTCTCCCAACGGTGGGTGGCGATGATCTCTCGAACCGTCCCGGTCCTGCCTCGCATGACGAGGCTGTGGGTGCGGGCTCCTCCACCGAAGTATTTCACCCCCTCCACCAATTCGCCATCCGTGATCCCGGTGAGCGCGAAGAACACGTCATCGCCGGATACGAGATCGTCCGTCTCGAGGATCCTGTCCAGATCGTACCCCTGGGAGCGTGCTGCGACGGCTTCTGCCTCATTTCTCGGATGCAGACGGCCCTGTATCTGTCCGCCCATGCACTTCAGGGCGGCTGCGGCCAGGACGGCTTCCGGTGTTCCGCCGATTCCTGCCAGCAGATCGATGCCCGAGTCCGGTCTGGCGGTCATGATCGCCCCGGCGACGTCGCCATCGGAGATCAGGCGGATGCGCGCGCCCGCCTGGCGGACGTTTTTGATGAGATCCTGGTGGCGCGTCCGATCGAGGATGATCACGGTCAGGTCGTCGACATCCGCCCCTTTCGCCCGGGCCACAGCCTCGAGATTGTCCTTGATCGGAGCCGTGATGTCGATATGGCCCCTGGCTTGGGGGCCGACAGCCAGTTTGTCCATGTACACGATCGGGCCCGGGTTGAACATCGTGTTCCGCTCGGCCAGGGCCACGGTCGACACGGAATTCGGGCGACCCATCGCCAGCAGACTCGTGCCTTCGACCGGATCCACGGCGATGTCTACTTCCAGCCCGCCCGCTCCGAGGCGCTCACCGTTATACAGCATCGGAGCTTCGTCCTTCTCGCCCTCGCCGATGACCACCACGCCGTTGATCTCGATGGTGTTGAGCACCAATCGCATGGCGTCGACAGCGGCCTGATCACCCGCCTCCTTCTCCCCCCGCCCCATCAACCTGCCGGCCGCCAGCACGGCGGCCTCCGTCACACGGACGAGGTCGAGCGCCAGGTTACGTGAGGGTTTCTCCATCTGCAATTCTTCCTTTCCGCCGACGCTACCACCTGACGCGATTAACGCGCCAGGAAGCTCGCCAGATAAAAGGCGAGTACACCGGACCACAACAACGAGTCGATTCGATCGAGCGCTCCTCCATGACCGGGGATCAGGCTTCCGGTGTCCTTGACCCCGACCTCGCGTTTGATCATGCTGACACCCAGGTCTCCAAGCGTGGACAACAATCCGATGGCGATCCCCAGGGCCACACCGTGGACGCCGGTCACGAGAGACATAGGGCCGGCGAGAGAATTCAATCCCAGGCCCAGGGCCCCACCTCCCGCTGCGCCCCCCAGGACGCCCGCCAGGTAACCCTCCCAGGTCTTCTTCGGGCTCAAACGAGGCGCCATCTTGTGCCGACCGTAGGCCCGTCCGATGAAATAGGCCGCCGAATCGGAAATCCAGGTCGTTGGTAGTGCGAGCAGCACCCACCACTCACCGTCAGGGATCCCCCTGAGAGAGACAAGGTAAGACGCCAGCCAACCGACGTACATCGTCCCGCCCAGGGTCACGCCGAAGTCCGTCCCCGACCGCGAAGCGCCTCGTTCGTAGTCAAACAGGTGCCAGACGACGGCGGCCAGACACAGCCCGGCCAGCACGATCGGCAGATCCGCAAAACCCGAGGCCCCCCTGGTGGCGACCAATGCCAGGGTGCCCAAGACCATGATCACCAGCGATGGGCGCAGGCCATGTTGGCGAAAAAGCGCACCGAACTCGCCGACGGCGAGGCTTGCGACCAACGCCACGACGAGCACATAGGGCCATCCCCCGACCGTGATCAGCCAGATGACCGGTGGGAGAACCACCAGCGCAACGATCACGCGCTCACGAAGCATGCTTGTTGGGACTCACAGATGAGCGAATTGGTTCGAGCGCTTCGCAGCCTGCGACCCGTCGACGCCGCGGGACCGGAGGGGCGGCAGCCAGCTAGCGGTGTCCAACCGGAGCACGCACCCGTCCGAAGCGTCGCTCGCGTTGGGCATACTCGTTCAATGCTTCCAGAAGTTCCTGCCGGCCGAAATCGGGCCAGTACACCTGGGGAAAGTACCACTCGGAATAGGCCGCTTGCCAGATCAGGAAATTGCTCACCCGCATCTCACCCGAAGTCCGGATGACAAGATCGGGGTCCGGGCAATCGGCTGTGTACAGATAGTGGTGGATCAATTCCTCGTCGACTTGTTCCGGCCGTATGCCATCGGCCATCATCCGACGGATACCGCGAACAATCTCGTCCCGGCCGCCATAGTTCCAGGCGATATTCAAGACGATCTTCTGGTTGTGGCGAGTCAGCTCAATAGCGCGGCTCACCTTTTCCTGGAGGGAAGGCCCCAAACCTTCCAGACGGCCCAGGTGTCTCAATTGCACGCCGTTCTCATGAAGTTCGTACAACTGCTTGTCGATGACTTCCTCGAGGATGTTGAGCAGGCCGCGGACCTCGTCCGGGGGGCGCTCCCAATTCTCCGTGGAGAAGGCGTAGATTGTCAGATACTGGATGCCGAACTCGACACACGCCTCAAGGACCCGTCGAAGGTTGTCGACACCGGCGCGGTGTCCGGCCAGACGGGGCAGGCCGCGGGCGCGTGCCCAACGCCCATTGCCGTCCATGATGATCGCTACATGGGCCGGTATTTTTTCCGGGATCCTTTCGTCTCGAGATTTCAATTCCACTCCAACCGCTGGCTGACCAACCCCCGGGCTCTCAACCTACTTCTCCAGCAGGTCCGTGACGGATAGCATTCCCTTGCCGGATGCGCCGACGCCCTCTGCCCTGCCTTACGGACCTGAGAGGGGGCTATACCTCCAGAACTTCGGCCTCCTTGTGCTCGCCCATCTCGTTGATCTCATCGATATGGCGATCGGTGGTCTTCTGGAGTTCCGCCTCACCGCGCTTGAGTTCGTCTTCGGAGATATCTTTGTCCCGCTCGAACTCGCGTAGCGTGTTTTGGATGTCCCGACGGACATTGCGAACGGCGATTCGCGCGTCCTCGCAGCGACTTCTCACCAGCCGGACCAACTCGTGCCGTCGTTCCTCCGTCAACGGCGGGATATTCAGGCGGATGATCTTCCCATCATTGTTAGGTGTCAACCCCAAATCGGAGGCCTGGATCGCCCGGGTGATCTCTTTGAGGGTCGTCGCGTCGAATGGGCGGATCGTCAACAGACGAGGCTCCGGCGCCGAGATCGTCGCCAATTGCATCAACGGGGTAGGGGTGCCGTAGTACTCTACCGGAAGGCGCTCTACGAGTGCCGGAGAAGCCCGACCGGTGCGGATGGACGCCAGGTCATCTTCGAGGGATCGAACGGCCCCGTTCATGCGAGATTCAGCCTCGGCGAGCGCTTCATTGACCATGCGGAGGCTCCTCAGGCATAGGTGAGCTTGCTTTTACCCCCTAAAGGATAGCCCAAAACCGGAAAAATGCGTAGTCGATGAGGCAATCGAGGTGTGTCCGTCGTAATGTTGCATGCCACACTTCAGACCCAGTTGCTTTGGGTTTGTTGGGGGGGGGGGGGGGGGGGGCCACGCTGCGCTGGAAAAAAAAAACCCCCCGGGGCAGAGCCCGAAAAGATAGAACCCCGCGGGGGGGGCCAAAAAACCGGACACGAGAGGGGGAGA
>CAZGRL010000073.1:4477-12338 GCA_964528155.1 uncultured Anaerolineaceae bacterium
TAGGTTCCACCCCACCCACCCCCCCCGTTTGTGTGGGTTGTGGGGGCCGGCGCCCCCCCCCAACAAACCCAAAGCAACTTATCTCCCCCCTGGAGCCCTGCAAGATACTGGATACGCCCGGCTTGCGCTGCAAATACGCTCAGCCGCTGATGGTCGTACCCACCTGCTTGCCCATGACTGCGTTGACCAGGCTGTCCTCGTGCCACATATCGAGGACCACAATCGGGAGACTATTGTCCATGCAGAGAGAGATCGCCGTGCTGTCCATCACCTGCAACCGGCGATTGAGGGCGTCGATGTAGCTCAATCTGTCGAACCGGCGCGCCGAGGGATCAACTTCCGGATCGGACTCATATACTCCGTCGACCTTGGTCGCCTTGATCACGATATCGGCATCGATCTCCATCGCCCGCAAGGCGGCCGCCGTGTCGGTCGAAAAATACGGGTTGCCTGTTCCCCCGCCCAGGATGACGACACGGCCCTTCTCCAGGTGGCGGATCGCCCTGCGCCTGATGTAGGGCTCGGCGACGGCCCGCATCTCTATCGCCGACATGATGCGGGTGACAATTCCAGCGCGTTCGAGGGCATCCATGAGCGCCATTGAGTTCATGATCGTGCCCAACATCCCCATGTAGTCGGCCGTCGCCCGTTCCATCCCACGGGCGATCCCTTCACGCCCTCGCCACAGGTTCCCGGCGCCGATGACGATCGCCACCTGTACGCCCAGATCCATCACACGCTTCACCTCGGCCGTGACGGCTTCAGCGCGCAGGGGATCGATGCCAAACCCCTCCGGACCGGCCAGTGCCTCCCCGCCCAACTTCAGCAGAATTCTGCGGTAAGCGGGATCGCCTGCGGTATGCTCCGCGCGCATGCTGCCTTCCCTCCCGTGAAGCAAATCGGGCCAACCCAGATGGTTGGCCCGTGTCACTCAACCCACATCCTCCCCGACGCTCCAGCGTTCGAAGCGCCGGACGCCGATGTTCTCGCCGGTCTTGGCGATCGTATCCTGCATGACTTCGGCGACTGTTCGCTCCTCATCTCGGATATAGGCCTGATCCAGCAGGCAGTTCTCCTCGTAGAACTTCTCCAGGCGACCTTCGACAATCCGCTCGATGATCCCTTCCGGCTTCCCATCGTCGCTGGCTTGCTGGCGCGCACTCTGGCGCTCGGCTTCGATCAGCTCCTCGGGGACGTCCTGGCGAGCGATCCACCTGGGTGACGTCGCCGCGATTTGCAGCGCAATCTCGTGGGCGAAGTTGCGGAACTCGACAGTGCGAGCGACAAAGTCAGTCTCGCAATTGACCTCGACCATCACTCCAACTCGGCCTTCTCCGTGGGAATACAGATCGAGGACCCCGTTGCGTGTTTCACGATCCGCCCGCTTAGCCGCTGCCGCCAGACCCTTCTCCTGCAATAGCGTGATTGCAGCCTGAAGGTCACCATTGCTCTCTTGCAGCGCGGTCCGGCAGTCAAGGATCCCGGCGCCGGTCGCCTCGCGCAGCTCTTTGATCTGCGACGCCTGGATACTCATTCTTCGTCCTCGTCTTCTGTTTCGTCATCATCATCATAGGAATCGTCATCGTCGTCGCCATCGTCATCCTCAGACTCCATCTCGTGGTCCTCGGACTCCTCCGGCTCAACGTCATCTTCATCTGATTGATCAGAAAGATCTACGGCTTCCGATCTTCCCTCTGCCTCGCCGAATTCGCCGGTTTGGAGTTTGGCCAGAGTGGCCTCCCCCAATAGCTCTTCATCACTCAGATCCAGACTGGCAGCGACCTGACGGTCGGCCTCACCAGCCGCTTCTTCTTCAGCCTCTTCCTTCCGCAGCGCTTTGCCCTCCAGCACGGCATCGGCGATCTTGGCCGTGAGGAGTTTGATCGCCCGGATCGCGTCGTCATTCGAGGGGATCACGTAGTCCACCCCGCGCGGGTCACAGTTCGTGTCGACCAGCGCGATCACGCCGATGTCGAGCAGATTGGCTTCATGGATAGCGGTCTCTTCCCTCTTGACATCCACCACGAAGATCAGCGCCGGCAGCGTCCGCATGTTGCGAATGCCGCCCAGACGGTCCTGAAGGCGCTCGATCTTGCGTTCCAGGATGAGTGCTTCCTTCTTTGTCAGGTGCTCGAATTGTCCCGAATCTCGCTGCTTTTCGAGCGTGTCCAGTTCATCGATCCTGCTCCGGATGGTTCGCCAGTTGGTCAGCGTCCCACCCAGCCAGCGCGCGTTGACGTACGCCATCCCACATCGATTTGCCTCGGTCTGTATCGTCTCCTGGGCCTGACGTTTCGTCCCGACGAACAGCAGCGATCCTCCCCCCGAAACCGAGTCCCGGATCAATGCGTAGACCGCCTCGAGCGACTCGAGTGTCTGTTGGAGATCGATGATATGGATCCCGTTCCTCTCGGTGAAGATGAACGGCCTCATGCGGGGGTTCCACTTGCGAGTGCGGTGCCCGAAGTGGACGCCTGTTTCGAGAAGCGCCTTCATGCTGATGACAGCCATCGTTCTCAAGCCTCCTGTGCGTTATGCCTCCGCCTTCTTCATCCCCGTCTGGAGCCGAGGTTCGCCCGGCACGCCCAGACAAGTCGGAAAGGCGTGTGAGATGGTCCCCTTCACGGGGATAGCCCTCATTGGGCACAATTCTCCCGCCAGGCCGCGCTTCTCTGGCGGGAGTCGAAACAGTATAACATGCCGGTCAGGTCGCGTCAAAGGCAAGCTGCCTTCAAGCCTACTCGGCCATCCGCAGAACCTAGCCCTCGGAACCGGCCCTTCCATGTAGGGAACGCTTGGCCTCGACGCGCCTCACGAAGCGTTCGACGTCGACCACGGCCCGGCGATGCTCGGCTTCGCCGATCAATTCGGCCTCGTCCCAGACCTGAGCGTGGAAGCCGATCTGCCCGCCCTCGAAGGACGTGACTTCCACCCGAACGCGCACCGTCGCTCCGATCGGTGTCGGAGCCAGATGACGGATCTGGATGCCGATCCCGACAGTCGTCTGACCGGCGGGGAGCAGCGGCTGGACGAGCTGCTGGCACGTCCGTTCCACGAAGGCGACCATCGCCGGCGTAGCGTACACACCTACGGTGCCACTGCCGAGGTGAGTGGCGCTCTCGGCCGCCGTCACCTCCCGGCTGACCTCCGCAACAAGACCCTTGGCGATCTCGGCCTGGCTCACTGTGGGGCCACCCCCAGGGACTCGGGCCCCGATAGCTCGACACTCTCCATTGCCACCGCAACGGCGACGGCATGTTCGTTGGTATGACTCAGGCTGACGGCCCATGAAACCAGACCGAGCCATTCAGCCCTCTCTTGAGCGCGCCCATGGAGTCGCAGCACTGGCCGGCGCAAGGGGCCGTTGACGATTTCGATCTCACGCCAGCCAACCTGGCCGATCCCGGTCCCCAAAGCCTTGGCGACCGCCTCTTTTGCGGCGAAACGGGCCGCCAGGGCGGGCGTGCGACCACCCGAGTCGATCAATTCTTGTGATGTGAAGAAACGACCGAAGAAGCGTTCCCCGTGCCGCAGGATGGCCCGATCGATGCGCTCGATTTCAATAATGTCGACACCGGAACGGACCATCTCAGGCCAGGTCTCCTCCAGGTCCAGCGACGGCGATCACCAGGCGGTCTGCGTCGATGAAGCGACGAGCGGACTCGAGTATTTCGACACGCGTGATCGCTGCGATCAAGTCAGGATAACGTTGGTAGTAATCCAGCCCAAGGCCGTATCGCTCGATGTTGAGCAGCGCCGCGGCAACGCCTTCATTCGACTCTAGCTGTAGAGGCAGCCGGCCGATGAAGTTAGCTTGATTATCGGCCAATTCCTCTTCCGTGACGCGCTCGCTCACGAACTTCCGCAGCTCATGCAGGGTGAGTTCGATCGCCCGCTCGGCATTGGCCGGGTTGACGCCGGCGATCACCTGCCACGGCCCAGGTCCCGGTCCGCCGCTCACGGTGCTGTAGGCATAGTAGGCCAGACCAGCCGCTTCCCGGACGCTGTCACCGATACGGCCGAACAATCCGAATCGCCCAAGGATATTATTCCCCAAGACCGTCGGCAGGAAGTCCGGATCGAACCGACTCGGTCCTGGCATTCCTAGGACGATGTCGGACTGACTCTTGCCTTCGAGCACGACACTGCGTCGGACGGTCTCGGCCGGCGACGGCATACCCGGGATCTTTGACCGCCGGCTTTTCGGTCCGCCACTCCAGCTGCCAAGGTGCTTTTCTACGGCGGTAATGGCTGCCTCAGGATCGACGGCACCAACCACCGCCACGACTGCTCCCTGTGGGCCGTAGCGCCGCCGATGGAAGGACCCGAGGGCGCTGGCCTTTAGCGCGCCCACGGTCTCCCGATACCCATCCGAAGGGAAGCGATACGGGTGCTCCGGATAGGCCAGTTCATCGAAGGTCAATTGAGCCACGGAGCCGGTATCTTGATCCCTCATCGTCAGGCCGGTTAGTTTCTCACCTCGCAGCCGATCGACCTGCTCTGCGGGAAACACCGGATCGCGTATGACGTCTTCCACGACCGAGAGCAAGACGTTCAGGTCTTCGGCCAGCGACTTGCCTCTGAAGGATGTCGATGAGGTTCCCGCCCCAAATCCCAGGCTAGCGCCGATCGACTCGATCGACTCGTAGATCTGTTCGAACGACTTTCCTCCGGTACCTCGCATCAGTGCCGACGCGGTGAGGTCAGCCAGCCCAGCCCGACCGGCGGGGTCATCAATCGCCCCCGCCTCGAGGTAGCCGGACACGACCACCGACGGACTGGAGAGGTTCTGACGTGCCATAACGACCAGTCCGTTCTTCAATTCACGCCGATGGATGGTCTCCGGTCCGGGGAAGGATCGGACATCCAACCGCTGGGACACAGTCTTGGCCCTAGCCACGGCTCGCCCCGTTCCTGGGTCGGTAAATGCCAACAACCCGATTCGATGGAACCAGGTACTTCTGGGCGATGTTGAGCACATCGTCGGCGGTCACCGCGGATAATCGATCGAGGTGGGTTTCGAACCACTCGTAGTCGGCGAACATCTCGCTGTAGCCCATCCAGAATGCCTGGTTGGTGATGCTTTCACTGCCGTAGGCAAAGAGTGCCCTCGCCTGCTTGATCGCCTTGGATAATTCATCGCCAGCGATCTTTTCATCAAGAACCCGGTCAAGCTCCCAATCCAGGACGGCCAGGGCCTCCTCCGCCGTGCGGTCCGGCCTCACGGTTGCCTCGATCGCGTAGAGATGAGGGTCGATCGTCGCCGCGAGTTGACCTCGAACAGAAGCTGTAATCCCTCCTGAGACAAGCGCCCGATAAAGACGCGAGGTCTTGTTTGGTATGCCGCTCCCAAACATATTCAGATTGGAGGCACCAGCCAGGACGCTGTCCAAAACGGCCATGGGGAAGAAATCCGGATCCGACGCTTTCGGCGCGTGGTATCCGAGCTCGATATGGACCGTCTCCTCGATCCCCTCAACGATCACGCGCTTTTCTCCGCGCTGTGGCGGCTCCTGACGGACGTGGGGGGACGAACGCTCCCCGCCCGGGATGTCTTTGAAGTATCGGCGGATCATTTCCAGCATGGATCGCGTGTGGAAGTCGCCGGCGACCGCCAGGACGGCGTTGCTCGGGGTGTAGTAGCGTTGGTAATGCTGATAGAGATCGTCGCGCCTCATCTGCTCCAGATCAGCCATATCACCGATGACTTCGTGATGATACGGGTGAACGCGGAACGCCGTCCCCTGGATCTCCTCCGTCAATCGAAACATCGGATCGTTCTCGTGCCCTTGCCGTTCAGAGATGATGACCGTCCGTTCAGAATCGACCTCTTCTTCTTCGAACAGACTGTTCACCATTCGATCGGACTCGAGCTGCAAGCCCAAGGACGCCTTGTCGGCCGGCATGGTCTCGAAATACGCCGTCCAGTCGACCCAGGTCATGGCGTTCCACAGTCCGCCATCGCGCGAGATCGCCTTGTCGAGGATGCCCGCCGGGAAGGTGGGCGTTCCCTTGAATTGCATGTGCTCGACCCAATGGGAGATGCCGGTCGTTCCCGGGCGCTCGTAGCGCGATCCGACCCGATACCAGATCCAGCTACTGATCAGGGGAGCGGTATGAATCTCCTTTAAGCGCACTTCGAGCCCGTTCCTGAGTCGGGTCTTGAGAACGGCGTCGGCTGGGGCATTCATGAAGATCCCCCGCCCATTGCCTGCTCCTCCCCGGCGCGCTCGACGGGTTTGCCATCAGCGCCATAGCCGCGCCCCATGCCACGATATTTGAACCCCATCCGGGCCATCTCCGCCGGGTCGTAGATGTTACGACCGTCGACGATGATTGGCCGGCGCATGGCGTCCCGCAGCCGGACCAGATCCAGTTGCTTGAACTCATTCCATTCTGTGCACACCACTACCGCATCACAGCCTGTGGCCATGGCATACGGATCATCGGCCATTTCGACATCGGGCATCAGGGCGGCCGCCCGATCCATGCAGACCGGGTCGAAGGCGCGAACCTGCGCTCCGGCGTTGATCAGCCAATGGCTGACTTCCAGAGCGGGCGCTTCGCGCAGATCGTCCGTGTTGGGTTTGAAAGCCAGCCCCAGAACGCCTACCATCTTCCCCGACAGATCGCCTACAAGCTCGGAGAGCTTTTCGACCAGTTGCCGGCGACGATCGGCGTTGATATCCATGACGGCCTGGAGCAGCTGCGGATGACGGCCTTGATCGGCCGCCATGAACGCCAGCGCCTTCACGTCCTTGGGGAAACACGAACCGCCATAGCCCAGTCCTGCGTCCAGGAAGTGCGGCCCGATGCGGGGATCGTATCCCATTCCGGTAGCGACTTCCTTGATGTCAGCACCAAGCGCTTCACAGATGTTGGCAATCTCGTTGATGAATGAAATCTTCGTGGCCAGAAATGCATTCGAGGCGTACTTGATCATCTCGGCCGTACGTAGATCGGTGATCACGATGCGCGAGCGAAGGGGGAGATGCAACTGGGCGACCTTGTCGGCGGCCTCAGGCTCCAGTGAACCGACGACTGTCCGGGCCGGGTTCATGAAATCGAAGATCGCCGAGCCCTCGCGCAGGAATTCGGGGCATGAAACGACGGAGAACGGCACCGGCTTTGCCTGACGGGCGCTGACGATGTCCGCCACCCAGTCGCCCGTTCCAACCGGGACGGTCGACTTGTTCACGATGATCAATGGCGAGGTCATGACATCGGCGATCGCCTCGGCAGCCTTCCGAACGTACTTGAGGTCGGCTTCCCCATCGACGCCGGATGGTGTGCCGACGGCAATGAAAGCGAACTCAGCTTGCTCTATGGCCTCAGCGTACGACGTGGTGAAACTTAGCCGTCCGGCGTCGACATTCCGCCCCACAAGCTCTTCCAACCCGGGCTCGTAGATCGGCATCTCGCCCCGCTTCAAGCCGGCAATCCGCTCCGCGTCAATGTCGAGCGCCACAACCTTGTTCCCCAGATCGGCGAAGCACGCCCCGGTGACAAGCCCGACATAGCCTACTCCGACGACTGCAATGTTCTTCACGTCGCCTCTCCTTGACTCACTCGGCTGGCAATAGTCGCGTCGGCGGGGGTCTTCTCGTCGGGCGCTCGCACGGCGCAGCCGCCGGTATAAGATCCCTTGGAGGAGCGCACCACCCGAGAGGACTGCCCGAAAATCATACCATGCATGCTCTTCCAGGAACACCGGACACCCCCGGGAGATGCATCCGACCGTATGTTGGACTCCACAGAGTGGGCCAGCTGGGTTTGGGTTTGTTGGGGGGGGGGGGGGGGCGCCGCCCCCCCCCCCCCCCCCAAACACCCCCCCCCAGGCGCCCCAGCCCCCGGCGCCCCC
>CAZGRL010000073.1:12348-18113 GCA_964528155.1 uncultured Anaerolineaceae bacterium
CCGTTTTTGGGGTCTTTTTTTTTTTTGTTGGTGGGGGGCCCCCCCCCCCCCAACAAACCCAAACCCAGCTATCTCCCCAGGCGTGTGCAGCAGGATCCCAGATGCACCCCCTGGGCTGCCTGTGACTGTCGGCGAGACGTGGCTCGAGACTGCGGAGGACTGCCTGGCCCGCGTGGCCCGAGCGTTCGGCCCGCCAGCCGAATGCGAGATGGCCGGTCAGCTAGGTCGTCAAAGGTCATGCAGGCCGGGTGACAGTACTCACTTGTCGCCTGTCAAGGCGCTAGCGTAGACTCCAGTTGAAGACGATAACTCCTATCGTGATGGGTGGAGTATTGGCCCGTTCAGGAGGAGAGGATGCAAATCACACGGCAAGCTGACTACGCCGTCCGGGCGGTACTCTACCTGGCCCGGAAGGGAGACGGCACCCGGGCTCCGACGAGCCAGATCGCCCAAGAACAGCAGATACCGCCTTCATTCCTGGCAAAGATCATCTCCCAATTGTCTGTGGCGGGAATGGTCCAGACCTCCCGCGGTGCTCGGGGGGGCGTGGCCCTCGCCCGGGAACCGGAGAAAATCACGCTATTGGATGTGGTCGAAGCCATCGATGGGCCCATTTTGCTCAATGAGTGCGTGGGCGACCCGTCGAGCTGTACCTTCGGCGACGATTGCCCGGTGCACTCGGTCTGGTGCGATGCGCAAGCCCAGCTTGTGCGGCATCTTGCCGCCACAAGCTTTGCCTCACTTGGCAAGGGCTCGAATGGCTCCGCCGAACCGCAACCAATGGTCATGTAGGTCGCCATTCCCTATCAGGTTCAGCTGCACCCCGCCGACCATAAGGGAAGGCGGGGTTGCCGTTTTCCCGACTTTCTGGCAAAGTAGACCTGAGGTGCTGGTGTCGCTATGAAGCGCGGCATGGCTGTCCCACGCGGATGGGTCTTCGTCCTGAAGACCGGTGAGTATGTCGTCGATTGGGGGGACGGCCGTGTCCAGGATCTTCTTTCGGGCGATTTTCGGCAGTTCACGGAACGAGATTACGGCCGGGCGATCAGCGACTCCGATCTGTCCAGCCTGAAGAACAACAGTCGAGTCGAGAGCTACGATTCGGCGACAGTTTACCTGCGGCCACTGCCCGAACCTCCCCTACGCACAATCGACTGAGCCCGTCCCACAATCCTGGCAGTTCTGGGCAGGCCCACGACATGGGCTGGAGGCCGGCAGTGAGTCTTGCTGGTCGCCCACTGCCGGTGATCAGGGCCACCTCGTTGGTGTTCGGAGGAGCCTATGGACGCCCGTCAACTTTTCACATCGCGCCGCGCGGTTCGCCAGTTCAGTCCCGAACCTCTTCCGGCGACCGCCCGACGTTTCATCCTGGATGCCGGAAGGAGATCGGCGTCGGCCAAGAACACCCAGCCGTGGGCCTTCATCGCCATCACCGATCGCGGGAACTTGGAGAGACTCTCGCACACCGGCACCTATGCCGGCCACCTGGCAGGCGCCGCGTTCGCCGTGGCGATCCTCACCCCCGACCCGGCCAGTCGCTGGTCCATCTTGTTCGACGCTGGCCAAGCGGCCGCGCAAATGCAGTTGGCTGCCTGGGCATTGGGCATCGGCGCCTGCCCGGCGACCATCTATGAGCCCGAGCAGGCCCGGCAGATCATCGGTTTCCCTGACAAGTACTTCCTGAACGTCATCCTCTCATTCGGCTATCCCGCCGACTCGGTCGCGCTTTCGGAGCCCCTGAGGCCCGGCGGGCGGCGGGGCTTCGACGAGACGGTCCACATCGATCGATGGTGATCGCCAAGCGGGATCGCCTTCGCGGTGGGACCTGCATATTCTCTCCATCACGCACACACCTACGGGCCGGCAGCAGACACGCCGATTGACCGCGGGTGAGGGAGGCTTTCATGACTCAAGCACGAACTGTCCGCGCTCCTCGGGGAACGCAACTCCACTGCAAGTCCTGGCTCACTGAAGCCCCATTTAGGATGATCCAGAACAACCTCGATCCGGAAGTTGCCGAGCGCCCGGAGGATCTTGTCGTCTATGGCGGACGCGGTCAGGCAGCCCGCAATTGGGCCTGTTTTGACGCGATCCTCGAGACACTGCAAACCCTCGAAGACGATGAGACTCTGCTCGTGCAGTCCGGCAAACCGGTGGCTGTGTTCGGGACGCACCTGGACGCACCTCGGGTCCTGATCGCCAATTCCAATCTGGTTCCCCATTGGGCCACTCAGGACCACTTCGACGAGCTGGCAGCCCGGGGCCTGATCATGTACGGCCAGATGACCGCCGGCTCGTGGATCTACATCGGGACGCAAGGCATTCTGCAGGGAACATACGAAACCCTCGGGTCGCTCGCCCACCAGCGTGGCTGGCCGTCCCTCAAGGGCCGTCTCGTCCTGACCGCCGGCCTGGGGGGGATGGGTGGCGCTCAACCCCTGGCGATCACGATGAACGAAGGCGTTGGGATCATTGCCGAGGTCGATCGAGCGCGGGCCCGTCGAAGGCTCGAGATGGGATACGTGGATCGGGTAGTCGAGGATCTCGAAGAGGCAATGACGCTTGCCGAGGATGCCCTGAAAGACGAGCAGCCGCTTTCCATCGGACTGATTGGGAACGCGGTCGATGTGTATGCCCAGCTTGTGGCCCACGACGTGACCCCGGACGTCGTGACGGATCAAACCCCGGCGCATGACGTCATGATGTACGTACCCCAGGGTCTCTCGGTCAAGCAGGCCGAGGACTTGCGCCGCTCGAATCCCGAGGAGTACGCGCGCAGGTCGATGGATTCGATGGCCCGCCACGTCGAAGCCATGCTGACATTCCGCCAACGTGGCTCCGAAGTCTTCGATTACGGCAACAACCTTCGACAGCGCGCTTTCGACGCCGGTGTGGAGAATGCTTTTGAGTTTCCCGGATTCGTCCCGGCATACATCCGTCCGCTCTTCTGTGAGGGCAAAGGTCCCTTCCGCTGGGTAGCCTTGTCAGGTGAGGCCGAGGACATCTACCGCACCGACGAAGCGGTCATGGAGCTCTTCCCGGACGATGATCACCTTCGTCGATGGCTCAAGCTGGCGCGCGAGCGCGTCCAGTTCCAGGGATTGCCGGCGCGCATCTGTTGGCTCGGCTACGGCGAACGGGCGCGCGCCGGGCTGGCCTTCAACCGCATGGTCGCCAGCGGCGAACTCAAGGCCCCGATCGTCATCGGACGTGACCACCTGGACGCGGGCTCTGTCGCCTCCCCCAATCGGGAAACCGAGGGGATGCTGGATGGAACCGACGCCATCAGCGACTGGCCGCTTCTCAACGCCATGCTCAACGCAGTCGGCGGAGCCACCTGGGTGTCGTTTCATCACGGCGGTGGAGTGGGCATCGGGTACAGCCAACATGCCGGCCAGGTCATCGTCGCCGACGGAACGCCGGAAGCCGCCCGGCGGTTGGAACGCGTGTTGACGACGGATCCCGGCCTGGGGATCGTTCGGCACGCGGATGCCGGCTACCCACTCGCCATCGCCTCCGCCCGCCGACACGGAATCCGTATGCCGATGCTATCGGAAGACTAGCATCAAGCTGCCAGCTTCAAGCTGCAAGCGTCATGATCTGATACGTGAAGCGTGAGGCGTGAAACGTGATACGTAAAACGTAATGGCTTCAGCATGTAGCTCGAAGTCCATGTATTGCGCCTTTTTCCCTGCGTCCTGTGTCTTGTGTCATACGTCTTGTGTCTTGCGTCTTGTGTCCTGTGTCTTGTATCGTGCGTCTTGTGTCTTTCGTCCTGAAGCTTGAAGCCGGAGTGACGGCCCGGGTTAGAATGTAGCCTCTATGCTCCGCCGCATAAGACCACTTCCGATCCTGATCACGCTGATCGGGCTCATCGTCTTGCTCGTCGCTCTTGGGCCCCCGGAGCGAATCCTTGGAGCGCGTGTGCGGGTCGTCTACCTCCACGGCGCCTGGGTCTGGACCGCGCTGGCGGGGTTCGGCGCCGCTGCCGTCGCTGGCACGGGCGGGCTGGCCTTCCGCCGCAGATCCCTCCAATCATGGTCGAGCGCGCTTGCCCGGGCGGCGACGGTCTTCTGGGTCACATACCTGCCGATGAGCCTGGTCGCCATGCAGGAAAACTGGAACGGCTTGTTCCTGGAGGAACCGCGCTGGCGGATCGGCCTCGACTTCGCCGTCACCGCCGTGCTGCTCCAGGCTGGACTGCTCGTGCTGGCACGGCCGGCGTGGGCCAGCGGGCTCAACACCGCCTTCTTCGGGGGACTCGTCTTCTCCCTGGTCAACGCTCCGCAAGTGATGCACCCCGCCTCACCCATCGTCAACTCGCCTTCGCCCGAGATCCGGGCCTATTTCGCCATTCTCGTCTCCCTGTGTCTGATCGCCGGCTGGCAGCTTGCCCGCTGGCTTCACCAGGCCTCGACCTAGAAGATGACCTCAACGCCGCCGCGCGCCGTGAAGATGCGTTTCCAGCTCGCGGCCTTCACCCTGACCCGGACCGTCTTCAACACTTCTTTCCGGATGGTCTACCCTTTCTTGCCCGTGTTCGCTCGCGGCCTGGGTGTCGACATCTCGACGATGGCTCTGGCCGTTACAGCTCGTTCCAGTGCAGGATTGACCAGCCCATTACTTGGATCGACCTCCGATCTTCGTGGCCGAAAGTGGACCATGCTGACATCACTATTGCTCTTCGCAATCGGCATGGCGCTGATCGCGGCCTGGCCGGTGTTCTCCATGCTTGTCGTCGGCCTGGTCCTGTCGACGATCGCCAAGATCCTGTTCGATCCGGCGATGCAGGCGTACCTTGGGGACCGTGTCCACTATGCCCGGCGGGGCTTGGTGATCGCCGTGACCGAGTTCGGGTGGTCCGGCGCATTCCTCATCGGCGTTCCCATCGTGGGATGGGTGATCCAGACCAAGGGCTGGTCGGCTCCGTTTCCGTGGCTGGCCGCACTCGGGCTTGCCGCGGCCGGGCTGCTGTGGATTGTGTTGCCTCCCGACGAACCCGCTCAGGGGCGTTCGCCGGACTGGACGTCGGGTTTTCGTGCCATCATCCGCAACCGGCCAGCGCTGGCCGGGTTGATTTTCGGGATCCTGGTCAGCCTGGCCAATGAAGTGATCAACATCGTGTTCGGCGTCTGGCTTGAAGACGCCTTCGGTTTGCAGGTCGTTGCCCTGGGCGCGGCCTCCGCCGTCATTGGCCTGGCCGAGTTCGGGGGAGAAGGGCTCGTCGCCGGTCTTTCTGATCGGCTGGGAAAGCGTCGGGCGGTTGCCTGGGGCGTCGGTTTGAACGCGCTGGCGTGCATGCTCCTCCCCTTGCTCGGCCGCAGCCTCCCGAGCGCATTGGCCGGGCTTTTCTTTTTCTATATCACCTTCGAGTTCACCCTTGTCAGCACCATCCCTCTGATGACCGAACTCGCCCCAGGCGCAAGGGGCTTCCTCATGGGCAGCAACGTGGGGGGTCAGGCGGCAGGACGAGCGATCGGGGCGGTCGCGGGTCCGGCGCTGTTCGCAGGCGGCCTGATGGCAAACTCAGGCTTCGCCGCCGCTTTGGATCTCGTGGCCCTCATCTTGCTCGTGAGGTTTGTGAAAGAGTGACTTCGATCTGCAAGTCCCTGACGGAAAGTAGAGGTCCGATTCAGCTGCAGGGCAAACCAAGGCAGCGGACACGGAGGAACGAGAGCAATGGATAGCCACACATCGCCCGGCGCGGGCGCTCGAGGTCGGAAGGCTCTCGTCGATTTGATCGTCCACTCGTCGTCACAGCTCCT
>CAZGRL010000074.1:0-17832 GCA_964528155.1 uncultured Anaerolineaceae bacterium
ACTAGTCATTGGGTGCGACGTCGTTGTCACGTTTGTCAGAGTTCGTGCATTGAATGGGCTTGGACACGCCCCGGGGAGAATCCGCCGCAATGACGAAACTCATTTCGCTTCATAAGGCCGTGCAAGAATTCGTACACGATGGCGACTGCGTCTATGCTTCTGGCTTCACGCATTTGATTCCCTTCGCCGCCGGACATGAAGTCATACGCCAATCAAAGCGGGATCTTGTCCTGGCCAGGGCCACACCTGATTTGATCTACGACCAGATGGTCGCGGCCGGCTGTGCCCGCAAGATCATCTTCTCCTACTCCGGCAATCCCGGGGTCGGTTCCCTGCGAATCGTTCGTGAAGAAATCGAGGCCGGCCGGTTGGAATGGGAGGAGTATTCGCATTTCAGTATGATCTCGCGCCTGGCGGCTGGGGCCGCCGGTGTGCCGTTCATGCCGATGAACCCGACCGCGGCCGGGGATCTCGAGGCAGCGAATCCCAACTACCGGAGCGTGACCGATCCGTATTCGGGGAGGCAGGTGATCACTGTTCCGGCACTCAACCCCGACGTGGCCATCGTCCACGTGCAACGCGCTGATGCCGAAGGGAACGGTCATCTCTGGGGGATCCTGGGCGAGCAGAAAGAGGCCGCCTTCGCCGCCGAACGAGTCATCCTGACGGCCGAGGAGATCGTCGAGCCCGATGTCATCCGCTCCGACCCCAACCGAACGCTGATCCCTTCGCTTGTCGTGGATGCAGTGTGTCACGTGCCCTTCTGTGCCCATCCTTCTTACACACAGGGCTACTACGATCGCGACAACGCCTTCTATCTGGCGTGGGATGAGATCAGCTCCGACCGATCACGCACACAGGCCTGGCTGGATGAATGGGTCTACGACGTCCCCGATCGCCAGGCATACTGGGAGAAGCTCGGACCGGAGGCTCACGCCCGGCTGGCCGTCGAGCCGAGGTGGAGTGAACCAGTGGATTATGGGAACTACTAGCCGGATGCCGGCGGACACCCTCCGGGCGCTCGCCGGCCATCTCGCCGAAATCTACGGCCCGACCGCTGCACCTGTCGTCCTTGCGCGGTTGGCTTCGATCATGCAGGCTCATCGACGCCACACACCGTCCGGTGATCGCATCCCGCTCTCCCAGAGCGACGTCTTTCTGATCACCTACCCCGACCAGGTCACCCAGGCTGATGAAGTCCCCCTGAACACTTTGCACACGTTCCTGCGACAGCGAGTGCTCGGCCTGATCGGCGGGGTCCACATCCTGCCCTTTTTCCCTTCCTCCTCCGATGACGGTTTCGCAGTGATGGATTACCTCCAGGTCGATCCGCGCTTCGGAACCTGGAATGACGTCGCCGCGATCGCCGCGGACTTCAAGCTCATGCTCGATGGCGTGATCAACCATATCTCGTCGCAGAGCGCCTGGTATCAGGGCTTCCTGCACGGCGAGGCTCGCTTCAAGGACTACTTCATCAGCGTCGACCCGCAGACCGATCTCTCGGCTGTCGTTCGGCCGCGCGCCTTGCCCCTGTTGACCGAAGCAGATACACCTTCGGAGAACCGGTATGTGTGGACGACGTTTAGCGCGGATCAGATCGACCTCAATTACGCCAACCCCGAGGTCCTCCTGCAGATCGTCGAGATCCTGCTTTTCTACGTCGAACAGGGTGCGCGCGTCATCCGCCTCGACGCGATCGCCTATCTCTGGAAGGAAATCGGCACGTCCTGCATCCACCTCCCACAGACCCATCAGATCGTCAAGTTGCTGCGCGCGATCCTCGATGAAGTCGCGCCGGGGACCCTCCTCATCAGCGAGACCAACGTCCCCCATGCCGACAACATCTCCTACTATGGATCCGGAGATGAGGCGCATCTGGTGTATCAGTTCCCCCTTCCGCCCGTCGTCTTGCATGCTTTCCTGAATCAAGATGCATCCCGTCTCACCGAATGGACACAGTCGCTCGAGCCTCCGCTCCCGGGCACGGCGTTCTTCAACTTTCTGGCTTCGCACGATGGGATCGGGCTTAATCCTGCCCGGGGCATCCTCGAAGACGCGGATTTCGACATCCTGGTCGACCGAGTGGAAGAACGCGGCGGGGCCGTCTCCTACCGCAGCGCTGGTTCCGGCCGGCGCGCCCCCTACGAGCTCAACATCAACTATCTTGACGCCCTGACGCCTCCCCAGGAATTCGGCGGCGACCTTCGAGCCCCGGTCGGCCGCTTTTTGGCTGCCCACGCGATCATCCTGTCTTTGCAGGGTGTCCCCGGCATCTACTTCCACAGCTTGTTCGGGTCGCGCAATGACTACACCGGGGTCGAGCGCACCGGCGCACCGCGTTCGATCAATCGCCAGAAACTCGGCCTATCAAGCCTGGAGAAAGAGTTGGCTGACGTGGGATCGGTGCGCCGTCTCGTCTTCGATGGTCTGACTCGTTTGCTCCGGCTCCGGGTGGCGCATCCCGCATTCAACCCGTTCGCCGATCAACAGGTCCTGGCCCTTGTACCGGGGGCATTTTGTCTGATCCGCATCCCCGCCGACAGCGACCGACGTCTCTTGTGCCTACACAATGTGACCGACAATAAGCTGCGCATCGACACGCGCCTCGGTCATATGAGCGACGATCCACCCATCGATCTCCTCAACCGTGAACCGATCACGCTCGCCGACTTGCCGCTCGAGCCGTATCAGGTTCGCTGGATCGAGTTTCGACAGCCCCGGGACGGACGGCGATGAGAGTCACCTTCCTGCACTACAGCGGCCCACCCACGATCGGCGGGGTCGAACAGACCATCTTCCACCAGGCCCAGGTCCTGTCCGACCTTCGTTTCGAAGTGCGCGTTGTGGTCGGGACGGGAAGCTCCTTCGACGAACGAGTCCCGGTTACGCTCATTCCCGAGGCCTATTCCAAGCACCCGGACGTGCTGGCAACAAAGGCCGCTCTCGACAGGGGACAAATCCCGGAGGGGTTCTCCGAGCTTCGATCCCGCCTGACGGAAAAACTGGCTCGCGCACTCGACGACCAGGATGTGCTCATCGTTCACAACGTGCTCACCCTCCACAAGAATCTTCCGTTGACCGCCGCCATCTGGGATTTGCATCTGTCCGGTCAGGCGCCGCACATCATCGGCTGGCATCATGATCTGGCCTGGGACCGACCGGACTATCACGATGAACTCCACCCGGGGGATCCGTGGGAGTTGTTGCGCCGACCCTGGCCGGGAGCGGCCAACGTGGTCGTTTCCCACGCGCAACAAGCGCGGCTCGCCCGCATCTACGGCATCGATGAGGCCGCCATTGATGTTGTGCCGCCAGGAGTGGATCCTCCATCTTTCGGACGCTGGACACCCTTGACATGCCACATCATCGAAACCCTGGACCTACTGTCGGCCGATCTGCTTCTCCTGCTCCCGGCGCGCATCACACGCCGCAAGAACATCGAATACGCCTTGCGCACCCTTGGAGCTCTCCGCCGTTCATCTCAGCAGGATTGCCGCCTCATCGTTACCGGCCCCCCGGGCGCCCACAACCCGACCAATGTGTCGTATCTGGCGGAACTGCTTCAATTGCGCAGCGAGCTGGGGTTGAACATATCAGCCCACTTCATATTTCAATTGAGTGGTGATTCTCCAACAGATGTCGATCAGGCAACGTTGGCCGATTTGTATCATCTGTCGGATGCGCTCTTCTTCCCGAGTCGCGACGAGGGATTCGGCATCCCGTTGCTCGAGGCCGGACTGGCACGCCTCCCGATCTTCTGCAGCGACATTCCACCCTTCCATGAGAGCGGCCAGTCCCAGGTCCATTACTTCCCTCTGGAGGCCTCGCCTGCAGACACGGCACGCCTGATCATGGATAAGCTCGATCTCGATGCTCCTTTCGCCCTTCGACGAAGGGTCTTGGCGTCGTACACGTGGAGCCAGATCGTTCGGGACCGGGTCGTTCCAGTCCTGGAGAAAGCTGCTGATGGTTGAGACCCACCGCAACCAAGCCCGGAGCCCTGCCCAGCGCCGTCGCGGGCATAGGACACTGCTGCCCATCTTCTACGGTTCGGTTGATGCCGATCTCATCCCGCTGGCCCAGGCGATGAGCGACACACAACAGGTCCACTTGCTGGGGGTGGTTCCAGTCGAAGAGGGCCAATCCCTGAGCCGGGCCACGACCAGGGCTCGTGAATTGCGGACCGAACTGAGACGGATCGCGGCAGATAGCGGCGCCCGGCTGACCCCCAAGATTGTCGTTTCTTACGATCCTTGCTCTGAAATCTGCGGCTTCATCGCTCAGAGAGGGGTGGACCTGCTCATCCTGGATTGGCCGGCGGATCCGCAGAAGCAGGAGATTGTCCAGGCGACCTGGGACCATTGCGCCTGCGCCGCCGCCTTGCTGCGAGGCCGGTTCGGGCTCACCGCGAGCGGTGCCCTTCTCCTGTTGCGTCCCGGCATTGACAGTGAGCTCGGACTTCGCCTCGGGCTGAACCTGCGACGGAACGCCGGCGTTGATTTGTCCACACTCAGGCCGACCGCGCCGACGGACGACCTCCTCGCTTTCGACAGCGCGCTGGCCCTCGAACAGGTCATCGAACATCTGCCTGAGGTCGAAGACACGATCTTGATGGCCGACGATCCATTGGCGGCTGTGTTCGAGCAGGCCTCCGGCCAAAGTCTGATGATTGTCGGCGCCAGCCAGGCCGGTCGCGAGTTGGAACCCGGCCTCGATTCCTTCGCACGCTCTGTCTTCGGAAATACGTCGACGCCGGTCCTGGTCACTCGAGCCGCCGCGGCCGATGTCCCCGTGATTCCGGAAGAGACCGGAGGTATCGAGGCGATCTCGATCCTGGTCGACAAGTGGTTCGCAGAAAACACATTCGACTCTTCAGAATTCGCCAACCTTGACCGGCTTCTGCGTCGCAAAGAGACTCAAGGGGCCACCATCAGCCTCGCCCTTCCGGCGCTCAACGAAGAAGAGACGATAGAGAAAGTCCTGTTGAACGTCCGCCGGGCGCTCATGGAAGAAATCCCACTACTCGATGAGATTGTCCTGATCGACTCGAATTCGACAGATCGAACGCGTGAGATCGCTGCCGACCTGGGCATCCCCGTTTTCATCCACCAGCAAATCCTGCCTCAGTATGGCGCCCGGCACGGGAAAGGCGAGGCCCTGTGGAAGAGCCTCTACGTAACCCGCGGCGATATCATCTTGTGGATCGATACTGACATCGTCAATATCCATCCGCGTTTCGTGTACGGCCTGATCGGACCGCTTCTGTTCCGACCCGACCTGATGTTCGTCAAAGGTTTCTACCTGCGGCCGATGCGCGTGGGTGACACCATCCAGGCCGGTGGTGGTGGTCGTGTGACGGAGCTAACTGCTCGTCCTTTGCTCAACTTGTTCTATCCGGCGCTCTCGGGCCTCATTCAGCCTCTCTCGGGGGAGTACGGAGGCCGGCGGGTGGCGTTGGAGAGACTGCCGTTCTCTTCGGGCTATGGTGTGGAGATCGGTTTGCTGATTGACATTCTGCGGGAGTACGGGCTCGGCGCCATCGGCCAGGTGGACCTGGTCCAGCGGATTCACCACAACCAGCCGTTGGCGGCCCTTAGCAAGATGTCCTTCGCCATCATCCAGACCGTATTCCGCCGGCTCGACGCGCGCGATAGCCTGGAACGGCTGGCAAACGTCAACCGCAGCATGAAACTCATCCGTCACGAGGCAAGCCGTTTCTTCCTGGAAGTAGCGGAGATCGCCGAAAGGGAGCGCCCACCGATCGCAAGCTTGCCTGAATATTGGGCCGGCCACCCGGTCCCAGGCGAATGACACACCTGGTCCTTATCCGCCACGGAGAGACGGACTGGAACACCGAGGGAAGGTATCAGGGGCAGTCGGATGTGCCCCTGAATGCGAACGGCCTGGCCCAGGCCGAGGCATTGGCCCAGCGTTTACGCGGGGAGAGTTTCGAGGCGATTTACACCAGCGATCTTGCCCGGGCGGCACAGACAGCTGAGGCGCTGGCGGCGACGACAGGGGCGCCGATCCACCGCGATGCGCGGTTGAGAGAGATCGATCAGGGAGAGTGGGAAGGCCTGCTGCTGGCGGAGATTGAAGCTCGCTATGCCGAGGCCTTTCAGCGACGTCGCCTCGATCCCCTCGCCACACACCCACCCGGCGGCGAGACCGTTGGCCAGGTCCGCCAGCGAGTCCTCGATGCGATTCGCGAGATAAGCCGGGTTTACCCTGACGGCAGTGTGGCCATTGTTTCGCACGGATTGGCGATCGCATTGGTCAAGGTGTATCTTGCCCACCTGCCAGTTGAAAGCGTATGGGATCACATCCCGCCTAATGCATCTATAGAACGGTTCGATGTGGAGGAAGGATGACCGATAAGCGACTGCGGATTGGATTCGTTTCGACACGGTTTTCGGGCACGGACGGGGTCTCGCTCGAGACCGAAAAGTGGGTGAATATCCTCGAGCGCCTCGGGCACAAATGTTTCTATTTCGCCGGCGAGAGCGACCGGCCACCGGATAGAACCATCGTCGTCCCGGAGGCCCATTTCAAGCACCCTTCTGTCGAGGCTCTGACGGCCGAGCTGTTCACAGCGACCAAACGCTCGGGATTGACCTCCCAGATGGTCCAATCTTTGAAGGACCACCTCAAGGCGCACATCGAGGAGTTCGTCGGGCAGTTCATGCTGGACCTGCTGATCGTCGAGAATGCACTATCACTGCCGGTGAACATCCCGCTCGGCCTGGCGCTGACCGAATTCATTGCTGCCGAAAACTTTCCCACCATCGCCCACCACCATGACTTCAGCTGGGAGCGCAAACGTTTCGCCATCGGGGTGGCGGGAGACTATCTACGCACGGCGTTTCCCCCATATCTGCCTTCGATTCGTCACGTCGTAATCAACTCGTTCGCCGCCCGTCAGCTCGCCCTGCGAACCGGCGCCAGCTCGATGTTGATGCCCAACGTCATGGACTTCGAGTCACCCCCACCAGCCGCCGATGAGGTAACCGACAAGATGCGCGCCGCACTCGGCCTGGGGGAACAGGACCATGTGCTCCTACAGCCGACGCGAGTTGTCCCACGAAAACGGATCGAGCTTGCCATCGAACTGACCCGCAGGCTCGACTCGGGTTGTGTGCTGATCGTCTCACACGCGACCGGAGACGAGGGGTCGGGCTACGAGAACTACCTTCGCGACTACGCCAAACTCATCGGTGTCCAGGTTATCTTCGCTTCAAGGGAATTCGGCCTCGAGCGCAAGCTGGATGAGGACGGCCAGCAAGTCTTTTCCCTGGCCGACGCCTATAGTCATGCCAACCTGGTCACCTACCCTTCGACGGTCGAAGGATTTGGCAATGCCTTCCTTGAGACGATATACCATCGGCGACCCATCGTGATCTCCACCTATGAGATCTTCAAGACCGATATCCAGCCCAAGGGCTTCAGGGTGATTGGCTTCGACGATTTCATCAGCGACTACACGGTCGGCCAGGCCCTGGCTGTCCTGCAGGATCCCGGCATGGCGGCGGAGATGGCCGAACACAACTACAATCTCGGACGACGATTCTACTCGTTCCACACGCTCGAGAGGAACCTGGACAACTTGCTGGCCGAGGCCAAAGGGATGTAGCGCTTCGCCGGTGTATGCGCCGGACCAGGAGAGAAGCCACGCGATGGCGGATCGAAGCTACACACCTTCGGAACTCATGACGGTGAACGCCGCCCGTCTGTTGCGGCCGGGAGACGTCGTGTTTGTCGGCGTCGGCCTTCCCAATCTGGCCTGCAACCTGGCGCTTCGATCTCATGCGCCCGATCTGCTGATGATCTACGAAGCGGGTGTGATCGGCGCACAGCCGTCTCGCCTCCCACTATCCATCGGAGACCCCACGCTGGTCTCGGGTGCCCTTTCCGTATGCTCCATGTATGAGGTTTTCGCCTACTATCTCCAACGCGGCTACGTCTCGGTTGGCTTCATGGGAGGCGCGCAGATCGATCGCTTCGGGAATGTCAACGCCACGGTCATCGGCGACTACGCTCGTCCCAAAGTTCGACTGCCCGGGTCGGGAGGCAGCATGGAGATTGCTGCCTGGGCCGACCGCACCTATCTGATCACCCCACATCAACCGCGCCGCTTCCCCGAGCGGGTGGATTTCCGAACATCGGCCGGCTTTCTGGGTGGACGGTCGGAGCGGCAGGCCGCCGGACTCCGGGGCTCTGGCCCGGCAGCCGTTGTCACCGATCTCGGCATTCTCGAGCCGGACGAAAGCGGAGAACTTATCCTCACTGCAGTCCATCCAGGGATCGATCCTGCCCAGGCGCTGGAGAAGACCGGCTGGCCCCTGAGGATCACCCCCGATCTCGCCCTGACAGATCCGCCGTCCCAGGCCGAACTGAGGATTCTGAGCGAGCTTGATCCGGAACGGATCTATCTCGGCTGAGACCGGGCCTTTTCTTCGCCGGGTTCAGAGATGAGCACCCCTCGGAGATAGTGTGCATGTCGGCGTCGTTCCCCCAACCACAGTCGATCTTCAGAAGGATATTCTTGTCACCCGACGAGCCCCGCCTCAGGTCGGGCTGGAGAGTCCTGCTTCACTTTCTTCTCCTGGCCGCCTCTCTACTGGTGTTCAGCTTGCCTGTTGCCTTGTTGATGCTGAATGAGACGGCGAGCACGGTTATTCCTGACGATGTTCAAGTCGTACTAGCCGAGGGTCTCACTGTCGGGGCATTCGCATTCGCTACCTGGATCGCCCGACGGTGGCTCGATCATCGCTCGCTTCGCTCGCTTGGTTTCCAGATAGACACCCATATGCTGTCGGATATCCTGGTGGGGACGGCCATCCCCGGATTGCTGATGGGGGCCATCTACGCCTTTGAGAGCGCCGTCGGATGGTTGCGCTTCGAGGCGTGGGCGTGGCAGGCGGTGTCCATCGGGGCGGTCTTGCGCGGGCTGGGGGTGTACTTTGTCGTCTTCATCTTGACGGCGATCGGGGAGGAGTTGATCAGCCGAGGTTACCAGCTTCAAAACCTTGCCGAGGGCGTCAGCCTCCCCTGGGCGCTGTTCCTCTCAGCCGTGCTTTTTGCAGCGCTCCACGCGGCAAACCCCGGAGCCGATGCGGCGTCCTTTGTCGGACTCCTGGCTGCCGGATACTTCCTGGCTTACGCCTGGGTCCGGACGGGGAAGCTCTGGCTGTCAATCGGTCTCCACTTCGGTTGGAACTTCTTCGAGGGCGTCGTCCTCGGCTTTCCTGTCAGCGGCCTGGGCGTGTTCCGGCTGATCGAACAGCACGTCACCGGGCCGGCCCTGATCACGGGTGGCGACTTCGGGCCGGAGGCCGGCCTGGTGGTCCTGCCTGCTTTGGCGCTTGGCGCCCTCCTCATCCGTGTATACACGTCTGACCGTCCGGCCCCGTCCTCCGCCGTCGAACCCTGATCCTACCCAACCCAGATGTGGTGAAGCCGCGCCTTGAACGGGCGGCAGCTTGACGATCCGGTGCCGGTCCACGGTCGACTGCCGTGAGCCGTCTGTCGTCCGACGACTTCCCGTCTTCCGTCTCCAGCCCTCGGTCACCTGACTGATTTTCATGGTCCACAGTCCCCCTTGCCTGCCGGAGCGAAAGTTGTGGTACGAAACGTGCCCTCTTGACAACTGAGAACACTTGTTCTATTCTGTCACCACCTACGAACATCTGTTCTACTGGAGGCTCCGATGGCTACATATTCGTCTCGTCTTCGATATTCACAGTTCCCGACCGGCTTGAGCGGACGCCTGCCTTCCATCCGCCTGCCCATCCGCCGAGGCGTCCTGTTCGGCCTGATCTTCCTGGGGGCCATGCTCGCCTTCGAGTCGTTCAACTACGGAACGACCGAGTTCGCCCTGGGAGACCTGCTGGGGGAGCTGAGCTTCGCCGGCCTTCGCTGGTCCACCATCCTGGCCATGGCCTTCTGTGGAATGGATTTCGCCGGGATCGCCAGGATCTTCACACCTGAGCGCGAAGAAGGCCAGCCGGCTGAGGTGTGGTACCTCCTCGGGGCCTGGTTCCTGGCAGCCACAATGAATGCCATCCTGACATGGTGGGCCGTGTCGCTGGCTCTGATTAGCCATCAAGGGCTGGGCAACGAAGTCCTGGGCCGTGAGGCCCTGCTCAGTATCGTGCCCATCTTCGTCGCCGTCCTGGTTTGGCTCATCCGGATCTTGATGATAGGCACGATCACGATGACCGGCGAACGCATCTTCAGTCAGCGCGATCGGCTGTCCCCCGCCCGGCCTGAGCAGGGCGAGCCCGCTCCGGCGACGGCGGCTCAAGCGGAGCATTCGTCGAGAGGACCAGCCGGGATTTCGGGTGACAGGCGTCAGGAGCTCACCCTTGTTCGGCGAGGAAACCATCACGGTCCTTCCCATCGCCCTCTGGCTTCCCGCCCACCGTCGCGCGGGTAAGTCGTGATCGGCTCGAAGCAGCCCGGGCACGGACATGCTGCATTCCTCCCCCTGGCCCACGGCGGGCTCAGGGGGAGGTTCTCTCCTCCCGCCGCTGGCTTCCACGCCGCCATGCCGCTGATCTTGATCATCGCGTTGTTGATCACCCTGGGGCGCGGTCTGGCTGTCCTTGGACCGGCGTTTCAGGCAGTCCGTTCCCGCCCGTCCGGCATGGCTCAACCACCCGGTCATGCCCCCCAAACCGGAGAAACGGTTCGATCCTACGACCTCCTGTCCCCGGTATTCACCCCTGAAGTCCAACGCTGGGCGCCGTACATTCAACGCTGGTCGGTTAAGTACTCCGTCCCGGCCGACCTCATCGCGGTGGTCATGCAGATCGAATCCTGTGGCGACCCGCTGGTCGTCTCCCCCTCCGGTGCCATCGGTCTCTTCCAGGTCATGCCGTACCACTTCACGCCCGAAGACAACCCCTTCGACGCCGAAACGAATGCCAGGCGGGGTCTGACCTATCTGTCCAAGAGTCTGAGTCTGGCGGCGAACGACCCGGGCCTGGCCCTGGCCGGATACAACGGCGGACACGGGGTAATCGGCCTGCCAGACAGCCAATGGGCAGACGAGACTGTGCGCTATGTCGACTGGGGAGTTGGGATCCTGCAGGACGCCCGCGCCGGGCTCATCACGAGCCCCAGGCTTGCCGCCTGGCTCGAATCCGGTGGCCGCTCGATGTGTCGGCAGGTGGCCCCATACACCGCGGCCGTGCCGCGTCAGGATGGATAGCTATCGAGAACGAAGCGCGCTTTGCTTTTCGACTGCGTCACTCATCTGGGCAATTCGCCCGGTATCGCTTGGAAGGGGAACATCATGGTGCAGTGGAAGCCAGATGGAAAACGTCGATCCTTTTCCGACGTCCGAGGCCACTTCCAGCCTCCCCTGGTGACTGCGCGTGATCCAGAACGCGATGGACAGCCCCAATCCGGCCCCGCCCGTGGCCGTCCGCCGCCGCGAGCGGTCAATCCGGTAGAAGCGTTCGAAGATGTGCGGCAGCTCTTCTTGGGGAATCCCCGGTCCGGTGTCGGTCACAGTCAGCCTGGCCCAGTCCTCCACGCACGACAACGCCAGGGTCACACGGCCGCCCGGAGGTGTGTACTCGAGAGCGTTTCCCACCAGGTTCAAGAGCACCTGCTTTAGGCGATCACGGTCCCCCAGCACGCGCGCCTGATCCTCACGGCCAATACGGATCTCGACTTTGTCTTGCGCCAGTATCTTGGCCTGCTGGTACACCTCGAGCATGAGCGTATCCAGCTCGACGACATCCCGGGCCATGGGCAACTTCCCGGTCTCCGCCTGCGCCAGGAGCAAGAGATCCTGCACCATCCGGGTCATTCGATCCACCTCGGATGTGATCGCGTTGAGCGACTCGGCATCAGGCTTGCCCATACGCCGAATCAGGTCCACGTTGCCACGGATCGACGTCAGTGGTGTGCGGAGCTCATGCGAGACGTCAGCCAGGAATCGACGTTGGGTCTCGAAGAGATTCTCGAGGCGTTCCAACGACTCATTGAATGCTTGAATGAGCCGGCCGACCTCGTCGTTCGCCTGCGTGGATTGCGGGATCCTGCGCGACAGGTCGTCGGCCCGCGTGATCTGAAGGGCCGTTTCGGTGACCTGGTTGAGCGGGCGCAGAGCCGCTCTGGCCGTCGCACCACCGACCAGCGCCGCCGCGCCGACAGCCAGGATGCCGCCGACGATCAGCAGCAGTAAGAGCATCTCGCGTGCCTGGACCACCGTCTCCAGCGAACTAGCCAGTTGCAGGTAGCCGATGATCCTGTCCTCCGGGGGAACGACGATCGGCACGGTCAGCACGCGCAAGTGGACCTTCCCGAGCTCCACGCTGCTGAACGTTCGCACGTTTCCGTTCAATTGGGATGTGTCGAAAGCCTGATCAATGGCCGTCAGGTTGGCTGACATGTCGATCAACGTGCCGGACGCGTTGAATGCCTCGACGTAGACGTTTGCCGTTAGGTCAAGAGGGGGCAGGTAAGTGAAACCGCCGAGACTTCTCTGGCTGGCACGCAGAATGTCATCAGCGGTGCGCTCAAGGGTTTGCTCGATTTGGCGGGTCATGCTGACCGACAGCATGAAGTATACGGCGGTGCCGAACAAGACGAGCACTCCGGCCAGAACCGCCGCATACCACAATGTCAGACGCGCCCGCAGCGTCATGCCGGTTCCCGCAGAACGTACCCTACTCCGCGCACAGTGTGAATCAGCCGGGGCTCGCCATCTGTTTCTGTTTTCTGACGCAAATAGCGGATGTATACCTCGATGATGTTGCTCTCCCCCCCAAAATCATAGCCCCAGACCCTGTCGTATATAACCTCACGCGTCAGAACCTGTCGTGGGTGGCGCAGAAACAGCTCCAGCAGTTCGTATTCCTTGGCTGTGAGCTCAATCGGCCGTTCCCCTCGAAACGCCTGATGGGTGCCCGTGTCCAGACGCAAGTCGGAGAATGACAGGACCTGCACACCCCCTGGCTTGATCCGCCGCAGGAGTGCCCGGATTCGGGCCAGGAGTTCGTCGAACTCGAACGGCTTTACCAGATAGTCGTCGGCGCCTGCATCGAGACCCTCCACACGATCCCCGACGGAGTCCTTCGCCGTCAACATCAGAATTGGAACACCGCCCCCGGCGCGCAGCCGTCGACAGACCTCGAGGCCGTCAAGGCCCGGAAGCATCCAATCCAGGATAACCAGGTCGGGGGGCGTCTCTCGTGCCACCCCCAGTCCGACGGTTCCGTCCGGTGCCGAGTCGACGCGATAGCCTTCATACGCCAGGCCTCGCTGGAGGAACTGAAGGATTCTCTCGTCGTCTTCGATGATCAGGATGCGTTCCCGCATTTCGTCCCCGGTCGATCAATATACCACAAGCCGGTTCACGCGGACTCGACGCAGATGTAACGCTCGACCCGGCACCGAAGATGCCGGGTCGAGCGAGGTTGTCAGTCGCGCTTCCACGCGATTCGAGCCTTTCCGCAAGCCATGACGTTCTGTGTCCGACGGCCAGCGCTCAGGCGGAGCATTTCCCAGGAGGCAGCCGCTGCTCGAGCGGCCACCCCTTTGCCTTCGTGCGTCACGCCAGCACGCCGGGAAACCGCCTCATTTGCTGACCGCGAGGGAGTGGAGCTTTGCTTTTAGATCAGCTCGACCGTCGCGCCGGCACCTTCAAGCTTGCTCTTGGCGTCTTGCGCCGTTTCCTTGCCCGTCTGCTCAAGGACTTTGGCGTTCGCTGTCTCGGCCAGATCCTTGGCATCCTTTAGGCCCAGGTTGGTGATTTGCCGGATGACCTTGATGACGTCGATCTTCTTCGGGCCCACGTCCTTCAGGATGACGTCAAACTCAGTCTTCTCCTCAACCGCTTCGGCCGCCGCGCCCGCACCGGCGGCAGGCATCGCCGCCATGGCCATCGGCGCCGCCGCCGTCACGCCCCACTTCTCCTCGAGCATCTTTGTGAGTTCGGCCGCTTCCATCACCGTCAGCTTGCCCAACTCCTCTGCCAGTTTCTCCAGATCAGCCATTGCTTTTCATCTCCTTGATGATACGTTTGAGCCCCGACCTCTTCGGGGGAACAACACTTCCCCGAACCGTCATACAGGCGTCCCTGCTTTCTCTGAATAGGCTTTCACAACGGTGGCGATCTGCCGAACAGATCCCCCCAGAACTCCGGCCATACGCCCGGCCGGGCCCTGAAGTACGCTCAGCAAGCGGGCCTGCAGTACATTCAACGGCGGGAGGTCGGCGAACTGCTCCACCTGGCCCCCGTTGTACGTCTTGCCCTCGATGACGCCAGCCTTCACGCGCAAGGCCTCGGTCTGTTTCGCCAGCTCGATGATGGCCTTCGCCACGGCCGAAATATCCTCTCCAGCGAACCCGACTGCTGTGGTGCCGGCGAGATATTCCGCCTCCAGTTGATACCCGGCCTGTTTGAACGCCAAATCCATGAGACTGTTCTTGACGACATGGAACTCGCCGCCGGTTTCCCGGATCTTCTGCCGCAATCCTTCGAGATCCTTCACCGTCACCCCCGAGAACCCGGCCAGGATCACTCCGGTGCTCCGCTCCAGCATTTCGACATACTGCTTGACCAGATCCTCCTTGCGTTTCTTCGAGATTGCCAAGATTGATCACCTCCTCCCGAAAGAACAAGAGTCTCCGCTTCGTCGTCGTCCCGAAGCAAAGACTCTCAGCGGCGTCTAACAGTCCGCAAGTCTCCACCTCGGCAGGGGATTAAGTCTCAAACCTCTCGAGACGCCTGCTGTCTCCGGCGAAGGGATTCTGTTTTCGTATCCGGGGCTAGTATCCCCGAAAGACCTCTTTCCTACATCGCCTGGGCCGCGTTCGGATCCACGCGTATCCCCGGCCCCATCGTGCTGGTGAGCGTCACCTTTCGTACGAACGAGCCCTTCGATGAGGCGGGTCTCGATTTCCTCACCGCCTCCATCAAGGCCGCCATATTCTCGTACAGCTTTTGCGTCTCAAAGGACGCCTTCCCGAGGGGGACGTGCAGGTTGCCCGTCCGATCCACTCGGAATTCCACACGACCGGCTTTCAGTTCACGAATCGCCCGGGCCAAGTCATCCGCCGGGACCACCGTCCCCGCCTTCGGATTGGGCATCAAGCCGCGCGTGCCCAGGATCCGGCCCAGACCCGACTTGCCGATCTTCCCCATCATGTCCGGTGTGGCTACGGTCGCGTCGAACTCCAGCCAGCCATCCTTGATCCGCTGGATGGCTTCGTCGTCCCCGATGAAATCCGCGCCGGCATCCTTCGCCGCCCGGGCCGCCTCGCCTTCGGCGAACGCCAGCACCCGGATCGTCTTGCCCAGTCCATGGGGAAGCAATACGGTATCCCGTACCTGCTGATCGGCATGTCTCGGGTCGACACCCAATCGGATGTGCACCTCCATGGTACCGTCAAAGCGTGTATAGGATGTCTGCCTGGCCAGGTCCAGCGCCTCGAGAGGAGAATATAGCTTCTCTTGATCCACCTTCTCAGCCGCGGCGGTGTACTTCTTTCCGTGTTTGGTCATTCCAACTCCCTGTGGTTAGACGGGTTGGTCTTAGCCAGCCCTCCCACCCAAGACTCAATCGACGATCTCGATCCCCATATTCCGCGCCGTACCTTCGATCTGCCGCATCGCGCCTTCGATATCAATGGCGTTGAGATCCTTCATCTTGATCTCGGCAATCTCACGTACCTGGTCACGCGAAACCCGGCCGACCTTCTCCCGGTTGGGCTCCGCCGAGCCCTTCTCCACGCCGGCGGCCTTCCGAAGAAGCACAGGCGTCGGGGGCGTCTTGAGAATGAAAGTAAAAGAACCGTCGCTGTAGATCGTGACTTCGGCCGGAATGATCTCGCCGGTCTTGCCCGCCGTCCGGGCATTGTACTCTTTGCAGAAACCCATCAGGTTAATGCCGTGAGGCGCCAACGCCGGTCCGATCGGCGGAGCGGGATTGGCCTTCCCGGCCTCGATCTGTAGACGGACGATTGCCTTCAACTTCTTCGCCATTTGTTCAGCCCTCAGCATTCAGCGATCAGCTTACAGCCATCAGCTCTCAGCCACTAGCTCTCAGCAATCTAGCCTTGGTCCCAAAGCACGCGGCGATCAGGCTCTAGGCTGACCGCTGCCTACGCCTTCTCCACCTGCAGGAAGTCCAACTCGACCGGAGTCTCCCGACCGAAGAAGGAAACCATGACCCTGACTTTGGCGCGCTCCATGTCGATATCATCGACCGTTCCGATGAAGTCGTTGAACGGGCCGTCGATGATTCGCACTTTCTGATCGATCTTGTATGTGACCTTGACCCGAGGCGCCTCGGCCTCCATCCGTCGGATGATCTGGGCCACTTCTTCAGGTCGAAGAGGCGTCGGTTCATTGCCCATGCCGACGAAACCTGTCACACCCGGCGTGTTGCGAACAACATACCAGGACTCTTCGGTCATGATCATTTGGACAAGAATGTATCCGGGAAAGACGCGACGCTCCACCGTCCGCCGCTTGCCTTCCTTGACCTCGATCTCCTCCTCCGTCGGCACCACGACGTCGAAGATCTTATCCTTCATCCCCATGCTTTCGATGCGTTGCTCAAGATTGTGCCGCACCTTGTTTTCATAGCCTGAGTAGCAGTGGACGACATACCAATGGCGGTCATCGTCGGCTTCCGCCGCCTCCGCCGGTGCCGTCTCGCTCGCCGCATCCTTAATCTCCGACTGCGCCTCCATGGCCAAAGCCGGGGCCTGGCTCACCTCTGCCTCTCCCTGAGAAGCCTCGGCCGCCACGACTTCAGTCTCGCCCATCGGCATCTGGTCGCCCACTTCAGGCATCGGTTCTGCCTGACCGGGTCCCGCCGCGCTTTCGGCGACAGCCTCGATCACCGGCTCCACCGTGCTCTCGGGCGCCGGAGCAGGTTCGGGTTGCTCCGGCGTGACGGCCGTCTCATCCGGGCCGCTTTCAGCCGCCTCCGGAGCGATCTCAGCCAAATCCATCGAGCTCTCGTTCGCAGGACCACCGACTGCGTCCGCCGAAGGAGACGCTTCCTCGCCGGCCGAAGCAGCCGCTTCTTCCACGACGTCTTCCTTGCGCTCATCGGCGATAGCTGGCTCGGACTGGGCCATCGGCTCGTCTGTGTCGGCCCCATCTGGAATGGCGTCCATCTGCCCTTCGCTTCCGTCCTGCCTGATCTCGTCTTCCATCTTCCTACTCGAATCAGCCCCCGCCGACAATCAGTCGGAATAAGCTGGTGAACACGTAATCCAGGGCTCCCAGGAACATACTGCTTGCAGCCAGAACCACCAGGACGATGATCGTCAGCTGCGTCGCTTCCTCCCGAGACGGCCAATTCACCTTCCGCAACTCGCCGAGCGTCTCGCGCGAAAGACGTGAAATCAGGTTCGTTTTTCGTGCGGCCTGGCCTTTCGCCACCCTATTTCCTCCACGGGCTCAAACGACGCCGTGAACGACCGGCGTCGTCTCTCAATCAGGCAGGCCAGGCAGGACTCGAACCCACAACCCCCGCTTTTGGAGAGCGGTGCTCTACCCAATTGAGCTACTGGCCTATCGAAGGCGCTGCAATGCGCCTACTTCGTCTCGCGGTGGAGTGTATGGTGCCGGCACCGCGGACAGAACTTCTTCAGTTCGATGCGACCCGGATCGTTACGCCGGTTCTTCTCCGTCGTATAGTTGCGCTCCTGGCACTCGGTACATTCCAGGGTGACCACCGGTCGGACGTCTTTCTTTGCCATGGCATTGATGCGGCCGACTCGGGCCGCGCTTTCCCTTCTAGGATTACTCCAGGATGTCTGTGATGACGCCTGCGCCGACGGTCAACCCGCCCTCGCGTA
>CAZGRL010000075.1:0-17313 GCA_964528155.1 uncultured Anaerolineaceae bacterium
CCGTGTAGCCTTCCCGCCCTCCACCGGTCGGCCTTGCCCACCAACGCCAACGGCCCTGTTCGATCACACTCAGAGGGGAGGTAGTCATGCTGGACAGGGTTTCCAGGCGGATGGATCGCTGGACAAGCGGCAGGCTTGTCCTGGCGCTCATCGTGGTGTTTGTGGCCTTCGAAGTCATCACCCTACCGATCCTTCAGTGCTCCCCCGGAGGGGAGATCGTGTCGCTGGACGCCCGATTCTTCTACACACCGCAAGAGGCATTCTCTACGATCGGCGCGTACGCGGATGCAAGATCCTTCTGGATCGGTGTCTACCTGACCTGGGACATCGTCAATCCCATCCTCTATACGCTGATATTCAGCCTCGCCATTTCCTGGCTATTTCAGCGCGGTTTAGGATCCGAGAGCTGGATACGCAGATTGAATGTGTTGCCTATTGGTTCCGGGCTTTTCGACTTACTTGAGAACGCGTGCATCGTGACTCTGCTGGCGACATTCCCCGCTCAACATGCATTCGTCGCCTGGGTGGCCTCATTGTGCACGATGGGTAAGGTCAGCATTTTGGGTTTGTCTACGCTGCTGATTCTGTTCGGCATCATCATGGCGGCGAAAAACAGGTTTAGGAAGCAGTGAGCCTGACCTCCGATGGGCCACGCGTGTCGAAACGAATCACCATACTCCGATGTCCGCATTGCGGCGATCCCGCCTGACTACATGCCCCGACTGGCAGGCTGACGACCGAACCAGAGAAGCGAAGGCAGACCCGGTCCACGCCCGCTCATGAGCGCAGGAATAGGATCATGAGAAACGCGAGAAGCAAGCTCTCCGCAGCGATTCTCACCATCGCTGCCGTGGGACAAATCATCCTGTCCTTTGTCCTCTATAACCAGAATGGAAACTCCACGGTCACGAATGCCGGCTGGGCGATTCTGTGGTTGTCTGCAGTGTTTGGGTGGCTTCCGATCTTGACCATGCGCAAATGGGGTCAGGTGCCCAAGGGCAAGTCATATGTGCATACGACGAAGCTGGTGGACCGAGGCGTCTATGCCATTGTGCGCCATCCGCAGTATCTCGCCGGCATGCTCATGGGGATTGCGCTGACTCTCATTGCTCAGCATTGGATCGTGGCGGTCTTGGGGGCTATCGTCCTGCTCACAACATATGCGGACACGTTCACGGAGGAGGTCGCTTGTCTCGAGAAGTTTGGGGAGGAGTACGAACGCTACAGAGAGAGGGTGCCCAGGGTCAACTTCGTGACGGGCATCGTACGCGCGTTGTTGAGCAGATCAAGTCCTGAGTGAAGATTGATCTTGCTGTGGCGTACTCGAGGCGTGGGCCCATCCAATGCCCTCGTAGGGATGGCTTGATCCGACCCGATCGAGCTCCTCGTCCCGAAGTCATCCGGGAGGACGGGCTATGCTGTTTCCCGCTGGGGAACGATCGAACTGGATCTAGCCGACAAGCCTGTCGGGCCAAGCCGAGCGAAGGGGGTGAAGACCTGCCTCCGCTACTTGTTCGCCAGCGAGCCCAGTGCCTGCATGACGGCATTGGCGACGACCGCGCCCGACTGGGCGCGATAGGGAGTGTTGCCTCCCTGGGTTGCCGTCGTGAGCGCGCCCAAGAGCGCGTTGGCATCACTGGCGCCGGCTTGCTTGGCACCCAGGAAGGACAGACCGGCGTTCAGCAGGTCGCCGACGTCGAGCCCGGGCGATGGATCGGCCTGGGCCGGAGCCGGTGTACCCGCCGCTCCAGTCAGGCTGGAGAGCAACGAGCCCAGCAGGTCGCCTTCGCCTGAGGGCGCTTCCGTCGCCGGGGGCGCAGGCTGTTCCCCGCCGAGCAGCGTCTGGACCAACTGCATCGCATTCTCAGTCGTGACGGCCTGGCCGGCGAACTGTTGAGCCGCCCGCGAGAGGCCTCCTGCATAGTACTGCGCCGACCCGCTCTGGCGCTGCCGCAGCAGCTCACTGGCATAGGCCAGCTGATCCGCCGGCGAGGCCCCTTTCTTCGCTTTCATGGCCTCCGCCACGGTATCAAATACCTGCACCATGTTATCGCCGTGGTCATGGTTGTAGGTGTCGGCCTGGTTGAGGGCCTCCTTATTGTTCGATAGCGCTTCCGTGACAGACTGGAACAGGTTGAGCAGGTTCACTTGCTGTGCAGCCATTGTTCACTTCTCTTTCAATGGATGGTCGATGCGCATGGCATGAGGTCTTCAATGAGGTGAATCGATCGGTACGTCCATGGTATCACAGGCAGGATGCGCGTGAACCTCATGTGACGGCCGGGCTCCAGATCATGCCGATGGATCTACCTGTTGCGCACGCTGGGCGGCGCCGGTCAGGCTGAGCGCCGGAAAGACCACGCGCATGAGCGTCTGGCCGCTCCGAGAAGCGGGGAACTCTTGAGCACTGAGCTGGATCTGCTCAGAATATCTTCTCGGAGGCGTCCTGATATGCTACTATCAAGCGGAGGTGGGGCGCACCGCGAAGAAACACGCTGGCCCGCCGAAGGGTGGGTGCGAGGCGAGCCAAGCGCGGGCCGATGGCCGCTGCAGAATCCCGGTGGATGGCAAGACAAGTCAGCCTGGAGGGATGTGTCACTCCATCCGACACAGCCCCTACGAACTCCAGAATCCCCACCCGTCAGAACACACACCGTCACAAGAAAGGAGCCACCATGAGTCTACTAGGGAACATCTTCAAGAAGCTCGGATTCGGCCCTGATGTCGCAAAGGCCGCCACGGCTCCCGAGGCCAAGGCAGGACCGAAGGCTGCATCTGCTCCGAAGCCTGCGCAGGCCGCTCCGGGGCCGTATCCGCCGGCAAGCAAGCCCGCGCCGCCGGCTGCCAAAGCACCTTCCGCCATTCCGGTTGTCGATGTTGTTGCCAAGCTAGAGGGCCTCGCCGCCAAGAACCCTCAGAAGCTCAACTGGAAGACGTCGATTGTGGACCTCTTGAAACTGCTGGATATTGACAGCAGTCTGGAGGCTCGCAAAGAGCTGGCGACCGAACTGCATGCCCCGGCCGGCATCATGGGTGATTCAGCGGCCATGAACACCTGGTTGCACAAAGTCGTGCTGCGGAAACTCGCCGAGAACGGAGGAAATGTTCCGAAGGAACTCCTGGACTAACACGGAGCGGCATGGCCCGCAGGTGAGCGGCGTGGCGACGTGCCCGCGCCCGCAAGGCGCGTGGCTACAGCGGAATCCTCCTGTCGGAACGAGGTCAGGCGCTGGCGAAGTGTGCCTCACAGTTCGCCGCGCACCTCCCTGGTCCCACGCGAGGAATCACCGATGATGCACATGCTGAGCCGCCTGCCTGTCCGGGCGTGCTTACCGGGGCCCCATATGCGGAGCAGATGGGGCCTGTGCTCTCCTGCAAGTGCTCGATAGTGTGCCCTGGGGGCCGATATAGAAGACAAGAGACACGCTCCGGCCCGCTTGGAGCGCAGTCCGGCAGCGAATGGGCGGGAAGCGTCAGGCCCTTGGGCACCGCGCATTCGTCCGGGCTTCGCTCGATCGGGAGGATTAGAAGCCTGAAAGGAGTCGATCATGCCGGCCGCTTACATCCTTCGTAAGGCCACCGATGGTCAGTTCTACTTCAACCTGACCGCGGAGAACAACCAGAAGATCCTCGCCAGTGAGACGTACAAACAGAAGTCAAATGCCCAGAACGGGATCGAATCGGTGAGGGCCAACTCGCCCCTTGACGATCGATATCAGCGCAAGACCGCCGCCGACGGGAAGCCGTACTTCGTCCTCGTAGCCGCCAACAACCAGACCATCGGGCGGAGCGAAACGTATTCCTCAGCGCAGGCGATGGAGAACGGCATCGCTTCCGTGAAACGCAACGGTCCCGGGGCGCCGATCAAAGACGAGACCTAAGGCGCGGGTCTAGCTCGTCTCGCGGGCCCCCGACCTTGAGCTTCCGCGAATCGCCGCTTGCAGCCTGGCGCCGTCCTCGGGACTGACGGATCCGAACAGCCAACGCCCCGGAGGACCGGGGCGCTATATGCGCGTTTGTGAGACGGATCCCGGCGGTCGATCTCTCATGGGTTGCTCTTTCAGCCGTGGGAGCGTTGGCCCATTGCCGGTCGGCGGCCGAAAACGCATCATACGACTACAACCTGCCTGAGATCGACGGCCTGAGTGCATCTCCCCAAGAATGGAGACGCCGGTGACCGGGAAGCGCGCTCTATGTAGACGCGCCCGCATGCAAGATGTCCCACGATTGAGTCTGGAGAGTATGGATGGCTGAACAACGACGCTTCCCGTGGCTGCCCGTCATCCTTGGCGTCGGATGCGTGGGCCTGATCTGTATCGGAGTCTTGGTGATCGGGGGAGGGGCAACACTCTTTCTCACCCAACGAGCGGCTTCTCCCGTTGACAGCGTTTCGCCTGGATCGGGACTGACGGGGGATCAACGCCTGGACGAATATTCGCTCTTCGACGACTTTTCGTCGGAGGCGCTGGGCTGGCCCATCTACGACGACGGCACGACCCTTCTGGCATACGAGAATGGGGCGTACGCCTTCCAGATCACCGAGCCGGAGTACTACGACTGGGCCTTTTTTCCGGCTGACTTCATCCCCTATGAAATCCGATTCGATGTACAGGCAACCCTGGAGGCGCCGGACGGGACCGCTGGCGTTTTCTGCCACCTCCAGGATGAAGACAACTACTACTACGCCGAGTTTGATCTGGCTGAGAGCTACTACTTGATCGGGCAGATCATCGACGGAGATGACATCCACTTGACCTCAGGAGGCGCGGGAGGCCAGGGTTGGGTGAGGACCCGGGCGCTCAATCCGCCGGACGCGGTCAATCACATCGGCGTCAGTTGCTACCTTGAAGAAATCACGCTTTTCATCAACGAGCAGCAGGTCGACCAGGTCCGCGTGCAGCAACCTTTCGACCGACCCGGCGAGGCGGCTTTCTTCGTCTATGCCTATGACACAGGGGGGGTGAACGGCAACAAGGTGTTCTTTGATAATGTAGAGGCCTGGCAACCGGTACAATGAAGGGCAGGTGGCGGCGTTTGAGTCAAGATCCCAATCCGGCAACCTACCCATGAAGTCACAACTGGACCTCCTCGGCGCGATCGCCGCGCACATCATCTTCATCTCAAGCATCGTCACATTTCTTTCTCGCATGTTTCTTGGCGTCAAGCCCGGTCATTGGATCGGCATCCCCATCCTGCTCATGGCCTTTCCGCTCATCTACCTCTTGATCAAAGCTCCGGTATTCAAGCGACCAGGACTGTACTATGTTCAGATCGGGGCGATGCTCGCCTGGTTAGTCGCGCTCTTGCTGCTGGATTACGTGCTTGCGTACGACTTCCGACACACGCAATGGATGGTCATCGCTTACGTCATGCTGTACTTCGCCGGGATCGGTGGCATGATCGGAATCTCGGCCGCGGCGGGAAGGGGCTGGGCGATCTCGGCGACAGTGCTGTTTGTGATCGCGGGCATCCTGGCCTTCGTCCAGCGGGCGGTCACAGGCTTTTAGCTCCCCCGGCGTCATGATCAACTCCTTCGTGCTCCACGTGTTCTTTCCTCGAAGACCGACAGCGGACAGGTACAGACACCTGATGCGCTCGCTGGCCGCTGTCATTCCTGAGTGAGCCGGGCCGTGTCGGCCGAGGTTCTCTCGGTCGAGAGTCGAACGACATGGCCGAGGCATGAGGAGGCGCCGAGAGAATTGCCGGACAGCCGCTCGACGGAGGCTCGGGCCGCCATAGTGGGCGGAAGGAGTGCACGTGCATGAACGGTACTGAGGCCGTTAGGAGAACCGGGTGGTTCGGGCTGGTCGGCGCGATCCTGCTCTTGTTCGAGATTCCGCTATGGATTATTCCCGGCTCACCGCCGCTGATCAGCGACGCCGTCGGTCACAGCCAGTTCCTGGCCGACCATCGAGTCACCGCCCTGACACGCATCCTGATCGACATGGGCATGTACGCGTGCCTGATGGTCTTCTTCGCCGGTTTGCGCCACCTGATTGTTAGGACTCGAGCCGAGTACGAGTGGGCCGGGACTCTCGTGTTCGTGGCTGGCGCCGTCTGGTGGGCGGTCCCGCTGGTCGCGGACGGCCTGGAGGGGGCCGCCGTCCTGGATACCGTCGGCGGGATGGCCGATCCGACGGCCGTACGGGCGCTGGTCGAGGGCACGCTCCTCATCTACAACGGCTCGATCGCCTTCGCCGTCACCGGGCTATTCATGGCCTCGGCCGGCTACGCCATTCTGGGGTCGGGAGCGATGCCCCGGTGGACCGGCTGGTTCGCCTGGGGCAGCGCCGCACTGTGCCTTGTCGCCATACCGTCGATGTACGCGACGGTCGTCGATCACAACGGCTTCTACAACGCCGCCGGATGGGGTCCGGCGATTGTGGCCAACCTCCCCCCACTGATCTGGTTCGTCGTCGCCAGCGTCTCGATGATCCGCAAGCGCTAGGCGATATCTCCACGGCGGACCGGGGCGTCTCTTGACGGCAATCACGTGGAAGCGCTTGTTGGTGAGGCCGATCGATCAGCGCCAGCGGATCGCCTCAATCCTGGATCGAGCGACCTCCACGCGCCTGACAGCCAGAGAGGACCGAAGATCAAGAGTCGTGACGCCTCGCGTCCGCAGGATCTGACCGACGATGTGACTGGTTTGGAATTATCTTCCGACTCTCTGTTGGGAAGGGCAGCGCAAATCACATCGTGTTCTCTGGAGAAGCAAGGGAATCCCGGAGGACAACTTGCGACCGTACGCGACCGCGCGGCGCAAGCTTGTGATGGCGGAGTGGTTCAGGTATGCGCGGCGCGGAAAACTGTGGCCTGGAAACGGAACCGGATCGGGATCGATCTGTGATGCAGAGCCCCTGGCTTGATTTCTAGCCAGGGATTCGAGAGGAAGCTGGAAATCCTGGTGTGAAGACCATTCGTGTCCTGGCTGCCAACATCGGCCTTAGCGCGTTGATGATCATCGCCGCGGCGTTGGTCCTGACCTCCGATCGCTTGTGGCCGTTTCGACTCCCCGGGTTCCTCGTGCCCGCCTTCTGGCCTCTCCTTGCCGTTGGAACACTGTTGATCACCAGCGCCGTCGCAACGTTCGCACGCGTCGCGCACGCCACCGGTGCGGTCGGGGATGCGCCAACGCACCTCGTCACCAGTGGTCCCTTTCGCTACTCCCGAAACCCGATCTATGTCGGGGTAGCGCTCTTGCTTTTCGGGATCGCTTTCTTCCACCGCTCACCGTCGTTCCTGCTGCTGGCGGTGCTTTTCGGCGCCGGGATCGACGCCTACGTTCGACGGGTGGAGGAGCCGCGTCTCGAACAGCGGTTTGGCGAAGAATACGCCGTGTGCAAGAGAGATGTTCCGCGGTGGATACCAAGGTGGCCGGGGGGGGAGGCGGTGTCTGAACGCGGACGCGCGAGGCCCTTCAAATGTCTGGCATGTGCCCGGCGTGGGCCCTTGAATGATAGGCTGAGGCCAGTACCGGGCGGCCGCCGGAAGAGTGTACGGCCCATCCGTCAGGTGTGGAACGCCAGGTAGACTCCGAAGCCGAGCGCCAGCACCGCCAGGGTTGTCGCCATGGCTCGCTTCTTCACCAACGGTGTGATCCTCGCTCCCAGGTATGCGCCGACCACGGAGCCCGCCCCAAGGATGAGCAACATGTGGAAGTTGATATCGCCCTGGCCCCGTCTGACCACCGAATCCGGGCGGAATGTAACTTCCCCTCAGGACGTTGATACCGGGCAGGCGGCCCATGTCGGCGCGATCATTCGTGCGTTCCCCAAGGAGCAAGCCATGAGTGAACCCAAGCTCACGCGCCGCGAATTCCTGCATGGAGCTGCGCTCACGCTCGGAGCAACTGCCGTCGCCGGGTGCGCCAAGCGCGGAGCGACCGCCACAACGGCGGCGGTTCAAGAACGGGTGCACGTCCTTCGCATAGCACACCTGACCGACATGCACGTTTTGCCCCAGACCTATGCCAAGCAGGGTCTGGCAAGGGCTATCCGCCATGCGCAAAGCCTGGACCCACAACCGGACCTTGTCCTGAACACAGGGGATTGCATCATGGACTCATTGACCGCCCGGAGAGAGGATGCACTCGCCCAATGGCAGGCCTTCCGCGAGGTCTTCGATGCGGAGTGCTCCCTGCCTGTGGTCCATTGCATCGGGAATCACGACGTCTGGGGCTGGGGGCTGGACGACCCGGCGATCCATAGCGACCCGCTATATGGAAAAGGTATGGCTCTGCAGCAACTCGAGCTTCAGGAGCGGTTCTTCAGCTACGACGAGGCCGGCTGGCACTTCATCATCCTCGACAGCACCCATCCTGCAGTCATCCAGGGTTCGGACATCCCGTACGTCGGCATGCTCGACGAAGAACAGTATCTTTGGTTTGAACGCGACCTCGCCGCCACTGCGCCGGACACGCCGGTTTGTGTCGCCTCGCATATCCCCTTCCTCTCTGCCTGCGAATACTTCGACGGGCCGAATGAGCAGAGCGGCAATTGGGTCGTGCCCGGCGCGTGGATGCACATTGATGCCCGTCGAATGCGTTCGCTGTTCCTGGATCATCCTAATGTCCGCCTTTGCCTCAGCGGCCACGCGCATCAACACGAACGGTTGGAATACCTCGGTGTCAAGTACCTGTGTGACGGCGCGGTCTCGGGGAATTGGTGGGCCGGGGACTACATGGAATGCCCACCGGCCTACGTCGTCGTTGATTTGTTCTCCGACGGTTCCTCGGAGCATACCTTCATCGCATACGACCAGATCTGACTCTCGGGATCATCCTCCTGCGCCCCTTCGGCCTCGAGTGGCGCCTTCTGGATCGCTGGGCAAGTTGTGGGCGAGGCTGGGCGGATGCGCGAAACGAACGCCGGCCCATACGGCCGGCGTGGGGGGTACATGTTGAGTCTTTTCCAGGGTCTTCGAGGAACGTGCGCTAGTCTGAGTACGCCTGCTTGCCTTCAAGGAGCAGGGCTTCGATCCGGTGGGCAGCCTCATGGACCGTCAGTCCCTCGACCGCAGCCCACTCTTCGTCCAAGGCTATGTGAGCAGCTCGCAGCAGGACGGCGCTGCTTTCGCCTAGAGGCTTGCGCCAGCCCAGCGCCGAGAGGTCACGCACGACCTCGCACCTGGCCTTAAATGAGCTTAGCTTCATCCGCTCCAGCAATTCAAGCTGGCGTTGGCGATGGTTCGAGGACAGAGGAGTGGGACGGCCCCTCAGTACACTGCCAAAGCGCGCCAGATCGCCTCTGCTGGTCAGCTTGCGCAGCCCACACTCGGTTGCGTCCACCGGAACCCAGATGGTGCCATTGCCGAGGGCGACACGGTAATACAGGCGCGTCACCTCCTGGCCGAAACGCCTCTCTTCCAGCCTGACAACTCGCCCCACACCGTGCTTCGGATGCACGACCTGGTCATCGACCTCAAAACGCATGGCCTACCTCTAGTAGCGACGGTTCCCACCGCGGCGCTTGCCGAAGCCACCGCGTTGCTTGTCGAACCCGCCGCGATCCTCGCGTGGCCGCGCCAGGTTGACTGTCAGGTCGCGCGCGTTCAGGGACGTGCCATTGAACTTACTGATGGCATTCTGGGCTTCGGCCTGGGTCGACATTTCCACAAAAGCGAAGCCCTTGGATTGACCCGTGTCCCGATCCTTGATCAGGGCCACAGACGCGACAGTCCCTGCCTGGGAGAACAGGTCGCGCAACTCGTCCTCGGTGGTGGAATAGGCCAGATTGCCGACGTACACCTTCACATCCATCCAGCTCTCTCCTCAGGGTCTGTGCTGCACAAGGAACGCCGCCAAACCCATATATGGGTTTGGCGGCAGGTGCTGCACGCGAAACCGATGATACGATTAGTACATTATACCATGCGCCGCTCTCTCCGGCTGGCCCCTGCAGGAGCATGGGGGCGGTCGAAGTATGCCAGGCCTGCAACGGCGCGGGCCGGCCACAATGGCGCGGCCTTCGGCTTCGAGAATGTACTGGCCGGCTTCCATGCTGCCGGATCATAGACAAGGTGACAACGATCGCGCTCGGCGATAGACCCTGCGCGATACTGTGGCCGCATGGATCACAAGGATTCATTCTGCGGCCGTTGTATGTCCGACCTCATGGAGATGCCGAGCCGTGGACAGCATCAATTCACACGGTCCAGCCCCGATGGGGGCCAATCTCTTCAGAATCGGCGGAGCGGCGGCGCTCGTCTGCGCTGTGATGTACTTGGTCGCCTTGGTAGTGTACGTACCCGCATCCCTTGCCGCGCCGCCACCCGAGAGCGTACTCGACTGGTTCGCCTTGTTCCAGATCGCTCCTCTCACCGGGTTGTTCTTCCTGGGGCTTGCGGACATCGTCATCATGACTCTCTGGTGTCCGATGTCTCTGGCGCTGTACGCCGCCCTCAGCCCTACCAACAAGGCCTGGTCCACCATCGCTGCGGCCCTCGTCTTCGTCGGGATTGCGGTCTATCTTTCCACCAACACAGCCTTCTCCATGCTCTCTCTCAGCAATCGCTTCGCCGCGGCGACGACGCAGTCTGATCGATCCATCCTGCTTGCCGCCGGGCAGGCGATCCTTGCCGTCAGTGAAGGCACCGGTGGTCAATACATGGGGATGCCTCTCGCCTGGCTCGGGGGCCTGATCCTCTCGATCGTCATGCTGGGGAGCCGGCCGTTCGGCAGAACAACCGCCCTGACGGGGATTCTGGGATTGGCGCTCTTGCTGGCTGGCATGCCGTTCGCCGGCTACGCGACAACCGGGCCGACCACGCCCGTCGTCAGCGCGATCGTCGGTGTGTCGTATGTCGGAGGAGGATTGCTTTCGCTGGCCTGGTACGTCCTGGTCGGCGTCAGGCTTCTGAAGTTGGGCCGGATGGGACAAGGATAGTCGCCCTGCCAACGCCGGTGAAGATCGGAACACCCACATGCAGACGCACAGACACATGGACATCTTTTCCCTGCTCGACGAACTTCGAGGCATCGCCAGCAATGGGCTGCACTACACAGCGGACCCGTACGATCGAGAGCGTTACTCGCGGCTGCTCGACCTGGCGGCGCGTTCCTACGGCGAGTTGCTTCAGGTCCCGGACGAGGCGATCCGGGCGCGGCTGCTAGCGGAGATTGGCCCGATCAGCGCCAAGGTGGGCGCGGATGCCGCCATCTTCAATGAGGCCGGTGAAATCCTGATGTTGGACCGCGCGGACGGCAGCGGCTGGTGCCTGCCCTGCGGACTGGTCGAGCCGAACGAGCGACCCGCGGAGGCAGCTATCCGAGAGCTGAAGGAGGAAACCGGGCTGGAGGCGGAGGCAAGGCAGCTCGTAGGCGTGTTCACGCGATTCCCGAGCGCTGAGGTAGGTCCGCACACGACGGTCGGGATCGTCTTCCTGTGCGAGGTTGTCGGGGGTGTCCTCAGCCCCTCGCGCGAAGCGAGGGCTTTGAAGTACTGGCACATCGACGATGTCCCCAGGTGGCATCCTAACCACGACACCTACGCGCGTGCATCCCTGGCCATGTGGAAGTCCGACGGCATGATGCCCGCAATCGCAGACTGAGGATCCCTTGATGAGAAGCCCAAGCGTCGCCGGACATCGCTCTCATTCCTGAAGGAGCATTAGGCCGGTGCAGTTCGAGGTCCGCGCCCTCCGACCCGATGAGATTCCGACCGCGGCTGATCTGGTTGCCGGTGTGTTCACGCAATCCGTCGCCCCCCTCTACCGCGCGGAAGGCATCCGGGAGTTCCTGTCTTACGCATCACATGACTCCCTGGAGCGAAGGCTTCGTGAGAATCTCGAGGTCCTGGTCGCCGTCGACGATGTGGAGGCGATCGTCGGGGTCGTCGGCATCCGTGATCATTCGCATATCTCGCTCCTGTTTGTGGAGGGCGAGGATCAGAGGCGCGGGATCGGGCGGCGGCTGGTCGCGGCCGCCGTTGCGGCCTGCCAAGATGCCGATCCCGGTCTGGCGGAGGTCACCGTCAACGCATCGCCCAATTCGGTGGAGGCGTACCAGAGATACGGTTTCATCGCGCGGGGACCGGAGCAGGAGAAGAACGGCATCCGATTCGTCCCGATGAGCCTCACCGTCGGGTGATGGCGTGCGGGCGGCCAGACCGGCTCACTCGATCCGCCGTCCCATTCTTGCCCGAGCACGTGGCCGAAGTCATGCTTCATCAGTGTTGATCTCTGCGCGGATCTTCCTGAGAGAATCCTCTTTGCCGTGGTCGGCTTGATCCTCGCCTTCGTTCAGCTTCATCTCTGCTATTGGAGAAGGGGCGGGTGATCCAGATCGACGTGTGGTCTCTCGTGATCACCGTTCTGTATGCGTGGCGACGGCACCTGGGCACAAGTATGCTGATGCAGATCTGGAACGAGACGTTCGTGCTTGCGCTTGCGCCGATGTTGTTTCCCAGTGGGTTGCGCTAGGGTGGTCATCGAGGACCTGCTGGAGGCACAATCCTGACTCAACCGGTCGCTGCTTGATTGCCTGGGCGATGGCTCACGGCCCGAGCATCGATGAAGAATCCGGGGTGCTGGTGCAACCGATGCGGATTGTCAGAGACGGCTACAACGAGATTGCGGAGGCCTACCTGGCCAGCCGGCGCGGGCACTCACCCGATGTCGAGTTACTTGGGCGCCTGACGGAGATCCTACCTGAGCAAGCCGCCGTGCTTGACGCCGGCTGCGGGGCAGGCATGCCCGTGACGCAGGAGCTCGCACAGCGTTGCCGTGTCACAGGCGTCGATTTCTCCATGGCACAGCTGAGAATCGCCCGAGAACTTGTGCCCAAGGCCGCCTTCATCTGCCAGGATCTCACTCATCTGGGTCTAACAAGCGATTCGTTCGATGGAATCTGCTCGTACTACGCCATCATTCACATTCCCAGGGCTCACCACACGAGGGTTTTCGCCGATTTCCTTCGGCTCCTTGTGCCAGGAGGTGTCGCGCTGCTATGTCTGGGTGCAGAAGATCTGGAAGAAGAGATCGCCGGCGACTACTTCGGCTCAACAATGTATTGGAGTCACTTTGACGAGGCGACCAACAAGCGACTGCTCAGATCGGCTGGCTTTGAGGAGCTCTGGTCTGCGCGCGTGCAGGATCCCATTTCCCCCACTGGGAGTCACACGTTTGTCCTGGTGCGCAAACCCTTTTCTTGATCACTCGGCATGGCCTCGATGGTGCCCTCCACCCCTCTCAGCCCTGCCTCCTCAACTCTCGTGCTTATTCATCGTCTGACTGGGGTCTTGGTAGCTTCGGCAGCTCCCGCAATTTGGGTGGGATCTGATACGTGGTGAGAACGCCGAACGGTGCTGGAAGTCTGGGTAGCGTCCTGCTTGTGTGCCACGACGAAAGAAAGCCGAAGAGCATATCTACCCCCAGACTGAAGAACGGAAGCGATATCCCGATGCCCTTCTTGGCCTCGATCCAGACGTAGCCCGGCGGCTGGTGCATGCGCCGAATGGACTTGATCTGGTCCGCCAGCAGAAGGCGCTCACGAAAGGGGTATTCTGCAACCATCGCATCGCCGGCGATGGAGATCGAGTAGGGCAGCAGGACCACAAAGCCCAGGGACACCAAGGAGCAGGCGAGAAACGGCCATGTCAACTCCAGTCGGGGTGGCCAGGGTGTGACACCCAATGCCAGTGCCAGGACAGACATGCCGATGAATATGAACGCCACAGCCGAGCTCTTGGTGAAAGTAAGGCCGTCCGTCGAACGCCAGATGTCCGGCCGTTCCTGCATCAACCAGCCCAGGAAGAAGTGTGAGTTCTTGTGGGAAGAATACACGCCTGCCTTGATCCGCCCGGTCGAGTCCGCCAGGATCAGCGAGCTTCCCCACAGGCTGCTTCGGATCTGCGCGATCGCTCCCCAGGGAAGGAACCTGTCCGGGTGGAATGGGTCGTGGATCCAGATCCCCTCCTTGTACACCTGCAACCAGGTAAGCGATGTGTACAATCCGTTCAGAGGGATAAGGAGCATCACGCAAAAGAAGACGATGACCGAGTAGATGAATCCCGTGTCTGAGGCTGGGGCCGCGGCGATCATGAGAGCGATGCAGGCCACGACGAAGAGTGCAAGGGCTCCCATCATCAAAGGCTCAAACCCGTATGCCCTCAGTCGGAACTGATCCGCCTTGCTCTCAGCCATCGGGGCTCGCTTCCGATCATCCGCTAGTTTGGATGGACGTGATGCCGACATTATCGGCCCCTTGTCACAGCATGACAAAGGGCGGCCGCCTGCGCTCGAGATCGATCCTGCCTGTCACGCGCCGCCCGAAGGTTGGCTGCCTGTTGCCGCGCCTGGCCCGGTCTGCGCCCTCGAGCGGGTCACAACATCCCTTTCCCGGGCAAAACAGCGGCGACGGCCAAAGGCCTTATCTCTTTGCTGGTGATCGCTTTCGACGCCTTGCTGGTGCCGGTCGAGAGGATGGCCTTCTCTCAGTCGAGGTAGATTGCTCCTGGGCCCGCGCGTGAGATAATCGAGCGCGAGATTCGCGCGCCAGTCTCGTCAGAGATTCGTCAGGGGGCAATCCGCTTCACTCGAAGGAGTTCCTCTCATGGATACACTCGCCGATCTCATCGTCGCCGGATTGGATGAGGCGCCGGCCGTATTGGCCTCCGAGTATCCGCTGGGGACATATCAGGGTGTCAATGTTGATGGGCTCGACCCGCTCAAGGTGGCCGCGCTCCACTCCCGCCTGGCCCAGAGGGAATTCGACGCGGTGTTGGTCGAGTACAACCCGATGGCGGAGGCTTCCCCGAGCGGCCCATGGCTGGTTCGATTGCCGGCCGAGCTGATCACGGCGCTCGCCGGGATCGCGCCTCAGGATATTCCAGAGGCGGCGGCCGCCTGGGCGACCACCGAACCCTTGCGCCAGGAGGGCTGGTCGGGGCAGCAGGCCGAGAAGTACCTGGCGCGCGTCTCGCACTTCGCCCGTCAGGCGGCGTTCGACAAGAAGGAAGTCTTCCTCTGCGTCTATAACTGATCAGCAAACGTCGCGCAACGATGTCGTGTCGTCATCAGCATGTGGACGGCCCTGATCCTGCTGAGATAGAATAATCCTGTCTCACTTGACTGCGCTGCAGCTCCACTCCACGTCCGCAGCTGCTGAGTTGAATCGAAACGGGGGCTTCCAAGGCCTCCCACACGATGCCGGCGCAGTTGTGGTCTGTCGCTCGACAGCGCGTGTGGGATTGACCGCATCCCTACACTCAAGGAGGATCAACATGGTCTCTGCATTCGTTTTCATCCAGATATCGCCGACGGGCGGATGGAAAGAGATGGGCGCGCTTCACAAAGCCCTTCACGCCGTCAAAGGGATCAAGACCGTTCACTTCGTCGCCGGGCCGACAGATATCATCGTCTTCGCCGAGGGAGCCGATCAGGCCGCGTTAGCTGAAACCCTGGGTAAGATCCGCGGCGTGAAAGGCGTGGCCAGCACGGATACCCGGCTCGTCTGGCCGGTCTAGCCCGCGAATCGCTTTCGCCGGCTATCGTCGGAAGTGATAGCCGGAGACTACATTCTGAGGTTGGAAACCGCCGGTCTGGCCAGGGCCGGCGCGGAAACCGTGCTCGTGTGGGTACGGTTTCTGTGATGTTGGTGGAGGTGTGCGCGGCATGGAAGAATCGACGATCCTCCAACTCCAGACGAAGCAATCCTCCGCCGAACTGACCGCGCGCTCTCTGGTCGAATACTATCTGGGACGCATCGGGCGCCTCGATCAGGCCGGGGCGAGAGTCAACAGCGTCATCGAGGTCAATCCCGACGCTCTGGCGATCGCCGACGCCCGCGATCGCGAGCGCAGGGAAGGGCGAATCCGAGGCGCCCTGCATGGGATCCCGATCCTGATCAAGGACAACATCGACACGCAAGACCGCACGCAAACCACGGCCGGCTCGATCGCCCTTGAGGGTCACTACGCCAGACGCGACGCGCACGTCGCAAAGCGTCTGCGCGCTGCCGGTGCGATCATTCTGGGCAAAGCGAACCTCAGCGAGTGGGCTAACTTCCGCGGGGAGCACTCCGTCAGCGGCTGGTCGAGCCGCGGCGGCCTGTCGCGCAATCCCTACGCCCTCGACCGGACTGCCTGCGGATCTTCGTCCGGTTCGGCTGCGGCCGTCGCCGCCGACTTCTGCGCCGGAGCCGTCGGCACCGAGACCGACGGCTCGATCATTTGCCCGTCGCAATCCTGTGGAGTCGTCGGGCTCAAGCCGACACTCGGGCTGATCAGTCGCAGCGGCATCGTCCCTATCGCTCACAGCCAGGATACGGCTGGCCCGATCGGCCGAACTGTGACGGACGTTGCCGTCCTGCTCGGCGCGATGGCGGGCACGGACCGCCGCGATCGAGCCACGCAGACGAAGTCTCGGCGCGCCCACCGCGATTACACTCGCTATCTCAAGGAGGATGGTCTCAAAGGGACGCGACTGGGGATCGCCCGCAACATGCTCGGGTCGGATCCGCGCTTGGTCGCTATTCTCGATGCCAGCCTCGAGGTGATGAAGGGGCTGGGTGCGGTGATTGTCGACCCGGCCGATCTGCCCAACATGGATACGTTAGGCAAGACCGAGCTCGAGGTGCTCTACCATGAGTTCAAGGCCGATCTGGACGGCTATCTCGGCGCCCTCGGATCAGAATCGCGGGTGCATTCACTCAAAGACGTGATCCGGTTCAACGAAGAGAATAGGGACCGCATCATGCCGTTCTTCGGTCAGGAGCGGATGATTACGGCGCAGGCCAAGGGACCGCTTTCGGCAAAGAAGTACCGGAACGCTCTGGCGCGCAACCATCGCCTGACGCGCAGGGAAGGGATCGACGCCCTGCTCAAAAAGCACCGGCTGGATGCGGTCGTGTGCATCTCCGGCGGTCCGGCCTGGACGATCGACCTGGCCAATGGAGATCCACGCAGTTGGGAGATGGAAAGCACCTCGCCGCCGGCCGTAGCCGGGTATCCCCACATCACCGTCCCGGCCGGCTTCATCCACGGGCTGCCGATCGGGCTGTCGTTCTTCACGCGCGCCTGGGGCGAGCCGACGCTGCTGAAGGCGGCCTACGCCTTCGAGCAAGCCTCGCGGGTGAGAAAGCCTCCAAGTTTCCTGAAAACCGCCCTGATCAAGGCTGGTTGACTGTGCCCAAAGGGCGCGCTGGGACGACTCCATCGGCCCCGCCCCATCGACTTCGGGCTCGTTAGACGCCAGAGTGCTCCCCATACGGTCTTCATGCCCTCGCCAGGGACAGACCCCGCTTGTTTCGTTGGCCTCTCGCTCCCTGGCCTGTCCTGGCCGGACAGGCCAGGGAGCGGAGCGTAGCGAAGTCGA
>CAZGRL010000076.1:0-17257 GCA_964528155.1 uncultured Anaerolineaceae bacterium
CGCCAAGGAGTTGACCGATACCCTCGAAGGCTTCATCGCCAACACCTCCCTGCATATCCTGCAGGGGCACAAGGTCGTCGAGGTTAAGCCCTCGACCGTGAGCAAGGGGACAGCTGCTCAGCGATGGCTTAACCGCGAGCCCGCATTCGATTTTGTGTTGTCTGTCGGAGATGATGTCACGGACGAGGCGGTCTTCGACGAGCTGCGCCACTCAGAGTGGACCATCCGAGTCGGCTGGGCCCCCCAGACGAAGGCGAAGTATTCCTTGAACGGCCCGGATGACGTCCGCAGGCTGCTGCGTGATCTCGTAGCGGCCAACGAGCCGGCTGACGAAACGCGACCCACCTCGGCCGAGGATCGAGCCTGACCACCGCCCCCGTCGGAAAGGTCCATCGCCCGGCCATTGGACGCCGACCACCCAGGAAGGGACTCCTGGCAGGGACGGGCACAGCCTCCGGCTCTAGGCCGGCTCCCTGCCCTTGGGAGCGAAATGTTCCAGTATCTCACCCTGATCGACCACGTAGACTTCGACCTGCATCTCGTCGACCAGCATTCCGGTGAGTTCGTGGAGGTAGTCTGTCGTGGTGATCCCCGTCTCACCGCCCGGGCTACCGAGCACGACGACGTCCACGTCGTTCCCCTGGATCGCTTCCACGAGGGCCTCCTGGAAAGCGCCCCGCATGACCAGGGTCCGCGAGGCAACGCCGGCTTTGTCGGCCCTCTCGCAGGCCATCGCCAGCAGGAACTCTCCCATCTCGTTGATCTCTTCCTCGACGTCGACGATTTTCGGCGAGGCCAGCCGCCCGAGGAAGCGAACGTCCGTCACATATAGGAACAGGATCCCCGAACCCCGCTCCTTGGCGATCTGGATCGCCCGATCCTGATTGGGGTAGCTCGCCTCACCACCACGCGTTGGACACAGCACTCCGGGCATCCTTCAGCCTTTCTTCTATTAGGCGAGGAGTATAAAACGCACGAGCAACCACAGAAACCCTACGCTCATCGTCAGGTACGTCACGGGCAGGCCGATCTTGAGGAACTCTCCGAACGAAATCGGCGTCCCCGCCTGCTCGCTGATCCCTGCCGTGACGATGTTCGCCTCACCGCCGATCAAGAAGCCGTTGCCTCCCATGGCTGCACCCATCGACAGCGCGTAGTAGAGCACCTTGCTGCTGGCCCCGGGGACGGATCCGCTCAAGAACTCGACAATCGGCAGCATCGAAGCCGTCAGGGGGATGTTTGCGATCGCTACCGAAAGGGTCCCGACCCCGAACAAGATGGCGAAGATCCCCAGCACCAGGTTCTCGCCGATCAGCCGTGAAGCTGCCCCGGCGATCAGACTCACCAGACCAACCTCCTGGACGGCGCCGATCACGATGAAGATGGCGATGAAGAAGACCAAGGTCGTCCAGTCCACGGCCTTAATCATCTTCTGCACATCCGGATTCAACCAGATCAACAGTGCAGTGGCGCCCACCAAGGCCGGTACAGCGGGGACGATGTGAATCCGTTCACCCAGCACGAACCCCACCAGGACCAATACGAAGACCACCGCCGACCTCCACAACGCGTGTGGATCCTCCAGGCGGGCATTCTCCTGCATGCGCTTATAGAGTCTGGGAGAGATCCCTCCTGACTGCTTGCTCCACTCGCGCCGGTAGAAGTACAGGACAAAGCCTCCGGCGACAACCATCGCCAACAGAACCCCAGCCGTTTGATTCACCAGGAAATCGGTGAAGCTGATGTCGGCGAAGGCGCCGATGAGGATATTCGTCGGCGTCCCGATGAGAGTCGAGATCCCGGCGATGTTCGACGCCAGGACCTCAGGGATGATAAAAGCCAGTGGGTTGATTCCAAGCGCCAGCGCGATCTGCAGGCTGATCGGGGTCATCAGCAACATCGTGGTGAAGTTGTCGAGAAGAGCCGAAGCCAAGCCGGTCACGGCCATCAGGATCAGGACCAGCACCCACGCCTTCCCCCGGCTGGCCCGATAGGCTTGAAAGGCGGTCCACTGGAAGATCCCCGTGCCCTCGATGATGGCGATGATGATCATCATCCCCATGACCAAGAATATCACTTCCCAGTTGATGTAAGTGATCGCCCGGCGGAAATCGAAGATGTACAGATCTGGATTGAATATCCCCCCGATGAAGGTCACCAGGAACACGGCCGACATGCCGGCGAGCGCCGCCGTGGTGCTGTGCAGGCGTTCGAGCGCGATGACAACAAGGACTCCAAGGAAGATGATCGCCGCAGCCCAAAACGCCGGGGTGATCCGGCGGACGAGGGGGATCACCCCCAGATCGAGCGCGCCCGCTAGCCGAAGCGCCTCGGTCTGGCCCGAGTCGAGCGTGATCTCCACCGAGTCGAAGTGATGCCGCGCGACTTCGATGGTCGTGCCTGCAACGGGCCCAGCCTGGAGGATAAGCGCCCACGAGCCGTCATCCTGGCTCTCCCCTTCGGCCAGTACCCTGCCAGAATTGGGCGACTTGGCGGTCACCATCGCCCCGACCACAGGTCGCCTTTGAGCGTCTTCCAGGCGACCGGAGACGGCATACCCGGAAGCCGCCAATCCCGCGTTCGTGGGTGCGAACGGCAGGGTCAAGACCACGATCCCGAGCCCGAGACCAACAACCAAGAGCCAGCGTGATTCCCGACCGCGCCGCCCAATTCTTTGGATGACGGATGCCAGCCAGTCCCGACCCAATGTCCGGGGTGTCCTTTCTCCAAGCAAGTAGAAGCGAGATGGGGTTTCGCTCCACCTGTGTGTGACGCTTGTGTCCAGCTCGATCGCAATAGGAGGTCGTCGTCGAAGCCGGCGGCCGCCCCCGCCGGGGCGATCGCACGCGGCTCCGAACTTCCCTATTCTAGCAGATCCCCCAAGCCGCCCCGCTTGAGCCGCCGAGCGTCGTCTGCCAGGTATGCGGATTGTGAGAGAAATCATTAGGTTGACCCATGGGCTGTTCTTGCCATAGAATGGTACTGAAGACCTACGCGCCCTGGCTCCGCCGCAAGTCAATGCGCCGGCAGCAACGGTTGACCCCCGCCGGGGTTAAAATAGGTTGGAGAGGCTGGCCGGCTCAACCTACCTCCGCGCTAGGTTTGTGTGGGAAACCATCGACGAATTCTGCGCCACATCCTCAGAATCCTCACGCCCGGGCAGCTTTAAGTACGCGACCGGCGGTCCGGCGAAACACGCCTGACTGCCCTGAGTGCTCCTTCCGGAAAGGAGGTATCCCTCGACCGATTCGAACGTGTACCAGAAGTCTCCCGTGTTCCACTCGGATCGCCATCGGGCATCCGGTGACTAGGTTTTGAGGGAGGTGTTCCGAAATGGCACTTGGAGCTCTACTTTTCACCACGATTGTGGTTATTCTGGGATATCGATACTACGCCTCGCGCGTGGATCGGGACATTATCCAGGCAGACGAGAAGCGCTCCACCCCGGCGAAGATGTACAACGACGGGGTGGATTTCATGCCGGCGAATGCCAGCGTCCTGTTTGGATACCAGTTCAAGTCGATCGCGGCCCTTGGGCCTATTGTCGGGCCGATCACCGCGATCCAGTTCGGCTGGCTGCCCTGCATCTTGTGGCTGGTCGTAGGTGTGTTCTTCATCGGCTGGGTCCAGGACTATGGCTCTTCGATGCTCGCCATGCGCAATGAGGGCATGACGATGGGCGGCCTGTCCTACAAGCTGATCTCGCCGCGCGCCCGCGGTCTGCTCCTGTCGTTCCTTTACATCTACCTGTTGCTGATCATGGGTGCGTTCGGCGCCATCGTCGCACCGCTACTGGCGGGCAAGACGGTCGCCATCGGCTTCATCATCCTGACAATAGCGGGTGTGCTCGCTGGTCAGATGACGTATCGCTGGAAGCAAGATCTGGTGTTGACAACGCTGGTGACGGTTGGCTTGGCCCTGCTCGGCATCTGGTTCGGGACGACGGCGTTCGCTCAAAACATCGTCGGCGGGATCAATGGCCTGGCCGGCAATCCTGAGACCGGCGTGCTCTTCACCCGACCGCTCGGCTACGGCGATGTGACGTGGGCCACGATGTTCTGGGCGATCGTCATGCTGGCCTTCTGTTACCTGGGATCGGTGCTGCCCATCTGGCGTTTCGCTCAGCCGGTGAACTACACGAGCTTCTGGTTCGTGTTCCTGGGCATCATCGGCTCGATCGTCGGGATCATCATCGCCACCTTCACCGGAGTCGTGAACACAAGCTTCGACATCCCGGCGTTCGTCACATGGAATCAGCCTCTCCTCGGCCCCATCTGGCCAATCCTCTTCGTGACCATCTCTTGCGGCGCCATATCCGGATGGCACTCTCTCGTCTCGACCTCCGGCACGGCGCGCCAGATCGAGAAGGAAACGGATGCCCTGCCGGTCGCCGGCGGCGCCATGTATACGGAGGCCGTGCTCGGCGTTCTGTCAGTTGTCTTCGCCGCGACCATCGGCGTCTCGGCTGGGATGTATGATCCGGCCAAGGGGTTCGCGCTGGTGAAGGGCGCGGCCGGGGTCTTCGCCGGTGGGATGGGCCAGTTCCTGAGCGTCATCGGTATCCCGACCGCGCTCGGTGGCGCGATCGGGGCGGTCTTCCTGACAGTGATGGCGACGACGGTGATGCAGCTCGTGCTACGCTTCATGCGCGTCGCCAGCGCCGAGCTCTTGGGCGACAGCATCCCCGCCTTCAAGAATGCCCACTTCGGAACGCTGGTGGCCGTGGCGCTGACCCTGTTCATCATCGTCTTCGGCTTCTGGCAGTGGATCTGGGTTCTCTTCGGGGGCTCCAACCAGTTGTTCGCCGGCATGGCGCTGCTCCTCATCGCCATCTGGCTGGCGCAGCAGGCGAAGCCCTACAACTGGGCCTTCTGGCCCGGGATGTTCATGTACGCCACGACGGTGGCCGCGCTCCTGTGGGTTTCGGTGCGCAACGCCCTATGGCTGGGTGTCCTGAACGCCGGACCGGATGCCAGCTTCGGCTTCATCCTGGGCAACCTGATCTCAGCCGTCTTCGGCCTGTACATGGTCGTCGCCGCTGTGATCTTGTTCATCGACGGCCTGCAAGCGTTCAACAAGGCGCGCGCAACCGGCATGGCACCAGCTGCGGCCGGCGACTAACCCGCATCCTGTCCTGGCGTGAGGTTACAATGGGAGGGCCCGCGACGCGGGCCCTCCCCCTGAGGCGCAGGTGGAGGCTCGCTCCACCGAACGCGCGGCCGAGATCCGGCCTGAGGTAGGGAGAGTGAGTCCATGGAGGACCATCCCCTTGAGGTAGAAGTCGTCGCCCACGTGCTGGGGAGTATGGATCATTGCAGTCACTGTCAGGTATTCCTGGACGGAGTTGGTATCGGCGGGAAAGTGCATCAGGCCGATCTTGATGCCTATCCTCCAGAGTGGATGGATGAGTGGAAAAGCCTCTCAGCCCTCATTTTCAGTCTGACGGAAGCGCACGCCGGCCGGCTGGTCGTTCGTATTACCGACGCTCAGAGCCCACAGGGCTTGTGGGCGTCGATCCGCCGAGGCGTTCGCAAGTATCCGACGTTCATCGTTGGCGGAGAGAAGTACACGGGCCTGGACGAAGGGAAGGCCCAGGAGCTGATCGCGCGTCACTTGCCGGCTGGATCGCCGGCCTGATCGCCAGATCAGGCACCGGGTCGTCGATCGTCCGGCATCCCGGCCTTGCGGATGGGGCCCCGCCGCGTTCGACAGCCCCTGACCGACAGCAGGGGACCGGCGGGTTGACTGCTCGTCGGGTGACCAGGCGGTCGCGACGTTCCCCCGACCATCGGATGGAGCCGCCCGCCACAGAACAGGCCGGGGTCAGGAAAACGTGCTAGTCTTGACCGTTGTGTCGTCGAGCGCGGGCATGTTGCAGTCGGCTCCCGGCGGGCTTGGTTATCTCAGCGAGATGTTCGAGGCTGGCAAGATGAAGGATAAACTCAGCCACGAACAAGACCACGACGCATGGCTCTTCTCGGTTATCAGGAAACTTCAGCATCGACATCCCAGGCGGATCCAGGCACGCTGGGTCGACCCTCACTCATTGATGGGCCTCTACCTTGTCCTGCGGTTCCGGCTGAGGTCGTTTCCGGTCGTGATTGTGGGCAAGCAGACCTTGGACCCCGGGGATAATCCACAAGAGTTCGAAGCCGTTATCACGGCAATGCTTTCGCAGCCGGTATCATAATTCCAGGCTCGTCATCAAGAAAGGACCGATATGGCCGAAGAACAGAAACGCCCCAACGTGTTGCAGCGCGTCGCTCGCGCTTTCGGCGACTACGTCTACGGTATGGCCGCCCATGAGAGCACGCGCTTCGCGCTAAAGACCCGCGGCAGCATGGAGCATTTGTTCATCTTGATCACGATGGGGGACCTGCTTGGCGTACCTATCCTTCCCCCCTACTACTCGCTAAGGCTGCTTCCATACGTCGTGCCGCAGATCGCCACCTGGAAACGCCGTATGCTACGTGAAAAGGATCTCACCGATGCCCTTGCCTGAGAGGCAACCATGTCACTAGCCAGGATCTTTCGCGAGCACGAACAACGTCGCTACATCATGTTCGGGGGGAAAGGAGGCCTGGGGAAAACGACCTTCTCGGCGGCAACGGCCTTCTGGCTTGCCAGCCAGGGAAAACGGGTGCTGGTGTTCTCGGTCGACCCCCAGGCTTCCCTCTCGGACATCTTTCAGAGGGACATTTACGGCAAGGGGGCGGTGGAGATCATCCCTAATCTGTACGCTCAGGAGATCGACGCCGACACACACATCAAGGCCTACCAGGATCAGATCCGGGCCAAGATCCTCGACATGTACGGCCTGGACGAGATCCCGGAGGAGATCGAGTCGTACATCCAGGCCGCCGCCGCCGAGCCTGCCATGGAGGAAAGTGCCATCTTCGACCAGGTCGTCGACATCGTCGTGGCGGGCGACTACGATTACTACATCTATGATCTCGTCCCCCTCGGTCACGCCTTGTACTACCTGAGCATGGCCAGTGTGTACGACCAGTGGATCAGCAAGATCACAGAATTGCGCGAGCAGATGCGCGAGTACGAGCAGATGGCGGCGCGCTTCCAGCGCAAGAAGGAGCTCCAGGAAGACCAGATCCTGGCCGAATTGCAGGACATCAAGTATCGAATCCAGACTTCGTCCGGAATACTCACCGATCGGGAGAAGACGGCGTTCTTCTTTGTACTTGTTCCCGAAGAGATGATCTTGCTCGATACCCAGAAGGCTGCCGACCTGTTCCGGAAATTCGATGTCCCGGTGAGCGGCTACATCGTCAATCGCGTCCTGCCGGAGCATCTACTCAAGTCGCCCAACCTGCCGGAATATCTGCGCAACCGGTACGCCATGCAGCAGACCTACCTGGACAAGATCGACTCGATCTTCGGCGGCGAAGTGTTGGCCCGGGTCAATGAGATGGAACGGGACGTGACCGGCCTTCCGATGATCGAACGGCTGGCAGACATCATGTTTGCCGATGGAGGGGCATGATGATCGAGTTTGACATCCGCCAGTCCATGCGTCAGTTCGCCAAGGCCCATCCTAGTCAGAAGTATCTTTTCTTCGGCGGCAAGGGCGGGGTTGGCAAGACCGTGCTGGCCGGGGCGGCCGCCGTCGGCCTGGCCAAGATGGGGAAGAGGACCCTTCTGGCCTCGACCAATCCAGTCCACAGCCTCTCGGGCATGCTCGATCAGAACGTGTTCGGCAATCCGACCGCGGTGGCCGGCGTACCGGGCCTGACCGCGCTCGAAATCGACACGCGCGATACCATCGAGCGATCGAAGGTGGAGATTCGCGAGAAGATCGATTGGTTCTTGAAGTTCGCCGAGATTCGCGGCAAGGCCGATGAGTTCATCGAGACGGCGACAATGAACCCCGCCTTCGAAGAATCGGCCATGTTCGAGAACATGATCGATCTGATCTTCGAGGACGCCTACGAAGTCTACGTTTTTGACACCGCCCCAACGGCGAACGCCAGACGGCTGCTTGGGATGTCGTCGGTCTACTCCCTGTGGGTCAACAAGATGATGGAAAGCCGCCGCGAGGCGCAGGCCACGCGCTTCAGCCTATCCTACAGCAAGAAAAAGGAGAAGGATCCGCTGATGGATTATCTGATCTCCTTCCGCGGAAGAATGAAGAATGCGAAGGAGATCCTGACGGATCCCGAGCGAACCTCGTTCTACTTTGTCACCCTACCCGAGGCCTTGCCGATCGCCGTGATCAAGCGCTTCATCGGCTGGTTCCGTGACTTCGGCGTGCCGGTAGGGGGTGTCATTGTCAACATGGTGATCGACCCGGGCCAGGTGGACAAGCATGCCGACGAGTTCGTGCTCAATCGGGTGGCCATGCAGGCGGAGTACTTGAAGCAGATCGAGGACGAGTTCGACGGCAGCGTGCGCGCCGTCCTGCCGCTCTTCGAGACCGAAATTCGAGGAATTGACATGCTGGGCCGAACGGCGGAAATCCTATTCGCCTGAAGCTCGCTGTCCTAGATTGGGAAAGGTTGACTGGCCGCGACGATGATCTCCAGCGAATCCATCGAGCACGTCCTTGAGGCGGCCAACCCGATCATGGGGTCAGCTCGTTTTCTCACCCTGCGATTGGGCGAATCCTGGGATGTGGGCCGAGGCGTGGGCCACCCCGAGATTAACGCCAGCCACGAGCGGGGTTCAATGCGCTGGGTGGCCAGCGGGGATTTCTGGTATGTCTTGTTCGACAACGAACGTGGCTGGGCCATGGAGTTCCACGGGAGCTTCCGACCGATCCAGAACCATAAGCCGAAGGTCCCGGCGGAGATCGCCTCCGTCGCAGGTCATCCAGCCCAGGTTGAATGGCGTCACCGCCGGCGTGGTCTGCCATGGCAGCGGCATGACGTGCACTACATGATCGTCGCCTATGACTGCCCGCAGAGCGAACGCAGCGTGCGGCTCGAGTTCAGCGGCTGGTGTCCGGAAGAGGGCTTTCGGGAGATCCTGGCGAGTCTGACGAAGGTCAAATGCCACTGATCGGAGGAATAGCGCGGCCCGGCCAAGGCAGGTGAAATCCCGAGCCGGGCCGCCACGAGTCCTATTCCGCTGGCGGCGGGCCGCCGCCGAAGGCCTCAGACAGGTGAGCGAAGAAAGACTCCGCCGGAGCCGGCATCAACGTCATCAGATCGGCCTCGATGATCACTTGGGGAGACTTGAACCCGATCGAAATGTGCCGGATGGAGGCCGACTCAGCCTGAAGCAGGGACTGCGCTTGCTGGGCCGATCGATCGACCTCGCGGCCTCGACCGGCGCCTTGAAATCCGCCCGGAAGGTCGGCCAGCTTGCTCCAGGCGCCACGTTTGTCATCGGCCTGGAGCCCACGCAATCGTCGGTCCGCCGGCGGAACGATTTCGAGCTCAGCTCGCGGCGCAGATCGCAGGTCAGCCCGGATGATCAGCGCGTCCCGCCGACCGCGCAGGCGGTTGATGAGCCACAGGGGGAGCAGTTCACGCGTCTCGAGTAGAAACGCGGCTTCGACCCGGCGGAATGGCCGCTCGGGTTTGGCGATCGCCAGACGGGCGCCCGATCCCGAGGAACCGATCCATTTCGCCTCCGTGATCGCGCCAAGGGTCTTCAGCCCGGGCTGGAGCCAACGATAGACGCGTACCCCGCGCCTTCGGTTGTAGGCTGCGGCAGCGGCGTACCAGATCAGGAGGAAGATCCCCAAATAGACTGCGATCCGCTGGCCGAGATCCATCTCTCCCTCCGTTGGTTAGCTATCGCTTCAGTGTAGAACAGCCGCGCTGGACTGTCAAAAGGTGACGAAGGAATTGGTGCCAACCCCAACCAGATTGACCAACCGTTTGCGCAGGATCAGGGAGACGCTCCTGGGGGTATTCTATGGCATGTTCTTCTACGACGCCGTCATCACCTTTCGGAAGCAGCGCGCCGACCTTGAACACCTCTTCGTATTGATCAGTTTCGGCGATCTGATCGGCGTTCCGATCCTGCCGCCCTACTATAACTTGCGCCTGCTCCCCTTTGTCGTTCCGCTGATCGGGAACTGGCGCAGGCGTATGCTCCGCGAGCGCGACCTGACCGATCTCATCGGGTAGAGTCGGGCGGGATCCACACAGAACACAGATTCAACACGCAGGAGGAAACATGGATTTGGGATTGGATGGTCAAGTAGCTCTCGTGACTGCCGCCTCTCGCGGTCTAGGTAAAGCCGCCGCCATGGCGATGGGTCGAGAAGGCGCACGATTGGCAATATTCGCCCGGAGCGAGGACGTTCTGGCGACGGCCGACGAGATTCGCAAGGAGACCGGTGCCGACGTCCTGGCGATCCAAGGCGATCTGCTCAAACCAGCCGACATCGAACGCGCCGTTGCAGAGACTCTCAAGGAATATGGCCAGATCGATATCCTGATCACCAATGCCGGAGGCCCCAGGCCGGGTGAATTCCTCGATCTTGCTCCGCCAGATTGGGAGGACGCCTTCCAATTGACATTGATGAGCGCCGTGCGACTATGCTACGCCGTGATCCCACACATGCTCGAGCGCGGTTCCGGAAGCATCGTGGCCAGCCAGTCGTACCTGGTGAAAGAGCCGGCTCAACGGCTCATGCTCTCCAACTCGCTTCGATTGGCGGTGATCGGGTTAATGAAAACCCTGGCCAACGAGCTGGGGCCCAGAGGGATCCGGGTGAATACGATCAACCCCGCCTGGACGTGGACGGACCGGATTCAGCAACTCATGACCGACCGGGCCCAGGCGAACTCCACGTCAGTCGACGTGGAAGCCAAGAAGATCACCGACACCATGCCACTGGGACGGATGGGGACGGTTGAGGAATATGGGAAGACGATTGCTTGGCTCGCCTCACCGGCGGCGTCGTTCATCCACGGCCACTCACTGATGTTCGACGGCGGCATCGTCAAGGCCGTACTATAAGGAGCCTCGATGAAGATCGCCGTCTTCGGTACAGGGGGCGTAGGTGGATACTTTGGCGGACTGCTGGCCCATGCCGGCCACGAAGCGGTGTTCATCGCCCGCGGTGACCACCTGGCAGCCATGCAGTCGCGCGGTCTCCAGGTGAAGAGCGTCCATGGTGATTTTGCCGTACAGCCGGCACTGGCCACCGACGACCCGGGCCGCGTCGGACCGGTGGACTACGTGATCGTGGCCGTCAAGCACTACAGCCTGGCGGCGGCCGCCGCCGGTGTGGCGCAACTCGTCGGGCCGGAGACGACGGTCGTGCCTTTGCTGAACGGCGTGGACGCCCACGAGATCCTCGAGAGTCAGGTTCCGCAGCGGGCGCTCGTCGGTGGGCTGTGCAGCGTCGTTTCCTTGATTGAATCCCCGGGGGTCATCCGACAGGAGAGCCAATTCCGCAGCGTCGTCGTCGGGGAATTCGACCATCACCGTTCGGACCGGATCGAGCGACTGGTCCAGGCCTGGAAAGATTGCGGCGCCGATGCGACCCAGGCCGATGACATCCATGTCGCCATGTGGAACAAGTTCATCTTCATCGCCTCTTTCGGGGGCGTGGGCGCGCTGGCGCGCGCGAACGCCGGCGAAATCCGGGCCAACCCCGAGACCCGGCAACTGGTTGTCGACGCGGCCAGAGAGGTCGAGGCTGTTGCACTGGCCGAAGGAGTCAAGCTCACCGACGACGCCGCGGATCGAGCGATCAGTTTCTTCGACAGCGTGGGCCCGACTTCCACATCATCGATGCAGCGCGATGTGGCCGCCGGATTGATGTTCGAGTTGGAAGCGTTCAGCGGCACGATCGTGCGCCGCGGACAGGCGAGTGGCGTGCCGACCCCTGTTCACCAAATGATCTACGGTCTGCTGTTGCCGGCGATGAAGAGGGCCATGAAGGGGCATTGAGGGGGCATTGCCCCCGTCCGCCCACGCAAAGTGAGCGGAGCCACAGCCCCTCTCCGGGATCAGAAGAATACTTCAAACGGAATGGGGTGGCAGCAGAGCTGCCACCCCATTCCGTTTGAAGTGAGTTCCCCCCTCTCCGCCCGTGTGCTTTGGACGGAGCACAAGGTCCGCGGCGGAGAGGGGGGCAAGGGGGGTGAGGTCGAGATCGCGCCGATGCAAAGGGCCAGCGCCGGCGCGTGAGAGCTGATTGCCTCTACGAGGCGATCGGCTCGCTTCGCGCCGCCCTGCGCGCCAGCCGTTGGTCGATCCAACGTCGCACGCCGAAAATCGCCAGAGCCCAGTACGCCCAATAGCAGATCACCTCGAGCAGCGAAGGATCGGCGTTGTAGCCCACCACGGCGTTCATCAATTGCCCGAGGACCGAAGCCTCGTCGAGCAACGCCGAGGAATCCCAGACATGCTCGACCAGCGTCGGCAGTATGCCGGCTTCCTGCAACTCGTGGACACCGTGAGCCAGCAGCCCTGCAGCGAACAGAAGCAGCAGCGCGCTGGTCACACTGAAGAAGTTCTTCAGATTCAGCCGGGTTGCCGACGAGTAGACCAGATATCCGGCGGCGGCCGCCGCGACAAGCCCCGACAGGGCCCCGGCCAGGGTCGGCGCGCCCTGAACGGCGAACGCCGCCGCGGCGACGAACAAGGCCGTCTCGACGCCTTCGCGGAAAACAGCGATGAATGCCACCGATGCAATCCCCCACCTCTGGCCTGCGCCGATGGCCTTCTCGACATCGCGCTCGAGGGCCGACCTCATGTCCCGGGCGTGGTAGCGCATCCAGAAGATCATCCAGGTCAGAAGCCCGGCGGCGACGAACATGGTCAACCCTTCGAAGGTCGCCTCAGCCGCCCCTTCGAGCTTCAGACCAACCGACCGTATTGCGACGGCCACCCCGGCGCTGGATGCAATAGCGACGGCCACTCCAGTCCAAAGGGGCCGGACATGTTGCCGCCGATCGGTCTTGCGGATGTAGCCGAGCAGGATGCCCACGATTAGGGCGGCTTCCAAGCCCTCACGGAACGTGATCACAGCAGCTGCGATCATCGAGATTGTCCCTCGAATTTGTTTGGATTCGCGCGATAGCAGGAATCTACCGGACTGGCGCGGGGAAATCAAGACTTCTGGGTTAAGCTTGATCCTGCCCAGCCAGGCGGAGAAGACTTGACCGGGGCTAACTTCACCCCGTCAGGCACTGCCAGAGGGTGGGGCATGGCGCTGGACTGACGCCGGCCCGAGAGGTGCCACACGAGCGAGCGTCGAAACGTAGAGCGAGGCCCAGGTCGAGGGCCTCGCTTCGTTAAAGACCACCCCTGCGTACCGATGTCCAGCAGTCCGATCAGGCGAGTACAGTCTCAAGATCAGAAAGATGGTGGAGTGGCGAGGGCGAGAATCGAACTCGCAACCAAGGGCTTATGAGTCCCCTGCTCTACCGTTGAGCTACCTCGCCGGACTGAAGGGCACGGGCATTATATTCCAGGCACGGTACGGGATCAATATGTGCGCCGAAGCTCAAACTTGACACGGACCCCTCATCTACCCTCTTGAACTTCTTAGCTCGAGCGTCGGCGATCATGAGGCGCTGTATGCGATTCGAAGCCGATCCGGTAAGAGTTACGAGCGAGTGTTCAGGCTATAATGGGGTCGCAAGCGGCGCCAAAGGAGCCACAAGCGTGCACGCGACGCCGGGGATGACCCTGGTCGGGAGGCGTTACCAGCTCCTCAACGAACTTGGGGCTGGCGGCATGGGGAAGCTTTACCGCGCCGTCGACCGTCTCAGCGGAAGGACGCTGGCGCTAAAACGCGTGGCCACACCGAATGGGCACCCTCAAGGGATGTCCTCGGGTGTGAACGGGGACTCGGCCCGCCTGGCTTTAGCTCAAGAATTTCGCCTGCTTGCCTCGCTCCACCACCCCAACGTCATCAATGTCCTCGACTACTGGTTCGATGAATCAGGCCAACCTTTCTTCACGATGGAATTGCAGGAAGGTGCCCAGACCATCGTGGAAGCCGGCAAGGGCCAGCCGCAGGCTGTTCAGGTTGATTTGCTCGTCCAGCTGTTTCAAGCGCTGGCGTATGTTCATCGACGCGGGATCATCCATCGCGACCTGCAGCCGGGCAACGTCCTGGTCAAGGGCGGTCAGGTCAAGGTCGTGGATTTCGGCGTGTCGATCACGCGCGAGCGTCCGGTCGAGAACGTCGCCGGGACATTGTCCTACATAGCGCCCGAGGCGCTGCGCGGAGAGGGCGTCACGGAGGCCTCCGACCTGTACGCGGTAGGAATCATCGCCTATGAGCTGCTCTCCGGACACAAACCCTACGTTGCCAAGGATGTTCATCAACTCGTCACCCAGATTCTGAATACACAACCGGAGCTTTCCGGGTTCGGTCTCACACATGACCAGGAAGCCGTCCTCGCTCAACTCCTCGATAAGAAACCCACGGCTCGATTCGCCACCGCCGAGATGGCCATGGAAGCCTTGTGCCGGGCGTGGGGGCTGCCGCAGCCTCAAGAGACGCCGCTCATCCGCGAAAGCTACCTGCAAGCGGCCAAGCTCGTCGGCCGTCACACCGAACTGGCCCAGTTGACATCGGCCCTTGACGACATGCTCGGTCGAAGCGGGAGCTCGTGGCTGGTCGGAGGGGAAAGCGGCGTCGGGAAATCCCGATTGCTTGAGGAGTTGCGCGCCCAGGCCCTGGTCAAAGGCGCGCTCGTCCTGCGCGGTCAGGCCGTTCGCGAGGGCGGGGCGCCCTTCCAGGTCTGGCGCGACGTCGTCCGTTGGGTAGCATTGATCTCAGACCTGGACGATTTCGAAGCAGGCGTTGTCAAGGCCTTGATCCCGGACGTCGGCAGTCTGCTCGGGCGCGAAGTCGATGACGCTCCGCAGCTCGAGCCCGAAGCGGCGTTGGCGCGGCTCTTGACCGTGGTCCAGGACGTCTTCTTGCGGATGAAACAGCCGGCGGTCATCATCCTCGAAGACGTTCACTGGGCTGGAAGCAACAGCCTGACATTGCTCAGCCGGCTTAACCGCGTGATTGAACGGCTTCCGGTCCTGATCGTGGGAAGCTTCCGGGATGATGAGCGCCCGGAGGTGAGCTCCCTCCTGCCCCGCATGCACGAGATCCATCTCCGCCGTCTCAAAAGCGATTCCATCGCCGAGTTGTGCGAGGCGATGCTCGGTCCCGCCGGCCACCAACCCCAGGTCATCGCGCTGCTGCAGAAGGAAACGGAGGGCAATCCACTCTTCCTGGTCGAGGTCATCCGGGCCCTGGCGCAAGAGGCCGGTCAGCTCAGCCTGGTCGGCAAGAAGGATTTGCCGGTCCAGGTATTCACCGGCGGCATGCAGCGGATCATCGCCAATCGCCTGAGCAAGATCCCGGCGAGGTCGCGCGCGCTTCTCTACTTTGCGGCCGCCATCGGCCGGCAGCTCGACCTGGAGCTTTTGCGCGTCATCGCCCCAGATGTCCCCCTCGACACCTGGTTGACGGTGTGCGCCAACGCCGCCGTACTCGAGCTCCAGGATGGTGAATGGCGCTTTGCGCATGACAAGATACGCGATGCGCTTTCGAGCGAGATTCCCATAGACAAGCGGCCGGCGCTTCACACACGGATCGCCGAGGCGATCGAGTCCATCCGCCCCGATTCACCGGACCAGGCGGCAGCCCTCGCACACCACTGGCATCTCGCGGGTAACCTGATCAAGGAGGGTACGTATTGCGGCCTAGCCGGAGCCCAGGCGCTCAAGAACGGAGCTTATAAGGAAGCGATCGCATTCCTCACCCGTGCCCTGGAAATCGTCGGACCGGGGGGAACGCCCGAGCAGCCTCGGTCGCATCTGGAGCTACTGCTGGGCGAGGCGCACAACGGCCAAGGGCAATTGAAGGAGGCTCGCCTGCACTTCGGTCGGGCGCTGGAAATATTGGGCTGGCCCGTGCCAAGCTCGCAAGCAGGTTTGATTCTTGGGCTGCTGGGGCAAGTCCTGGTCCAGGCTATTCACCGGATCTGGCCGCCGCGGACCGGCCGGTCGGCCTCCGCCCGGCGCGAGGAGCGTCTCGAGGCGACGCGTGCCTACGAGCACCTGCTGGCGATCGCTCATTTCGCCAACGAGACGCTGCTCTCCCTCTACGCCGGGCTGCGCTCGCTTAACCTGGCCGAAGATGCCGGGCCGATCTCGCCCGAACTGGCACGGTCCTACGCCAGCATGTGCTATGCCGCCGGACTCGTGCCGCTCCGCTCGATAGCCGAGGACTACCGCCGACGCGCCTTGCGAACTGCCGCTGAATTGAAAGAGCTGCCGGCGATGGGCTGGGCTCTGTTCGTCTCCGGTTATTACTACACCGGCCTTGGCTGGTGGGATCGGTCCGGGAAAGAGATCACCCAGGCGCTCGAGATCTACCAACGTCTGGGAGATCTGCGGCGACAGGGAGAGGCAACCTCCGTCCGGTCCTACACAGCCTATTTCAAGGGTGAATTCGAAGAGGGCTCGAACTCATACGTCGGACTGTATGAGGCGGCGCGCAAGCGCGATGATGCCCAGCAGCAGGCGTGGGGACTTGACGGCCAGGCGATGCACTTGCTCCGCATGGGGAGGACCGACCAGGCACTGGCGTTGCTCAAGGTCGCCGAGCCGTTGTTCGCGACGATCAACGATCGAGTCGAGGAACTTCAGCACCATGGCCTCCACGCCCTGGCGCACCTGCGTCGGGGCGAACTGGAGCCGGCGCGCGACCACGCAGACCAGGCCGAGAAGATGATCTCTCAATCCCGTCCCTCGGCGCCTTACGCCATCGACGGCTACTCGACGGTCGTCGAGGTATATCTGTCTCTGTGGGAATCGGCCAGCAAAACCGAGGAGCACAAGGAAGCGATGCGGATGGCGCGAAAGGCCCTCGGCCACCTGGAAGATTTCGCCCGTGTCTTTCCCGTAGGGAGACCGCGATATTGGCTGTGGAAAGGATTGGCCGAGTGGCTGGCTGGAAACCGTAGTCGAGCCCAACGCTCATGGCAACAGTGCGTGAACCTCGCCTCGCGTCTGAAGATGCCGTACGAGGAGGCTCTGGGCCACTACGAGATCGGCCGCCATCTTACAGCTTCTGATCAGGTAAGGGACGAGCATCTCGATCGCGCCTGCGCTCTGTTCTCCCAATTGAGCGCGGCCTACGACTGGGCGCACGCCAAACTGGCCCTCGAAGGGCCGGCCTAGCCGTCTCCCGCCGTCCACGGACATCGATCGGGTCCCAGGAAACTTGACATAAGGGAACAGATCGCGGATGTTCCCCCTCTTCCCAGAGAGCGTGTGAATGAATTGCCGGACCCTCCTCAAGATGAAGCTTGTATGG
>CAZGRL010000077.1:0-12404 GCA_964528155.1 uncultured Anaerolineaceae bacterium
ATTCATGTGCGGCTTCGTCCGCTGGTATTTCTGCTTCGCCATGATCGCGATCTCCGCTCCTCGCTCCTACAATCGGTTCAATCGACCGGGGCCTGGGCCGCCGGTCCGGCGTCGGGTCAATGCACTCCGGCCAGGATCGTCTCCGTGACCGACTGGACGACCGGCGCATAATGGTCGAATTCCATCGAGAATACCCCGCGGCCCTGTGTCGCAGAACGCAGATCGGTGGCGTAGCCGAACATTTCCGCCAGTGGGACCTTGGCCTGTACAGCCTGCACCCTGCCCGGCCGCGGCTCGATGCCTTCGATCGCCGCCCTTCGAGCGGAGAGGTCGCCGGTGATCTCGCCGACGTTGTCCTCCGGCACCACGACTTCGACCCCCATGATCGGTTCGAGAAGAACCGGCGCGCCCATTTGGACGCCCTGTTTGAAGCCGAGGGCCCCGGCGACTTTGAAGGCCATCTCGCTCGAATCGACTTCATGATACGAGCCGTCGATCAACGCCACCTGTACGTCGGTCACCGGGTAGCCAGCCAGCACGCCGCTCTCGGCCGCCTCGCGCACGCCCTTCTCAACCGCCGGGATGTACTCGCGTGGGATCGTGCCACCGACGATCTTGTTCTCAAAGGTGATCCCCGAGCCCTGTTCCCCCGGTGCTAGGGAGAATACGACGTGACCGTACTGGCCGTGGCCGCCGGTTTGTTTGATGTGACGATACTCGGCCCGCGGAACGGACTTGGATATCGACTCGTGGTACGCCACCCGCGGCCGGCCGATGTTCGCCTGCACCTTGAATTCGCGCAGCATGCGATCGACCAGAACTTCCAGATGCAATTCGCCCATCCCCCAGATCACCGTTTGTCCGGTGTTCTCGTCGGCGCCGACGCGGAAGGTCGGATCCTCTTCGGAGAGTTTTTGCAGGGCTCCGGACATCTTGTCCTGGTCAGAAGCGGTCTTGGGTTCGATCGCCAGGAAGATAACCGGCTCGGGGAAGGTGATGTTCTCCAGCACGATCGGGTTGACGGCGTCGCACAAGGTATCCCCGGTGAACGTGCCTTTCATCCCCAGGATGGCAGCGATGTCTCCCGCCATGACCTCGGAAATGTCCTCCCGACGGTCGGCGTACATCCGGATCAGACGGCCGATGCGTTCGCGCCGGCTCTTGGTCGAATTCTGGACCATGGCTCCCTGAGTGAGCTTCCCCGAGTACACCCGAATGTAGGCCAGTCGGCCGACGTACGGATCGGTCACGATCTTGAACACCAACGCGCTCATCGGCGCATCATCTTTAGGCGGCCGGGTCAAGACTTCGTCCTCGGTCCCGGGCTTCAAGCCTTCCACCGGCGGGACGTCCGAAGGCGAAGGAAGATAGTCGACCACGGCGTCAAGCACCGGTTGCACGCCCTTGTTTCGGAGCGCCGAGCCGCAATAGACCGGATGCGCATTCCCGGCGATGACCGCCCTGCGCAAGGCGGATTTGAGCTCGTCCACCGAGATCGGCTCTCCGTCCAGAAAGCGTGTGGTGAGCTCATCATCGGTGTCGGCGATCTGCTCGACCATCTTAGCCCGGGCATCCTCGACCTGGGAGCGCATCCCCTCCGGGATCTCGATGATCTCCGGAGCGGCGCCGAGCTGATCCTCCCAGGTGATCGCCTTCTCCTCGAGCAGATCGACGACGCCTCGGAAGCCGGCCTCGCTTCCGATGGGTAACTGCATGGCGATCGGCGAAGCCCCGAGCCTGATGCGGATGCTCCGGATGGTGTTTTCGAATGACGCACCGACCCGATCCATCTTGTTGACGAAGCAAATCCGGGGCACCCCATAACGGTCGGCCTGGCGCCAGACCGTTTCAGACTGAGGCTCCACGCCCTGGACGGCGTCGAAAACCACGACGCCGCCGTCAAGGACCCGCAGGCTTCGTTGGACTTCGGCTGTGAAATCGATGTGGCCCGGCGTGTCGATCAGATTGATGATGTGGTCACGCCACATGGCAGTGACCGCGGCCGAGACGATCGTGATGCCTCGCTCGCGTTCCTGCTCCATCCAGTCCGTGACCGTCGTGCCGTCATCAACCGATCCAATGCGATGGGTCCGACCGGTGTAAAACAACACCCGCTCGGTCGTGGTGGTCTTGCCCGCATCGATATGAGCAATGATCCCAATATTCCGATAACGTTCCAGCGGATACTCGCGAGCCATCGCAGTTTCCAGGCAGCCTAGAGGCTATTGCCTTGCCTCCTTACCAACGATAATGAGCGAAAGCGCGATTGGCTTCCGCCATTTTGTGCGTTTCTTCCCGGCGCTTGATCGCCGAGCCGGTGTTGTTGGCCGCGTCGAGAAGTTCGCCGGCGAGCTTCTCGGCCATCGACTTCCCCGGCCGGGAGCGGGCCGCTTGAAGCAGCCAGCGCATGGCGAGCGAGGTCCGGCGATCAGGCGCGACTTCGACGGGAACCTGATAGGTCGCCCCGCCGACACGCCTCGGCTTGACTTCCAGGAGCGGAGAGACGTTCTTGATCGCTTGCTCGAAGAGCTCTAGCCCGTCGCGTTTGGCGCGGGCCTCCATCAGATCGAAGGCCTGATAAACCACGCGCGTTGCCGTGCTTCGCTTTCCACGACGCATCAAGTGATTGACGAACTCGGTCACCAGGGTGCTGTTGTGTCGCACATCTCCTTGCAGCACGCGTTTCTCAGGCTTCGTGCGTCGCATCGCCTTGCTCCCTCCGGCTCACACAATATCGGCCGCCTTGGCGCTGGCGACCGATCTATCCCTATTCCTTGGGGCGTTTGCCGCCGTACTTGGAACGCCCTTGCTTCCGTCCCTCGACACCCGTGGTGTCAAGGGTGCCACGAACAATATGGTAGCGAACCCCCGGGAGATCCTTGACCCGTCCGCCGCGCACCAGCACCACCGAGTGCTCCTGCAGCGAATGGCCTTCACCGGGGATGTAGGCCGTGACCTCGATCAAATTCGTCAGGCGGACACGCGCGACTTTGCGCAGTGCCGAGTTTGGTTTCTTGGGCGTCTGTGTTCGAACCTGGGTGCAAACGCCTCGTTTCTGAGGCGCGCCCTTCGGCTGCTGCACCCGTCGCTGCTTCATCGAGTTGAAGATGTATTGCAGCGCAGGCGCCTTGGTCTTGGCGCGTTTGGACTTGCGTCCTTTGCGCACCAGTTGGTTGATGGTCGGCACCACCGCCCTCCAGATAAAGCCGGGGCCAAAGCCCCAGGTCTCCGGCCAGTAAGGGAGGCCATCGTCGGTACGCGATGGCCTCGCCTATTGGACCCTTATTCGACTCGGACAGGCCCGGCGCGGCCGCTGAAATCAGCAAGCGCGACTACGTCGAACGGCCGCCATCACGTGCCGTCCGCCCGAAATTCCGGTTGCGAGCAAATATCTTACCATGCGGCAGGTTCAACGTCAAGGAAAATACGCAGGCTGTCATTCAAAGTTGAAAAGTGAACCGTTCAAAGCTGAAAAGTGAACACCCCCTGGTACCCTTCCCGGAAACTGCCGGGAGGGAGCTATGGGCCAGGTCCATAAGCGATTCACGAGCGCGCAAGTCAGGTTCCTTTTGCAGGCTTATCTGAAGGGCACCATGAACCGGACAGAGATCCAGGCTTCCCTGGAGATCGGCAAGACCCGGTTCTTTGCACTGCTGAAGCAGTTCCGCCTGGACCCCGAGAGCTTCGAGATCTCCTATGACCGCAGGAGCCCCGGCAAGCTCACGCCGGCGACCGAGGCCGAGATCAAGCGGGAGCTTTTGCGCGAGAAGAAGCTGGTTGAGGATCCTCGCCTGCCCATCTCTGGCTACAACTATTGCGCCTTGCGCGATCGTCTCAGGAAGAAAGGGGTCAGTGTCTCCGCAACGACGATCACGGCGCGAGCCAAGGCCTTGGACTGCTACCGACCCAGGCCCAAGAGGAAAGTCCACGACCGCGAAGTCCTGACCACCTCCATCGGCGCCCTGGTCCAACATGATGCTTCCCTCCATCTGTGGTCGCCCTATGCCCAAGAGAAGTGGACCCTGATCACGTCTATCGATGACTACAGCCGCAAGCTGCTTTTTGCTGACTTCTTCCCCGTCGAAACGACCTGGAACCACATCCGGGCCGCCCAAACCCTCATAGAATCCTATGGAATCCCGCTGCGCTACTACGTCGACTCCCTACGCATCTTCCGTTTCGTCCAAGGACGAGATAGTCTATGGCGCAAACACGTCCTCCAAACCGATGAGGCCGAACCCCAGTGGAAGCAGGTCATGCAAATCCTGGGTGTCGAGGTGATCCACGCTCTTTCGCCTCAAGCCAAGGGCAAGGTCGAGCGGCCCTATGGCTGGATGCAGCCTGCCCTAAGGCCGCCAGGCCAGGGGATCGGATCGTCCGCACCTGCGCCCTGGAAAACCTCTCCACCCTGGAGGAGGCCCGGGCCGTGCTACGGGAAGAGGTCGACCGGTACAACAATCACCAAGTCCATTCGACAACTCGAGAGATCCCCAACCTGCGCTTTGCCCGGGCCCAGAGGGAGGGCAACAGCCTCTTCCGATCCTTCACATTGCCCAAGCCCTATACCTCGCCCAAGGACGTCTTCTGTCTACGGGAACACCGCATGGTGAACGCCTACCGCCGCATCTCCCTCTTCGGCCGCGAGATCAAGGTGCCTAAAGCCCCAGTGCATGAAGAGCTGGAGCTTCACCTGATCCCGAACGAGGTCAGCCAGATCCTGGATGTACGCGTCTGGTGGAAGAATAAGATGCTTCAATCCACCACGCTCCCCCTCGAGGGGATCCGAGTTCACTTTTGAAGTTGGTAACTGTTCACTTTTCAACTTTCGCTAACAGGAAAATACGCAGGCGTGTGAGGGTTCTCACAGACGGTTGCCACACCGGGCCGGGGGGGTCTGCCCCCCACCCCCTCGATCCCCCCTTCCTTTGGGAGGTGCGCCAAGAAGAATGGACGGGGCAGCTTCGCTGCCCCGTCCATTCTTCTTGGCCCTATCCCTGCCAGGGATACCTAGCTGCCGATGGGGAGCGCATCATGAAGTAGGCCCGGGCAAAAGCCCGGGCCCTTCATTTCAAAACGGTGGATCAGAATAGGGGGTCAGCCGGCCACTAGCCGCGCGGGTCCATGTCCAGTAGCCCCAGCCCGAGGCGAGGCGGATGCGCCCGCTCCTCTTCCTTGCCGAAGCGGATCACGTCGCCGTCATCACCGATCGCCTCCACCGACAGCCCCAAGCTCTGCAGCTCTTTGACCAGAACGCGGAACGAGGCCGGAATACCCGGCTCTTCCACCGGTTCGCCCTTAACGATGGCCTCATAGGTCTTGACGCGGCCCTGAACATCATCCGATTTCACCGTAAGCATTTCTTGCAGCGTGTGGGCCGCGCCATAGGCCTCCAGCGCCCAAACCTCCATCTCACCGAAACGCTGGCCGCCGAACTGTGCCTTCCCACCCAGGGGTTGCTGGGTGACCAGCGAGTAAGGGCCGGTGGATCGGGCGTGGACCTTGTCTTCGACCAGGTGGTGAAGCTTCATCATTAGAACCACACCGACCGTCACCGGCTGGTCATAGGCGTCGCCGGATTTCCCATCGAAGAGCAATCTCTTGCCCAGGACCGGCAACGGAACGCCGGTATCCATCATGACCTTCAAAGCCAGCTCATGAGCCTCCTCGGGCGACGACTTCCCCGACGGCATCTCGCGCCCCTGGGCCTCGATCCACAACTTGAGGCATGCATCGACGGCGGCGTCGTCGTACGGCGGCCGCTGGCTAACCGGAACGTCGACGCCGTCGACCATCATGCCAGCCGGATCGAACCCCTTCTGGCGCAGCCATTCGGCCAGGGCCGATCGGCGAGCATAGCCGAAATCGGTCGCCAGCAACTCTGCGTCGTAGTCCTTGCCCGAGAGCCAATTCTCGAGGTACACGCGACGGACCTCGTCGTCGTCGGCGAAGGCCTCTTCTTCGTAGTATCCGTTCTCCTTCACCCACGCCCAGGCCGCCTCCCCGACTTCGTTCCAGGCGCGATCGATCATCCACGCCCGAGCCAGTTCGGCCTCGATCTCTTTCTCGTCGGCCCCGTCAAACACCGGCGTGACCGCGCGGAAGCCGAGGCGTTCGGCCGCCCAGCCCAGGTGGGCCTCGAGGATCTGTCCGATGTTCATCCGTCCGGGCACACCCAGGGGATTCAGGATAAGGTCCACCGGAGTTCCGTCCTCGAGGAAGGGCATATCTTCGATCGGAACGACCTTGGAGATGACGCCCTTGTTTCCGTGTCGCCCGGCCATCTTGTCTCCTTCGGTGGCCTTGCGCTTCTGAGCGACGGAAACGCGCACCATCTTTTCCACACCGGGTGGAAGATCCCGGTGCTCTTCGCGGGTGAACACTTTGACGTCGACGACCTTGCCCCGCTCGCCGTGAGGCATGCGGAGTGAGGTGTCTTTCACCTCGCGTGCCTTCTCGCCGAAGATCGCCCGAAGGAGCTTCTCCTCCGGGGTCAGCTCTTTCTCACCCTTGGGGGTAATTTTGCCGACCAGGATGTCGTTCGGCCCGACCTCGGCGCCGACGCGGATGATCCCATCTTCGTTCAGGTCTCGCAGAGCTTCGTCACCGACGTTGGGGATATCGTAGGTGATCTCCTCCGGTCCGAGTTTGGTGTCACGCGCTTCAACCTCGTGCTTCTCGATGTGCACCGAGGTGAATCGATCCTCTTGAACCAATCGTTCGGAGATCAGGATGGCGTCTTCGAAATCACCGCCCTCCCAGGACATGAAGGCGCATAGAACGTTCTGACCCAGCGCCAGCTCGCCCTGCTCGGTGGATGAGGAATCGGCGACGACGTCACCAAGTCGAAGCCGCTGGCCCTTCACGACCGCCGGCCGCTGATCGATACACGTGCTTTGATTGGAGCGATTGTATTTGCGCAGACGGTACACCCGCTGACCGTTCCCGGTCCGCACGACGATCTGGCTCCCGGTCACTGACTCGACCTCGCCCTCGACCTCCGACAGGATCACCTGTCCCGAGTCGATGGCGGCCTGGCGCTCCATCCCTGTCGAAACCAACGGAACTTCAGGGCGGATGAGGGGCACGGCCTGGGTCTGCATGTTCGAGCCCATCAACGCCCGGTTGGCGTCGTCGTGCTCGAGGAACGGGATCAACGAAGCGCTGACACCGACGATCTGGCGTGGCGCCACATCCATGTAGTCGATCTGATTGGGTGAAGCGAACAGGAAGTCGCTGTAGTAACGGCACGAAACTCGTGAGCGAATGAACTCGTTCCGTTCATTGAGCGGCGTCGTCGCTTGAGCGATCCGGAACCGATCTTCGATATCCGCCGAGAGGTAGGCCGTCTCATCCGAGACGAAGGGCACGATCGGGATCGGCGCCTTGAGCTTCCCCAGGCTGCGGACCAGGCCGGAGGTGATTTCCTCTCCGTCCTTAGCGATGACCTTGCCGTTCTTGGGGTCCTTCAGGTCGCCCCGCACGCGCCGGCCGATCAGCCGCTCATCCCCCACCTCCAACTCCCGGATCACCTTCCGGTAGGGTGTCTCGATGAAACCGAAGGGGTTCACGCGCGCGTAGCACGCCAAGCGACCGATCAGGCCGATGTTCGGGCCTTCCGGTGTCTCGATCGGGCAAATCCGCCCGTAGTGCGAATAATGGACGTCACGTACGTCGAACCCGGCACGCTCACGGCGCAGGCCGCCCGGCCCGAGGGCAGACAAGGTGCGCTTGTGCCGGAGCTCGGCCAGCGGATTGGTTTGATCCATGAACTGCGACAACTGGCTCGAGCCGAAGAACTCTCGGATCGCCGCCACGACTGGACGGATGTTGATCAACGAGACGGGCGAAAGCTGCTCCTGATCGCGAATCGACATGCGCTCGACGATGACCCGCTCGGTGCGACGCAGACCGACGCGCAGCTTCGCCTGGATCAACTCGCCGACCGTCTTCACCCGGCGGTTCCCAAGGTGATCGATGTCGTCCGGCCCTTCCACACCGTTGTTGATCAGAATGAGCCGCTCGATCAGCTTGACAATGTCCCACCCCGTTACACGCCGGTGCTCGAGCGGGACGATGTCGTGCAGACCGAGCTTCTGGTTGAGCTTGTAGCGCCCGACGCGCTCGAGATCGTAGCGGCGCTGATCAAAGAGCTGATCACGCAGATACTCGCGCGCGTTGTCCAGCGTCGGCGGATCACCCGGCCGCATCCGGCGGTAGAACTCGATCAGGGCTTCCGCTGCCAACGTCCTGCCCTGCTTGATCTCCCAGGTCGGTTCCTGACGGATCGTGGTTGCGATGTACGGGTGATCCGGGTTGACATCCGAGGTGGCAAAGATCTCAAGGATCTCCTCGTCGGATCCTTCCTTAATAGGGCTATTGCCCAGGCCGTCGTCCACCGCCGCCAGCGCCCGCAGCAGGATCGTCACCGGAACGGTCCGCTTGCGATTGAACTTGAGCGTGAGATAGTCGCTTTTGCGGGTTTCGAACTCCATCCAGGCCCCGCGGTCGGGAATGAGCTTGGCCCCGGCCAGACGTCGACCGGTGGCCCGATCGTCGGGCGCCTCGAAGTACACGCCGGGGGACCGGATGAGCTGAGAGACGACGACGCGTTCCGTCCCGTTCACGATGAAGGTGCCCTTCTCGGTCATGATCGGGAAGTCGCCCAGGAAGATGTCCTGGCGGATCGGCTCGGGTACCTCGGGGCCGGCGAGCAGGACCGAGACGTAGAGCGGCGCGGCATAGGTCAAGTCCCGTTCGAGACACTCTTCGATCCCGTGCTTCGGCTCTTCGAACCAATAGGTCAGATCGAACTCCCGGCTCTCCGGGCTCGTACCGGGGAAGAACAGTTTCATGCCTCCGTTGTACGACTCGATTGGGGAGACCTCATCGAAAAGCTCGGCCAGACCCTCGTGCTTCAACCACTCAAAGGACTCGAGCTGGACCTCGATCAGGGTCGGAAGGCTGAAAACGTCGGGGATTCGGGAATACCGCTTCAGAGAAGATGCCATTCAGCAACTCCTAAACGATGAGAGGTGGCCGGGCGGGTCATGGCGTCACGACCGACGCGAGGCGCGCAAAAATCCGGCCCATATGAGGGCCGGGGGAATCGACTTCTTTGCGCTGACCTATTCACGCCCGATGCCCGACCTGAAACTGGAGTGTGCGAACTCATATTGTACCACCATATGCCGGGCGGGGCAAGCAAGTGATGGTGGCGCCTCGCAAGCGCTTCGGATGGCCCCGGAGGCCCGCCACTTCATTCCCCTCCCACCCTCCCCCGGTCACAACCATTGGTTGCGCTAACCCGGCATTGCGGTCGGCTCTGCCGACCGCATTCCCGTGATCGCACTTGTTGCCCTCTCCCCCGTCCTTCGACTTTGCTTCGCTCCGCTCAGGATGACGGGGGAGAGAGTGGGGTGTGGGATGCTCGATCCAGATGGCCTCAGCCTTCGTGTCATTCCGAGCCCCGAAGGGGCGAGGGACCTTGCAGGCGCCAGAGAATCCCTGCAACGACCCAAACGCAAGGCGACGATCGGGGTGAGAGGCCTTTGCCTCCGGCGGATGAAAGCGCCCCGCGCCTCGGGGATTACTCGCACGCCACCACGAGCGTGCTCCCTGGCCTGCGGCCTGCCTGCACCTGCCCGCCCTGGCGGTCGGGCCAGGGTGGCGCCCTTGAAGATCGCAAGGACAGGCAGGCACAGGTGGGCAGGCGGAATGACAAGATCGGGGGGATGGGGCCGGCCGGAGATCCAGAGTTGACACCGTCTCGGCCAACCTTGGCTAAGGCCGGACGTAGAGCTGCCTGTAAATGGCGAAGGCCTCGTAGATGGTGCGGATATACCGATGCGGCTCGGCCAGCCGGATCACCTCGAGGAACAGATCGGGGTCATCCGGCGCGAGGTCCTCCCATACCAGCGTGTTCCCGGGCCCGCCATTGTAGGCAGCCAGGGCAGCAAATAGATCGCCGTCGAAGCGCTTGCGCTGGTTCGCCAGGTAGTGAACGCCGAACCTGATGCTCACCGCGGGACGGTAGAGGTCGTCGGCGGTGTAGTTCGGCGGCCAACCCAATTGGTCGGCGATTTCCGCCCCGGTGTCCGGGACAACCTGCATCAATCCTCGGGCCGCGGCAAACGAAGTGGCGTAGCCGTCGAACAAGCTCTCCTGTCGGACGACCGAAAGCACGAACAGGCCGTCGAACCCTTCATCGGCCGCCTCCGGCAAGATGAGCTCACCGAAGTACGGGCCGAAGCGGACTCGATTGAAGTAAATGGGGGCGCTCATCGTGGCGGCGTCGTCCATTCCGGCCAACTGGAGGATCTGTCGCGAAGCCAGGATCGCCTGTCGGTAGAGCTTGAGGTCCAGAAACTTGAGCATCAACCGGTAGGTTGACTCGGCGTCCTGCATGTATTCTTGCTGAAGGGAGGCGAATTCGGCGGCGGCCTGGTCCGATAGACCGAGCTCGAGGAGTTCTTCACCGCGAATCATCCTCCCGTCTGACACAAGCTTGTCGTCCAACTCGCTGAGCGGCTCAGGGCCGACAATGGCGAAGGTGTCGCGAAGCCAGGCCGAGGCCTGGACGCGTTCAGCATCGAGGTCTACGTTGAAGTCGGGCATACCACCCGCATCAAACATCGGACGGCCGTCGACAAGATCGGCTGCCCGCACGCTGTAGTACCCGGTCGGATCGGCGGCGGTGGCCTCGAGCCACGACTGCCTGGCCGAGGCGGCATCTCCGGTCGCCTGGTAGGCTTTTCCGATCCACAGAGCAGCCCGGGCCGTATCCCCTGGCTCGCCAGCGATCTGGCGGGCCAGCTCAAACGCCTGCCGGGCGTCATCGAACTCGCCGGTCCTATAGCGCGCGATGCCCGCTTCGTATGCCCCTTGATCGGCGAGATCGCTGGCCGGGTACTCGGACGGGATCCTCAACCAGATCTCGGCCGCGGTACTCAGATCGCCGGCTCGCTCCGATGTTTGCGCTGCGGCGAACAAGGCATCCGCTGCAGCCGGGCTGTCGGGCAAGGCCTCGACGAAGGCGAGATAAGTCCCCACGGCCTCGCTGTACAGACCGAGGTAGGCCCATTCGGTGCGGGCTTGCTGCAGCCATGCATCCTGACGATAGGGATCGTCGGGGAAATTCTGTGCGGCACGCAGGAAATCGATTCGGGCGCCTCCGGCGTCATCCAGGGCGCGCCTGGCCAGGCCCCGGAAGTAATAGGCCGTACCGGTCGGGTTGGAGGCGATCACGCGATCAAAGGCGTTGACTGCTGGCTGATACGCGCCGGCGTTGAAATCGACCAGCCCGCGCTGGAATTCATCCACTTCGACACCCGCGTCAACGAGCGTGATCAACCCGGAGTAGCTGTCGTAGGCGTCAGGGAAATTCATCACCGAATCCATGTATCGGTCGTACGCGGCCTGTGTTTCTCCGAGACTCTCGAGGGCGCGCCCGGCGAGCAGATTCATCGTCGCCTTGGTGGCCGGATCGCTCGCTTCCCGATAGACCTGATCGAACATCTCGATGGCGCTGGAGACATCGCCGCTCTCCATGTAGGCCTGGCCGATCTTGATCTCCACCCCGAGGCTGCCTCCGGTGCGGGGGCTGGCCTGAGCGGATTGATAGTGTGATATCGAATCGGCCGGCAGGCCTGCGCGGCGTAACACGTCGCCGATCCGCTCTTCGACATACGAGTCGATGCGGGAGGGCCTGAGTCGAAGGTACTCCTCGTACTCCGAGACCGCCAGATCGAGCGCGCCCAGGTCCTCGTAAGACAGGCCTCTCAAGAAATGAGCCCACCCGACGCGATCATCTTCGGCGAAGTCTGCGATGAACGCTCCCAACGCCTCGGCCGCATCCGACTGTCGGCCGGCACGCAGCAAGGTGACGCAGGCGCCAAAGCGGCCAGCCGCCCGAACCTCGGGATCGCTCGAGGCAGCTTCGACGGTACGGTACCCAGCCAGTGCTTGATCCCAGTCGCCGTCGAAAAGGGCGGTATCCGCCTCGGCGAGGATCTGGTTCGGCATCGGAGTCGGGGTCGCCGTCGGGGTCGGCGTCAGCGTCGGCGTGGGCGTGACGGTCGGCGTCGCCGTGGCGAGGACCGCGAGCTGGCTTGGCAGCGCGCAGGCAAGCCCGGTGATCAGAAGGAGAATGATGAGGGAGAATCCGCCGCTGGCAGGCTTCGACATGACGGCGCCATGATAAGAGAGGCGGATGGGTGTGTCAATCTCGGTATCGCAAGCCTTGCCGTTCAACCTGGCGGATGCTAAACTCGCCGCTCCGCGGCAGCAAACAGCTGTCAGCGGTCAGGTATCAGCCGACAGCCGACAGCAAGAAGCAGTAAGCAATATGCAATATGCGAGAAACACAGACTGGGAACGCATCGAGGCAATCTCTGACCCATGGCTCA
>CAZGRL010000077.1:12504-16834 GCA_964528155.1 uncultured Anaerolineaceae bacterium
GCTGACAGCTGCCAGCTGAATACTCTCCGAGGCTCCGATGAGAAGTATCGAATGGATCCCCGACGTCCCGGCCGTGCGGATGATCGATCAACGCCGGCTGCCGGGGCGGCTCGAGTTCCTCGAGCTGCGACGGCCTGAAGAGGTGGCGGCGGCTATCGCCGATATGGCCATCCGCGGAGCGCCGGCGATCGGCGCAGCGGCAGGGTTCGGACTGGCGCTGGCCGGTGTTTGCTCCGACGCCGACGATCCGGCCTCGCTCTGGGAGCATCTCGAGTCGGCCGCATCCACATTGAAGGCTTCGAGGCCGACAGCAGCCAACCTGGTCTGGGCCCTGGAGCGCGTCCTGGCGGCCGGTAAGGCCGCCATCGAGGACGACCCAAACGCTGTCCGCCAGGCGCTCATCCAGGCAGCCCAAGATTTGGCCGACGAGGACGTAGAAGTCAACCGACGAATGGGCCAGCACGGTGCCGCTCTGATCCCGGACGGCGCGACGGTGATCCACCACTGCAATACCGGCGCACTGGCCACGGTCGACTACGGGACGGCACTCGGCGTGATCCGATGCGCCCACGAAGCCGGCAAGCGGTTGCACGTTCTGGTCGACGAGACTCGGCCGCGGCTGCAAGGGGCGCGGCTGACCGCCTGGGAGCTCGACCAGTATGGGATCGCTTACGACATCATCAGCGACGGAGCAGCCGGGTATTTCCTGCGACGTGGAGAAGTCTCCGCCGTTTTGATCGGGGCCGATCGAGTCGCGGCGAACGGTGACGTGGCCAACAAAGTCGGAAGCTACATGTTGGCCCTGGCAGCCAACGACAACGCCGTGCCGTTCTATTGTGTGGTGCCGATGTCCACGATCGACCTCGAGCTAGCCTCGGGCGAGTCAATCCCGATCGAAGAGCGCGATCCAGCCGAAGTCCTCGATCTTCAGTTCGAAGGTGAACGCGTGACGCCCGAAGACAGCCACGCTCGCAATCCTGCCTTTGACATCACCCCCAACCGGCTTGTCAGCGCGTTCGTGACCGAGGTGGGCGTGCTTCGACCGCCCTACCCGGCCGCCTTGACCTCAGCCGTAGGAAGGGCGCGTTCCTCGTGAATATCGTCCTGACCGGATCCATCGCTTTCGATTACCTGATGACATTTCCCGGATACTTCCGGGATCACATCTTGCCCGAGAAACTCGATCGGCTCAGCCTGTCCTTTCTGGTCGATCACCTGGATCGGCGACGGGGAGGCATCGCCGCCAATATCGCCTATACACTGGCACTCCTTGGTGAAAGACCTCGGGTGATGGCCACCGTCGGCGAAGACTTCGAGGAATACCGACGCTGGCTTGAGGCCGCTGGCGTCGACACCTCGGGCATCGTCACCATCCCGGGCATGTTCACGGCCTCGTTCTTCGTCAATACCGATCTGACCAACGCCCAAATCGCCAGTTTCTACACAGGCGCCATGGCCCGGGCATCGGATCTTCACTTCGGCGCCCTCGCCCCGCCGCCCGATCTGGCCATGATCTCGGCCAATGATCCCGCAGCCATGTCGAGCTACGTGGCCGAGTGTCACCAGCTTGGCCTTCCTTATATGTACGACCCAAGCCAGCAGGTCGTCCGGCTGGATCCCGAACCGATCCGACAGGGCCTGACCGGCTGCCGGGGCCTGTTCGTCAACGATTACGAGTTCAGCTTGATCGAGGAAAAGACCGGCCTCGGACTGACGGAAGTACAGTCGAGAGCTGAGACGATCATCATCACCCGGGGAGAAGCCGGCGCCGACCTCTACTCCGGCGGGGAGATGGTCCACGTGCCCGCCGTTTCGCCGGAGAAGATCGTGGATCCAACGGGGGTCGGCGACGCCTTCCGCGGCGGGTTTCTCAAGGGACACATGCATGGGCTGAGCCTGGAACGCTGCGGGCAGATGGGTGCCCTGGCAGCGACTTACTGCCTCGAGAATCAGGGTACCCAGGGTCAGACGTTCACACTACCCGAATTCGTCGCCCGATTCCGCCAGAACTTCGACGACCAAGGCGAACTGGATAGCTTGAAGTGAGTCAGGCGAGCCCACCCATGCCCAGGATCCAGGCGATCCTAGAGACAGATCGGATCTGGAGCGCCTACGCGCTCGCCGATCTCGATCCGTCGGAAATGCCGAACAGCGACTGGCTGGTCGGTCGCCATGCCGTTGTCCTGGTCTATCGAGGTACGGATCCCCCCGTTCTATTCGCACATGGTGACCCGGCCGGTTTGGAGGCCAGCTTCAGAGAGATCGAGCCGGGCGAATACGCGTTCTCACTGACAGGAACACAACGCGAATTGATCCGCGAGAGGCTGCGACCCTGGCAGGAACAGCGCATGTGGCGGATGAGCCTCAAGCCGCAGGAGTTCCCCGGCGGCACTGATGATGAGGTCATTCCGCTCGGCCTGGCCGACGAAGATGAAATCGTCGCCCTTTTCGCCGACAACGCCGATCGCCCGGACGCGTTTTACCCGCGCCAGTTGGATCAAGGCACGTTCTTCGGTATCCGCCGGGGTGGCGATTTGGTGTCCGTCGCCGGGACTCACATCGTTTCACAGATGTATGGCATAGGCGCGGTCGGCAATGTCTTCACCCGGCCCGACCTGCGGAGTCGGGGGCTGGGTACGCGAGTGACCGCGGCCGTCGTCGAACGTCTCCTGGCCATGAAGCTGGAGACGATCGTCCTGAACGTCTCGATGGACAATCACCGCGCCCAGGCCAGCTACCGCAAGCTTGGATTCTGGCCGTATTGCGGCTACTACGAAGGTCTGGCCGAGATCACCGCCGGTAGCTAGGCTCACAACGAGGTTAGAATAGACAGCAGCAGGAAAGCCACATTCGGCTGAACCTCAGCGATCATCCTCCTGCGTTCTTCTTGGACCGCCGATAGACACTCCATCGCGGTGCAACAGCCTCAGATCACATTGGAGAGGTAACCTGAATCATGCCTGATCAATATGACGTCAAGGACGTGAGACTTGCCGAAGGGGGTAGGCGCCGCATCGAGTGGGCCGATCAAGAGATGCCCGTACTGCGCCATATCCGCGAGCGCTTCGCCAAGGAGCGCCCATTGCAGGGCACGCGAATCGCAGCTTGCCTGCATGTGACGACGGAGACGGCCAACCTGATGAGGACACTTCAGGGCGGCGGCGCCGATGTCGTCCTATGCGCCTCAAACCCGCTCTCGACGCAGGATGACGTCGCCGCTTCCCTTGTCACCCATTTCGAGATCCCGGTGTACGCCATCAAGGGCGAAGACAACGATACGTACTATCGCCATATCGGTCAGGCCCTCGACCACGAGCCGCAGATGACAATGGACGATGGGGCCGACCTGGTCAGCACACTTCACAAGAACCGGCGCGAGCTACTCGACGGTGTGCGCGGCGGCACCGAAGAAACAACCACCGGCGTGATCCGGCTGCGGGCGATGGCGGCAGCCGGGGCGCTCAAATATCCGATCATCGCCGTGAACGACGCAATGACAAAGCACTTCTTCGACAACCGCTACGGTACGGGTCAATCGACGATCGACGGCATCGTTCGGGCCACCAACATCCTGCTGGCCGGGAAGACATTCGTCATCGCCGGGTATGGCTGGTGCGGCCGCGGGCTGGCGATGCGCGCCCGCGGCATGGGAGCCAACATCGTTGTGACCGAGGTCGATCCGCTCGTCGCCCTCGAGGCGGTGATGGACGGGTTCCGAGTCATGCCCATGGAAGAGGCCGCGCCGCTGGGGGATATCTTCTGCACGCTGACGGGAGACATCAACGTCCTCGACCGACGGCATATCGAACGGATGAAGGACAGAGCGATCTTGGCCAACTCCGGTCACTTCAACGTCGAAATCAATCTGCCGGCCCTCGAAGAGATGTCGAATGGAAAGCAGCGCGTGCGCGAATTCGTGGAGCAATACTCGCTCAAGGACGGTCGTCGGATCAACGTCATCGGTGAGGGCCGGCTGGTGAACCTGGCGGCCGCCGAAGGCCATCCGGCCAGCGTGATGGACATGTCCTTCGCCAATCAGGCGCTGTCGAGCGAGTATATGCTTTCACATGCCGGCGAGATGTCCAACAGCGTCCACACGATCCCCGAGGCGATCGACCGCGAGATCGCCCGGCTCAAGCTCGAATCCATGGGCGTGAATATCGACGTGCTGACCGACGAGCAAACACGCTACCTGAACTCCTGGGAAGAGGGGACGTAGAGCGCGAACGCGACTCGGCTGCGATCTGTTCGACCCTTCGAATACATATTCGTTGAGCTGGCAGCGGTCAGCAGTCAGCGGTCAGCAGTCAGCAGTCAGCGATTGGCAATA
>CAZGRL010000078.1:0-16770 GCA_964528155.1 uncultured Anaerolineaceae bacterium
AACTGCGACGAGGATACCGGAGGTGCAGCGCTTTCATACAATCACTCGCTGGAGCCCCATTCGCTTCGCTCATGGGACAGGCGGAGCCCGGCCAGGCCCGCCCCATGCCATGAGCATGTCTTGGCCGGGCTGTTCAGCTTGAGGCCGCCGGGGGTCGGGACACACAAGAGCTGGAGGCGAACACGTGCCAGGCATCATCGATCCTGAGACGATCTACGTAGACAAGTTGCCGACCGTCTGGTCACCTGTTCAGGGCGAGCTCTCTCCCGAAGAGCACGCACACGAGCTCGAGGAACAGGCAACGGCCAGTCTGCTCTGGGCCAGCCCTGTCCCCGAGCAGATCCTCCGAGTCTTGCTCGAAGAGACATCCGTTCACCGCGTCGAAGAGCCACCAGAGGGCTTCGATCCGGAGGTCCAGGGTGAATGGGACCCCACCCTTCTCACATTCGCATTCAAACGACCGGCGAAGCTCGTCAGAGAGGATAGAACTCCGGAGGCTTTGATTCTGGAATACAAGCTCGAGGGCGCCGGGTACTGAATGTTCGAGATCACGCCGGAGACGGTGACGATCGGACGGATCTGAGGTCTTCCACCCCCGAGGCAATCGATCCCGCCTCACCACTCCGGCATGAATGTCAGAATCCTCTCCGATCCCCACGAGGGCGAGACGCACGAAACCGCTCCGCGGTTACGAGGCTCCGCTCATCGTACGTGATACCACAGATGCCGAACCCTCATGCGTCCTTCTGTTTCTCTCGTGACGCTATGTAGAACAGATACAGGCCCACGGCGATTGCGGCGAGACTCATGTACAGAGATGACGCTGACATCGCTAACCACCCGGTAAGGACGTCAACGCCGCTCGCAATGAGGCCGAGAAGCCCAAGGATGAGCAGCAATCTGCCTGCGACTCGAAATCGGATCGGGACAAAGCCTGAAGATCGGCTCACTGCACTCCTCCTTGTCTTGAGGCTGCGGACCATCATGATCAGAACAGAAGCTGGCAGAACCAGGCTCAGGATAGAGTATAGCAAGACCGAGTCGTGACAACTTTCAGGGTTACATCGCAGTCCTTCGCAGATTCTCCCCAGTTCGACGGTCCCGACGCCGCATAGCAACTCGCGGCAGCGCGGGTATTTCGCCAGGGACGGACTCCGTGACGCTCCAGCCGGTGGCCTGGCCCCGCAGCCAGGCCGCGCGAACCCATTGGGGTCGGTTGGTGTTGAACTAGGATTGCCGTATCTCTTCATTGGTGGTCGCCAAAGGAGGTCTCGTGGAACGCCTGATCAAGCTGGAAGAGCTTGGTCTCTTCCTTCTCTCCATTCTTCTGTTCACCCAGTTGGACTACGTATGGTGGTTGTACCTGGCGTTGTTTCTGGCGCCCGATCTTGGGATGATCGGATACATCTTCGGCCCGGCTGTGGGCGCGGCAACCTACGACCTGACGCACCACAAGGGCCTGGCGGTCGCGCTCTATGTTATCGGTATCCTGGCCGCCATCCCTGCCCTGTCCCTAACCGGAGTGATCATGATCGGGCACTCCAGTTTGGATCGCGTGCTGGGTTATGGCCTGAAGTATTCGGACGCATTCCAGCACACGCATCTGGGATGGATCGGTCGAGTGCGGGAATTACAGGTGACACCGTCGCCTGAGTCTGCCCGTTGAGCACGGAATAGCCGGTCGAGGCAAGTAGGCATCATCCCCTACTACAGGGTCGCTATAATTATGTGAGCTGCGCGAAGCTCGAGGCGGCTGTGGCTCGACTCCCTGGCGGCTCCAACAAGAGGAGTGGATGGTGGCATCCTTTCAAGAGATCACGCCATGTTTGTGGTTTGACACGCAGGCCGAAGAGGCGGCGAACTTCTACGTCTCGATCTTCAAGGACTCGAGGATCGTTCGTATCCTTCGCTATGGCGAAGCGAGTCACGAGATCCACGGAAAACCGGCCGGCAGCGTCATGACCGTCGAGTTCGAACTCAACGGTCAGCGCTTCACGGCCCTCAACGGCGGCCCACAATTCAAGTTCACCGAGGCCATTTCGCTACAGGTCGACTGCGAGACGCAGGAAGAAGTCGATTACTTCTGGGAGAAGCTCACTGAAAACGGAGAAGAAGTCGCGTGTGGTTGGTTGAAGGACAAATACGGCCTGACCTGGCAGATCGGTCTGACTGCGCTCGGCAAAATGCTCGGCGATCCCGACCAGGAAAAGACCCAGCGCGTGACGAATGCATACCTGCGAATGAAGAAGCTTGACCTGGCAGCGCTCGAGCGAGCGTATTCGGGCGAACAGGAAGGAATGCGTGACGCCTGATCGCAATCCAGGAATGTAAGGGGCGTAGACTCAGGATGGTAAGACATCCCCAGTACCTGTGGCACCCTGGCCTGACCGCCATGGCAGACAGGCACAGGCAGGGCGAACAGGCAATCGAGAGCGTCGAGGGGGAACGCCAGCGCCGATGGGCCGGCTGCCGTTTTCCTACACACGAACAGAAAGGGGACACCAGATGAACATCCAATCGGCCACGACTCTACTCAAGCCATTCTTCCGTTTTCCCTTTCAGGACAGTGAAGCGAGGAACCGCTTCGTTGCAGGAAGCGCGCTCATGCTGGGCGGCTTCATCGTGCCCATCATCCCAGGGATTTTCGCCTACGGCTACATGCTCCGAATCCTGCGAACAACCGCCGAAGGAGAGCCTCCTTCCATGCCACCCTGGGACAATTGGGCGTCCTTGTTCAGCCTCGGCCTGCGAGGCGCGATCGTCAACTTCATTTTCTTCCTGCCTTCCATCGGCGTGTTCTTGCTTGGGTTCGCCGCCTACCTATCCATGTTCTTCCTGATCCCGCTCTCCTCGGCTGCCGATCCCAACAGGAGCGACCCGATCTTCGCGCTGTTCTTCTTCGGCATGGGCGCGATGTTCTTCTCCATGGCCGTTGGCACCATCCTGCTCGTCCTCGGTGCGATCCCCCTCCCGGCTTCGATGACTCACTTTGTCACACGCGATCAGCTCGGCGCCGCTTTCAGAGTCCGGGAATGGTGGCCCGTCCTCTCGGCCAACAAGCTCGGCTACTTCATTTCTTTCGTGAGTGTCATCGGCATTTTCGGGATTGCCTACTTCGCGTTCTTCGCCTTGTATTCCACGCTCGTTCTGCTATGCGTCGCCTTCTTCGTGTTGGCGCCGATCGGCTTCTATGCGATGCTGGTCGGGGCAGCGCTCTTCGGAGAGACCTATCGGGAGGGCAGCGGTCTGCTCCAGGATCGCGCCTGAGCTTCGGACCCCGAGTCGCTTCGCGCCAGAGGCCTGAATGACATCACCAGCCTGACCCTCCGGTCAGGCCGGCGCAGCCAGTGAGAGCGGACAGACAAACCCGGCCAGGGTGGCGCGATAATCTGCAGGAGTTGTCTTCTGTCCAGGCGCCCTATCAGGGCACCGGATGCATCGCAGATGAGGCGCGCCCTTGCATCCACGGCCCGGATCCACTCGGCTTGGATCCGGGCACGAGGTCGGGAGGCCATCGGCTCACCATAGCCGTCTTGCGGTTCGCCTGCCCAAGAAAGGTCACCGCGCATGTACCAACCCATCGAGCGCTTCGCCGAAGTGCGAGAACAGGTCCTGCACGCCATCCGCCGCTTTCCTGCGCAGCGCCGAGAGGACGAGCTATTCGGTGAATGGACTCTGAAGGACCTCGTTGCCCATCTCACCGGCTGGGACGTCTATTTCACAACGATCCTCAGCTGCCTGGAAACGGGAGAGAAGGCCCCTTACTGGGGGAACATGAACAAGTTCAATGAGGCTTCGGTCGGCAAGAGGAGAGACTCATCCTGGAAGAAGGTTTACGACGAATTCGTCGCCGCGGGCCGCGAATTCATACGATGCTACGGTCAGCTCTCTGACAAAGCGGCGGAGAGACGATTCTGGAAGTCGAAGTCCTACACGCCCGCCAGCATTGTCCGCATCAACATCCATCACTACGCCAAATCCCACCTTCCGGAGATCGAGAAGATGCTTGCGGCTCTGACAAGAGAGCAGGTCGCGTAGCCGCATGCCCGGCCGAGCCGAGCCGCCCGACGTTCCCTCACCAACTGCAATAGAGGGCCAGGGCCGCAATACCACGACAGAGTTGCCGGAGTTTGACGCGGTCCTTGCCGGGTGGGAACTGCCCGAAGGTCCGAATATCCTCAGCCGGGTAGAGGAGATGATACGTCCGGCCCTCTTGGCCGGTTATTTCGGTAGGAGCACCACTCGCTTCGTTTCTGGGTTGCAGTATCATCTCGGCGGCGCGCAAGACACACAGCAACTGGCCGGGCTCGCCGACCTGTCGTCGTCGGACCGCGTTCTGGATGTCTGTTGCTTTGTTGGCGGACCCGCGCTCCAGCTCGCCGACACATTGGGCTGTCGCGTCACGGGCGTCGATCTCGACGCCAAGGCCATCGCCGGCCCAACTCGGTCTCGTCCCAGGTCGCAGGTCTTGAATATCTGCTCCAGTTCACGGTCGCCGATGCCGGCAGATTTCCCTTTGCAGACTGCGCCTTTGCGGGGGTCTGGAACCAATGCTCGTTGGAATCCGACGAGCATTGGCTGGAGGAGTTCGACTGTGTGCTGTCGCCCGGCGGTCGATTGGCCTTCACCTTCCAGCGAAAAGCGAAGACGGACAATCGATGGACGCTGGCGGAGCTCGCATCGATTCTCCACAACCTCGGCTACACCATCAACCATGCTGAGGACATAACCCAACGGGATATCACCATTGGATGGAATGCCCCAGACCAAAAGCTATCCGAGCATTAACGCGTGTTCCGGGCGGCCCTTGGGGATTAGTGGGTCTAGATGGCCCACCGGGAATTCCGGACTGAGATGGAACGAATGAAGAATGGGGAGTACGGCAACGCCAGAGTCGTCACCACGAAGCCCGGCAGGCTACACTCTCCGGGGCCGATGGAGCATGACGCGTGGAAAGCAGCCAGGATTTCCTGAGCCACCTGGTCGGCCAGTGGATATTGACTGGAAACATGGGAGAGGTCGCCCTCCGACAGGAAGTCACTGCCAGGTGGATCCCGGGAGACAAGTTCCTGTGGATATACTTCAAGTTGGATACGCCCGAGGGGAATCCAACTTCCGACTATGAAGCCGTCTACCATCTCGGTTTCAACGAAGCCGATCAGATCTACATCATGCATCTGCTCGACACGACGGAGGTCCCAAACGAGTGTGTGGTCGGGCGCGGAAGGCGCCAAGGGGATAGCATTCCGTTCTTATTCGATTATGGCAGCACCAGGTTTCTATACGTCTTTTCCTGGCACCCGGACCGAGACAGCTGGAGTTTTCGCCAGACATATGAAAAGGATGGTGAAACCAAGGAGTCTGCTACGAAGGAACTGACCAGGGTTTCCGGATGAGATGGATCTGAACGGCCTGAACAAACGCAGAGGCCGCTCCGCTTCTGGGGTGACCACACAGTGAGTTCGAAGTTCCAACTCGCAGGGGAGAGACGGTAGCGCATGGAGATCACGAAAGATACGAAGGTGTCGGAGATATTGCGCGAGTATGGGGATATTGCGGACGTTATGGAGCTTTTCGGGGTCAAGCGCGTGGCCAGATACTCTTTTCGCCGGATGATCACAAAGGCGCTCACCGTGCAGACCGCCGCCCGCGTTCACGGCGTTCCGCTCGATGAATTCCTGAGAACGTTGCGACAGGCCGTAGGTGAGGACGCCCGGAATAGCGACGAGTAGAAAGGTTGTCCCCATCTCGGCGCCGGCTCCCGAGAAGCAGGCCTTTGGCCGGCATCCTACTTGAGCGCGTACACCAATGGGCTGCCATTCGCGGATGGGCGGAAGCCCGCCTCGGGCAAGGACTGATGGCCATCCGATTGTGAACCGCTGGAGAGACCGAAATGAATCTGACTCCGCCGGTCGTCGGGCTTTCGCTTGCGGCACTCTGTACCGCCGTCGGCGCGATTGCGTCGGGTTACCATCCAAAGGGTCGCCTAGCCTTCAACATACTCAAGCCGTCCACGACGGTTCTGATCTTTGCCATCGTCGCGGCTTCGGTACGTGGATCAGAGATCCGGTACGATGGATTGATCGCCGTCGCGCTGCTATTCTCGCTGGCTGGGGATATTCTCCTGATGTTGCCCCCTCGGTACTTTGCACCAGGGATCTTGTGCTTCTCCATTACCCATGTTCTATACTTCCTGGCTTTCATCTCCGTTTCGGGGATCGCTCTTCTTCATCTCGGCACACCCCTGCTTGGCATCACGGCGATCGCCCTTGCGGCTCTGATCTGGCCGGGCGTCGAGCATTCGCTGCGCATACCGATCTTGCTGTACACGCTACTCATTACGATCATGGCTATCCAGGCCGTCGGCTCTGCGATTGTGCTGGGGTCCGTCGCTCTCCTGATCGCGGCGGTGGGCGCCCTCTCCTTCTACGCTTCAGACGCGATGCTTGCGATCGACCGCTTTCGGTCGCCGTTTGTCGCCGCACGGGCAGCCGTGCTTTCATCGTATTGGCTCGGCCAATGGCTGATCGCGTTCTCTGTGGCCGTCTGGAGCTGGCCTGCGTGACTGTCTGCGCCGGCGAAAGCATCAGGACAGACACGCGGCTCTCCGGCGGCTACGCGCGACGGCCACGCTGACTGTGTGAGGTGGGCATGTTCGCGCACTCACTATCCGCACACTCGTCTCCCAGAGGTCACCCGTGATACGGAATCTGATCTGGGATGTCGACGGCACGCTCTTCGACACCTACCCGCCGATGGTCCAGTCGTTCCTTCGGGCGCTCGAATCCTTCGGTGGGTCGGAATCCCCGGCGTATATTCTTTCGTTGGCCAGGGTCGGCCTGACGAACTGCGCACATGTCCTGGCGGCCCGGCACAACCTCGACGAGGACGAGCTTGCCGGGCGCTTCAGCCAGCTCTATCGGGCTGTCCCCAAGGCGGATCAGCTCCCCTTTGATGGGGTCAAACAGGTCTGCCAGGCAATTGCGGCCGGCGGAGGGATCAATGCCATCGTGACCCACCGGGCGCGTGCTTCGACGGAGGAAATGCTCACAACGCACGCCATGCGTGACCTGTTCGCGGAAATCGCCGCCGGTGACGAAGGCTATCCCAAGAAACCCAATCCGGCGGCGTTCCTGGCGATTATCGACAGGGGCCGAATCGATCCGCGGGAGACGGCCGCTGTCGGCGATCGTGATGTCGACATTCTGGCCGGCAAGGCGGCCGGGCTCAGGACGTGCCTATTCCGGCCAGAAGGCGCACAGGCCCCAGAGGCTGATCCCGATTTCACCTTCTCCGACTATGCGGATCTATTGAAGTATCTGGAAGGACGCCAGGCCTCCCCAACAACCCCCTGACGCCAGCTCGCCGATTTCAGTTGCAGGCGATATGGCCGACCCGGCCCGGTGTCGTCGGCCCACCGCACTGATGTGTTGAAGAGAGAAGAGAAACGCATATGGCCTGGATCAAGATGATTGACGAACATGAGGCAGACGGTGAACTGAAAGCCATGTATGCAGACCTCATCGAGCCCTGGGGCGGCGTGGATAACATCATGAAGATCCACAGTCTCAACCCGCCGTCCTTGTCGGGCCACTCCGAACTCTATGAGACGCTTATGCGCGGTCGGTCCGACCTCTCTCGAGCTCAGCGCGAGATGATCGCCGTTGTGGTGTCGGCGCTCAACCATTGCCGCTACTGACTTCAACATCACGGAGCGGGTCTCCGTCGATTGACACATGATGCCGTGCTCGTCGAGAAACTGATGAGCGATTTCCGATCGGCACCGATCGCAGATTCAGACCGGGTCATGCTCGAATACGCGGCCAAGCTGACTAGAGAGCCGTGGAAGATGGTCGAAACAGATGTCATCGCTCTGCGGGAGGCGGGCTTCAGCGACTCGGCCATCCTCGATATCAATCAGGTGACGGGATACTACGCCTTTGTCAATCGGCTGGCAGATGGCCTGGGGGTCGAGCTGGAGAGCTTCTGGGACGCTGAAGATCGACCGGCCGCCGGCTCGAGCAACACCTGAGGCCGACGCGCCTGGCTGGCGCACATGGGACCACCACGTCGGCCGCCGGCCTCCGCAAAGGAGTGCCGGCCATCGCCCGAGCACCTGGGCAGGCTGACATGCGCAACGGGGACTGTTCGAGAAGAGGAAGGAATTGCCAGGAAACTCTGCAGGCATTCGACACGACTTCATACTTGCCTACAACCGTGCAGTTGACATGCGGGACGGGAAGGACATTCCTGACTGGAAGAGGCGGGAGCTCGAGCGCTTTCTGCAACTGCTCAAGGCCGAGGGCAAATCCACCCTGATAGACGTCGGCTCCGGGACGGGCACCCACGCAGTTTACTTTCGTGGGGAGGGAATCGATGTCACCTGCGTCGATCTGTCGCCCGGGAATGTGGAGAGATGCAGGGAAAAGGGGCTGGAGGCGTATGACTGTGATGTGCTGAATCTGAAGTCACTCAGCCGCGGGTTCGATGCGGCCTTCGCCATGAACTCACTCGTTCACGTGCCCAGAAGTGAGCTTCAAAGAGCCCTGTCTGCGATCAGAGACGCGCTCAATCCGTTCGGACTATTCTACTGGGGACAATATGGTGGAGAGGGCCGAGAAGGCGTGTACGAAGAGGACGTGTACGAACCCAAACGGTTCTTCTCACTGCTGGATGACGAACAGATACAGGAAGAAGCCTCGAGGCGATTCGCGTTGCAGGAGTTCGCAGCCATTCAGACCGAGGCTGACGAGTCCCTCCACTACCAGTCGCTGATTCTGCGGGCAAAGGAAGGACCACCTGGCGCCACCTAATCGCTCACTGCAGCATACGGATCGGGAAGCAAGCGGCACGACTTATTGAGAAAGGCAGACGGGCAATCTCATGGGAGCACAACAGATGCCGGCAGGATACTGGACAGCCTTGTTTGGCAGCTGTCTGGCGACCCGGATCGATGCGAGCACTGCTCATGCGGGTTGGCACATGTACTACGACCACGGGAAGGCCGGACTCGAGCACGTCGCCGCGTCGAAGGGCTTTTTCGGGGAAGACGTGAAGAACGCGAACCGCCTCGCCGACATCGACATTCTCGTGGCTTCGCCGGACAACGTCGCTCAAATCCTGATCGAAATCGAGGAGAGCCCCACCCCACCCAAGAAGTTGCTCGGTGATGTCCTGGCCATCCTGCTCTGCAATCAGGTGGCCGCTCGCGCTCGAGGGAGGCAGCAAACGTTCGTGATCACCGCGGCAACGCGCCTCATTGTGGCAGGGATCATCTCGCCAAAGGGCCACGCTCTCGAGAAGTTGAACAAGGTTATCGTCCCGCGGCTTCGGAAGCTTGAAGGTTTCGAGGATGGCATGTCACCGACGAATGTGGAGTTCATCTTCAGGGCCGAAATCCGCAAGGCACTCGACGGACTCTGGAAAAGAGTTGCGGCCGTCCTCGAGCTAGGCGAGCCTTCCTTTGTGCCCTGCCCGGACGACGCGGATCGTTGAGGCCATCCCATGCGTGGTCTGTTCAGACGTGTACTTGTCAGCCTGTTCCTTCCATTCGTTGTCCTCGTCGTGTTCCCGGCCGTCGTTGTGTTCCTGGGAGGCCCGAACCGCATCGCATTCATGGAGGGACACCCGCAGAGCGGCATCATCTCCGTCGTCGGCTGTCTTCTCATCGCCGTCGGCCTCGCCCTCGGTCTGGCGACCATACCTATCTTCCTGCGCCAGTCCGGAGGGACCGTCATGCCGTGGGAGCCGGCCGACGAGCTGATCGTCGAGGGCGTCTATCGCCATGTGCGGAATCCGATGCACACCGGCGTGTTCAGCGTGCTTCTCGGCGAAAGGCTGGTATTGCGATCGCCCACGATCCTTGCCGTCGCGACTCTGGCTGTCTTGCTCCACCTTCTGTATATTCCCCTGTCCGAGGAGCGCGATCTCGAGAGACGATTCGGGGAGGCCTACCGCGTGTACAAGCAGAACGTTCCCCGGTGGATCCCGAGATGGACACCCTGGGAACCGGACAGAACATGATCTCAGGCCAGGGATTTATTGCGAGTTTGTCCTCTCCGGAGGAAGACTGGAATGGTCTTCGCCTGTGCTTGCACGGTACTCATCTCAAGCCATTCTGGCAGCGAGACGCGCAGGAAGACCCGATCGACACGCAATGCGCCTGGTAGGCAACCGTGCTCGGAGGCGCCGGGATTCAAGTGCCCCTGACCAGGCTTGGTGCACGACGCGCTCGTTCGACAACGACATCTCAGATTGGGACAGCAATGGGTTGAGCGCTCCCGCGAGGGCCCTATCCGGCCTGCGATGCGGCACTCGCCATCTGTAGTGTCATCGGCCGCGCCGGGTGCGGCAGGACTCCCGCTTCGGCCGGACAAGATCGACAGGGCCGCCGGGATGCTCGGCAGCGATCAGCCGGTCAGGCGCAACTACACCAATGCACTGAAAGGTGACGCATGCACTCCATCAACCTGCAAACCTGGCCACGACGCCAGTATTTCGAATTGTTCAGTCAATTCGACCATCCGCACTTCAACATGTGTGCGAATGTCGACCTTACGACCTTTTTGCCGTTCGTGCGGAATGGCAAGATCTCGTTTTCCGTGGCGCTAATCTACGTCATCTCTCGAGCGTCCAACGCGATCCCCGAGTTCCGCCATCGAATTCGGTCCGGGGGCGTCGTTGAGCACGACCTTGTCAACCCATCGGTCACCATTCTGGTGGATGACGATCTCTTTAGTTTCTGCACAATCACCTACAGCGTGGACTTTTCGGAATTCGCAGCCGCCGCAGCCAGGACGATTTCTCACGTGAAGGATTACCCCACGCTCAAGAACGATCCGGACCAAGACGACCTGTTGTACATGACCGCGATCCCGTGGGTCTCTTTCACCAGCTTCATGCATCCTATGCAATTGCATCCGGCGGATTCCATTCCGCGATATGCATGGGGCAAATTTACAGAGGATGGCAAGCATGTGAAGATGCCGCTGAGCGTCCAGGGGCATCATGCATTGATGGACGGCATACACATGGCCAGGTTCTATACACGCGTGCAAGACTACCTGGATCAACCAGAATACGTGCTGGGTGGGCCATAGAAGCAACCTGTGAAAGATAGCCTATGCGGGGGGGGACGGCTCGAGCCCACTCGATCGCCCGCCCCGGAAGATGGCACGGCGCAGGAACTGTGTAACCGGGAAGCGCCAACCGAGCCCCGTCGAAGCCGGAAGCTTGCCGGCAACCCGCTCCAGGGCTCCGTTATATGCCTTGACAGATATATACCCAATGAGGTATATATAGCCGTATGAACACCTCGACCTTGACCGCCCTGGGCGAACCCAACCGCATGCGTATCGTCGAGCTCCTGCGGGATCGGCCCCATTCGGTAGGCGAGATCACCGAGCGCCTGGCGATCGGCCAACCTCAGGTTTCAAAACATCTTCGCGTCCTGAGCGAAGCCGGCATCGTCGAGGCGCAGCCCGTCGCCCAGCGGCGTATCTATCAGTTGCAGCCGGAGCCATTCGCAGAGCTGGAGAACTGGCTGGGGACCTTCCGCCCGACCTGGGAGGATAGGCTAGATACGCTGGAGGACTATCTGCGCGAGCTTCAAGCGGAGGAACCGGGCCGAGGGAGGAAGAACCGATAGGGTCTTAAGCCCGGCGGGAGGAGATCCATGGTGTGATTCGGGATGGTACGATCCCAGGAACAGGTAGGTAACTTCGCCAGGAGGGTACAGCAATGTCGGATGACCCGACACAAGCCTTAAGGAAAGAAGATCTCGTGGTCAAGCGCATCATCGACGCTCCGCTGGAAATGGTCTGGAAAGCCTGGACCGATCCCGAGCAGGTTATGCGCTGGTGGGGGCCGAAATACTACGCCTCGCCTTGGTGCAAGATCGACCTTCGCGAAGGTGGCAAGTACGTCTTCTGTATGCGAGCCCCACAAGATCAGGGCGGGCAGGATTCGTACACCGCCGGTACCTACACCAAGATCGTTCCAATGGAGCGCCTGGAATTCACTCAGGGACTGGCCGACGGTGATGGAAACCCCATCGATCCCGCTCAGATGGGTATGCCTCCGGACTTCCCCAAGGAAATCCGCACGGTCGTAGCATTCAGAGCCAAGAGTGCCATGACCGAGCTCACGATCACCGAGTTTGACTGGCCTGTCGGTCAGATGTTCGTCTACTCTCTGGCCGGCATGCACCAATCGATCGACAAGCTGGCCGAAAGCCTTGGCTGAGCCCGAGGGAGGGAGAGAGACACGGTCGGAGTCGCCCTCGTCTGCACCGCTCGGACCGTCCTTCCACATGTTCCTTGGGCCTGTTTGCGGTTCCGATCGACCCACGGGGCAGCCCGGTGCGGCTGCCCCGTGGGTCAAGCTTGTCTACTCAAGCGAACGAGTTTGTGCTCTCAGTGAAGCGCTGCGCTTCCCCTCCCCGCCCCGAGTTTCGCAATCCCCCAATTTCCAGTAGAATGCTGGCAGTGACCCGACCGCCGCCGGCCACGGAGGAGGCGCAGATGGATTTGATCGCCATTCTCAAGCGGGTGGAGCTTTTCGAAGGACTGTTCCCCCAGCAACTGGAGGCGGTGGCCAAGATCTGCCGGGAACGCCGCTTCTCTTCGGGCGACCTCGTCACTGGCCAAGGCGACCAGGCCGACGAGTTGTTCATCGTGTGCGAGGGCTTCGTCGAGATCGTGCTGGACAGCGCTTCCCAGACCGCCACACCGCGGACCGTGGTCAGCCTCGGCCCCGGACAGATCGTCGGCGAGATGGGCCTCGTGGACTATGGTCCTCGGTCAGCCAACGTCCGGGCCAATACCGATCCGACCGTCGTCCAGGTGATCCAACGGACGGATTTCGAAGCCCTGTGCGATCGTGACAACCAGCTCGGATACACCGTCATGCGCAACATGGCCGCCGATTTGTCGTTCAAACTCCGGCGTACCAACTATGCCGAGCGCTGAGGGACGGATCATGGCCGCGATTTACAAGGTGAGCTACGTCGTAACCGGAGAAGACCATCCCGGCGCGATCGTCAATGTCGACCACATGCCCGAGATCGGCGAGCAGGTCGAGCTCGGCAGCCGGCACTTCACCGTCGTGGAAGTTTTCGAGCTCGTCCCGCCCAGGGGCGAGTTCCACTTTCTTCACGCCACCCTTCAAGCCGCCGAAGGCTGATCCGCGGCGCGCTCCCCCTCGCTCTCCACAACTCCCGTTCGTGCGTACGGTGCCGTGACGGAGCGCCGTGTCCGAACCACGCGCCATGACGCAAAGCTGCGGCGCGTGGGAAAACCACGCGTCGCAATAACAGCCTGTGCGAATGTCATCCTGAAATGGCGCTAGAGTTCGATCTCCATGAAGTCCTCGGTCAAGCCGACTTCACCGGCGAATGTCTCGCGCGCTTGTTCGAGGAGTTCCTCCGGCCGAGAGTCGCCCGTTGGATAGTGGATCAGGAGCAACCGTCCAACTTCCGCCTCGCGGGCGATCCCGCCCGCCTGCGCCGCCGATGAATGCCCAACACCCAGGCCGGAGGCTTCGTGGATCAGCACATCCGTGCCGCTGGCCAGGCGAATCACCGTCGGACACGGCTCCGTGTCGCATGAATACGTCACGGCGCGCGCATTCGAGTTGGCTTCGAAGCGCAAGCCGATCGTTGGGACCAGATGTCGCACGGGTGTCGAGAAGATTCTGAAATCCGGCTTCTCGAGGACCAGGATGTTCTCGCGCTCCGGAAGCCGATGGAACGCCACCGGGAAGAAGTTGGGCCAATTCTCCCAGTGGTAGAAGCCCATCATGTCCTCAATGCGCTCGAGAGTGTGATGCAGGCCGTAGATTCGCAGCGGCTTCTGGCGCCCCATCAGCCACATATTCATCAGAAGCAACGGAAGCCCGGAGACGTGGTCAGGATGGAAATGCGTCGCTACGATGTCGGTGACGTCGTCCAGGGTGATGCCGGCGCGGGCCAGTCGCACCGTCGGGGTGCCGACGCAATCGATAAGTACAGCGCCATCTTCCCCGACGATGGCCATATGCGTGTTCTCATGTTCCGGGTCGGGGATGGCATAAGACGTTCCCAGGATGATGAGCTTGGGCATGATGTCAGGATCCAGAAAAGACGAGCAGTGCCACCCTCGGTGTGACAAAGACTTCGAGCGCTCCGGCCAGCAGCAAAAGTGGAAGCACCAGTCCCAGGCAAATCCTGGCCCACATCGCGGCCGCCCTCAGCCAGCGCTCTCCCAGGGTATAGCCCTCCGGCGGACTGATCAACGACAGACCCATCTGAACGACCGCCGCCCCCGCCAAGACCGCGGCAGGGACCTCAAGGATAGCATGAGGCAGCACCAGCGCCAGTAAGAACCTGAACGGGCTGCTGCCCGCGAGGGCGACGTTCCCGGCGAAGTATCCGATGATGCCGAAGGGGATCATGAGAAGCACCAAGGCCAACACACCGAAGGTGAACATCCCCAAGAACGATGCGATGCCCACCGCCCGGACGTTGTTCCACACAACCCACCACCAGCCTTGCGGTGTGAGCAGACCCACCTGATTGAATGCCTCGCCGAGCCCGCCCGAGAGGCGATCGAACTCGACCAGTTTGCTGGGGAGTGTAAACTGCCTGGCCAGGTCTCCGCCGATCGCATATCCCCACGCAAACACAGCCGCCGTGATCGCAGCCGAGGGCAAGAGTTTCGTCACGGTCGATCGGATCAGTCCTCGATACCATTCCGTCACGGATCCGGCGCCTTCGCGGAACGCACCGGCGAAGACCCTCCACGCCCAGCGGAAATCGACGACGTCGATCTCGCGCCCGAGAAGCTCCTCCCGATTGAATAGATGCAACCCCATTCGACTGAGCACAAGCGCGATCAGCAACAAACCCAGGATCACCCACCACAGGATCGTGTATCGACCCCAGAACATGATCACACTTTCGCCGATGACCAGTTGAGAGACCGGGACGATGATGAATGATGCCAGCAGGTTTGCCGCTCGCACCGATGTCGTCTGTGATGAGATGACCACCGCGCCACAGACCATCACGATGGCCTGTGACGTTGTCAACAGCAACACCTGAACGAGCAAGACCAACGGGGGGCGCCAGCCGATCGCCAGCATGACGCCGGCCAGATAGACCAGGATGCCCAGATAAGCTGCACCCAGCGGCGATGCCAGCGAGGCCATGAGCTTGCCCAGGTACAGTTGCGCATCGGTGAGGGGCGTGGCAAGCAACGGCTCGAGGGAGAGGCGCTCTCGCTCGCCGGCGAAGCTCTCCAGGGCGATGACCAGCGAGATCGAGATCGGGAAGAACCCTACGACCATCAAGAGGAACGGAATGAGCCGATCACCAACGATCGGCGCTCCATAGCGTGTGACGAAGTTGACCGCCTCGCGAGCGGTGAAGTTCATAAGAACAGGGAAGAACAACGTCAGGGCGATGATCGGGGAGAGAATGCGCCAGTCGCGCAATTGATCCCGAATTTCACGACGAGCGACAAGCAGCGCCAGCTGCAGCGGCCGAGGCACGACGGCCGAGTCGGTCACTCGTTCCATTCGGAGGGTCCCTTCTCGTCCTGCTTTCCAACAACCTGCAGGTACACGTCCTCCAACGTGCGCGGAACCTCAGACAGCGTGACCACCGGCACTCCGGCCTGGGACAGCGATCGAAGCAGGCTCGGATTGACTTCCTCCGGACGCGCCACGCGAAAGCGCAACCAGTTCTCGCCGGAGGCCAGCTCGGTCGCCCCCGGAGGCAGGAACTTCACTGCGCCGTCGAGCATCGTCGCCAGTCGTAATTCCATGATCGGATCGCCCAGATACTCGCGTTTCAGATCCAGGACCGTGCCCTGTGCGACGATCCGCCCCCGGTGGATGATGGCAATCTCGTCCGCCAGGCTTTCCGCCTCGGCCAGGTTATGGGTGCACACCACGATCGTCCGCCCCGGCTGACGCAACTGGGAGATGCTCGAGCGGACGAGATGGGCGCTGGCTGGATCCATCGCCGATGTCGGCTCGTCCAGGAGCAGGACCGGTGGCTCGTGCAACAGAGCCCGGGCCAGGGCCAGTTTCTGGCGCATCCCCTTGGAATACTCCCCTAGCCGGAGTCCGCGCGCTTCCCACAGCCCGAATTGCTCCAGCAGCGCCTGGATCCGCCGTCCGCAATCTTCGGAGCCAAGACCGTAGATCTGGCCGAAGAATTGAAGGTAGTCCTGGGCACGCATCCGCGTGTAGAGGCCGTGATGTTCCGTCAACAGACCGACGTTTCGCCGGACGTCGGCTGCGTGACTTAGCACGTCGTAGCCGGCGATCCGGGCCTCGCCTGAGGTCGGGCGCAGGATCGAGGCGAGCATGCGGATGGTCGTCGTCTTGCCGGCCCCGTTCGGGCCGAGCAGCGCCAGGATTGATCCGCCCGAGACGCGCAGCGACAGACCGTGGACGGCATCCAGGTCACCAAATCGTTTTGTGAGGTCACGGGCTTCGATCAAGGCCACTTCCCCTTTGACGCGAGCGATTATAGCAGGCCGCGTTGGGCCCAACAATCGACCAAGCCTCCTAGAGTTCCTGGCGCCAAATGTGCGGGCTTTCCGACATTGCGAGCCAATCCTTTCTCAGCCTACCACTCCCCTCCCCCGGCAAGAGGGTGGCCCCAATGCCACCGACCTCATGCCGGAGCAGGTAGTAGTCCAATTGATTGCCGGGGCCGGCTTCGCCGGCCCCTGCATTCAATTGGACTACTCATCGGAAAGATGCCAAGCTCAGGCTGGGGCA
>CAZGRL010000079.1:0-11231 GCA_964528155.1 uncultured Anaerolineaceae bacterium
GCAACGCATTTCATAGGCCACGGTCACCATCTGATCGGTCTGGTAACACCGCCCCTCGATTGGGGTGGGATGGCTGAGGTGCACCGAGGCTATCAGCGTGCCCTGGCCACAGCAGACATCACGGCCGATCCCCAGTTGATCGCAATCGTCGATGATTTCTCGCTGCAGGCCGGAGCACAAGCCGCGAATCAACTTATGGGTCTCGGGCAAACTCCCACTGCGATACTGGCTGCAGGAGATATGCTCGCAATTGGAGCTATGAAGTTCCTTCGTGATCACGGGCGGCGCATACCCGACGACGTGGCCGTCGGTGGTTTCGGCGAGATCGAACTATCCGCCTGGGTCGATCCGCCGCTGACAACCATCTGCCTTCCGGCGCGCACGATGGGCCATGAAGCGATGATGATGCTCAGCCAGCTCATTCTGAGGAAGCGGGCAAAGCCGGCAGATATCAGATTGAAAACTGAGTTGGTCATCCGGCAGTCATGTGGTTGTCCTGCTCAGCCGTGACGGCAAGTAGAGCCGATAGACCCGATCGTTAGTTCCACGCATTACGCAAAGACCACAAGGAGGTGAATCATGAAGCGCACCTATTTTCCAAGGAAGGCGATTCTCATCGTCATGATTGGGATTCTCCTTCTGCCGGCGTGCGGCGGTGCAGCGCCCGCCACCCAGGGACAGCTGCTCGATGTCAGCCTGCGCCTACCCTGGATCATCAATTCGCAGTTTGCCGGGCCGTACGCTGCCCTGAACCAGGGCTTCTTTAGAGACGAGGGCCTGAATGTCACGATCAATCCAGGTGGCCCCGATATCAACAGTATCACCCTGGTAGCAGCCGGAACTGACACATTCGGCCTGCATGACATGGGCTCTCTCTTGCTGGCCCGCTCGCAGGGCATCCCCCTAATAGCGGCAGCGACGTTCTTCCAGAAGCACCCGGGCGGTGTCATGGCTCTGGCCAGTTCTGGCATCAAGACCCTCAAGGATTTCGAGGGTAAGACCATCGGCTTCCAGGAAGGCGGCCCGTGGATGCTCACCAAAGCTATGCTGGAGGCCAACGGGGTCGACCTGAATTCGATGAAGCAGGTTGCCGTGGGTTTTGACTTGTCGCCGCTCTATACCGGCCAGGTGGATCTTTTCACGGTCTATGCCACGAATGAGCCACTCATCGCCAAAGCCGCAGGGTACGACACGGTGGTCTTCCTACCCTACGACTACGGGATTGAAACCTCGTCCGAGGCCCTCTTCACCACGGATTCCTACCTGAAGGATCACCCGGAGGTCGTGTGCGGGATGGTGCGGGCCATTCGAAAGGGCTGGGAGTGGGCGGTCAAGAATCCGGACAAGGCCGTCGATTACATCATGGCTGCGGGGGGAGAAAGCCTGAATCGCGACGCCGAAATGGGCCAATTGAACGCGCAGCTCGCACACCTCATGACTCCTGATACCGACGCTAACGGCATCGGGTACATGACCAAGGCACGCTGGCAGACGACCGAAGATGTCCTCAGGGAACAGGGAGCATTGGACAAGGACGTGGATGTCACCCAGGTCTTTACCACGCAGTGTCTGGGTAAATAGGAGGTTGGAGCATTGCGGACAGGGCAGGTGCGAAGAGGCATCTGCCCTGTCCGAGAGACACGGAGGCGTCATGGAGGCTGTTGACAAGGCCGAGACCACGCTGGGCAAGATGCAGTACCACATCCACCTCAAGCCAGGCGACGTCGGGAAGTACGTGCTTCTTCCGGGGGACCCTGCCCGCGTGCAACGGATTGCGGCACACCTGGAGGGCGCAAAGGAGGTTACGTTCCACCGCGAATACCGTACGGTCACCGGTGACTATAGGGGAATCACTGTCAGTGCCACCTCGACCGGGATCGGATGCCCGTCCTCGGCCATCGCCGTGGAGGAACTGGCGAACATCGGGGTCACGCATTTGATCCGGGTTGGTAGCACCGGCGCCCTGCAACCGGAGATTCACACCGGAGACATCGTGATCAATACGGCCTCCATGCGCATGGAGGGCACGACCGCCTTCTACGCCAATACAGGCTTTCCCGCAACCGCCGATCATTTCCTGGCCCATGCCCTTATCGACGCGGCCGCCGCTCTGAGCGCCGAGCGAGGCTTCCACTACCACGTCGGACTGAACTGCACCTCCGACGCATTTTATGGGGAAACCCCGGAAGTCATCCGGGATCTCGCTCGCCACAAGCTGCTCAATGTCGAAATGGAAAGCGCCGCCATCTTCACAGTCGCCCATTTTCGCGGCCTCAAAGCCGCCATGGTGTGTGGCGTGTCTGGCAACCTCGTAACCAGGGATGTCGTCTATGAGGGCGAGAATACAAAGCTGGTGAAGGCCTGGGAGGACGCCATCGCCATCGCACTCGAGGCCATTTATCGGTACGAGAACGATCCACACCTGCGCGGCAGGACATGACACCGCCTACCACGTTCCTTCCCGATGAGGCGCCCGCCGCAGTGTGCCGGTTGCCGAAAGTCAATCTGCATACGCACCTGGAGGGATCCTTGCGCCCAACGACCGTCTGGGAACTTGCACATGCTCAAGGATTGGATCTGGGCATCCCCCGCCAATCCATTGATGCGGCGGTCCAGGTCGATGGGACGGAACACGATCTGGGCGACTACCTCCAGAAGATCAGCTTTGCCTACCCGCTCCTACGCGACAAGGAAGCGCTACGACGAGCCGCATTCGAGGCCGCCGAGGATGCCGCAAACGACGGTGTGATCTACTTCGAGCTGCGCGCCGGGCCGCTTACCCATACCCACCCGGGCTTGCCCCTTGAGGAGGTGATACTCCATCTGTTGCAGGGCCTCCGCCAGGCAGAAGATCAGTTCGATCTGACTTGCAGGCTCATCATTAGTGCCCTGCGCCATCACGCCCCCCAGGACAATCTGCGATTGGCTCAAGTGGCAGCCGCCTTCCGGAGCGAGGGAGTGGTGGGGTTTGATCTAGCTGGCGACGAGGCCCGGTTTCCGGCCGAAATCCACGCTGAGGCCTTCAACGTGGCCCGCCAAGCTGGTCTCGGAATCACTGTCCATGCCGGAGAAGCTGGCAGTCCCGAGAACGTACGATTCGCGGTTGAAGTGCTGGGTGCCACACGAGTCGGTCATGGTGTTGCGGCCATCCATTCCCGTGAAGTGCTCACGCTACTGAAAGACCGAAGGATACTGCTCGAGATTTGCCCGACGAGCAATGTGCACACAAGGGCCGTCGAAGCCTTCACCCGCCACCCTGCCCGCCGGTTCTATCAACACGGAATCCCCATCTCGATTGGGGACGACGACCCCGTCACCTCCCGGACCCGAGTCTCCAAAGAATTGGCCTTGCTTCGAGCTAGACTGGGGTTCGACCCGGTTGAGCTGCGGGAAACCCAGCTTATGGGCGCCCAGGCGGCCTTCCTCGAAGATACCGCTAGGCAAAGGGATCTAGAGACGGCTTTGCGGAGCGCCGATTGGCGCTCCGCCTTCGACTCGCCGGCCCACTGCCCCGAACACCTGCGCACCTCCCCAAAGGTCGATGACAGAATCTGAGGCGATCGTCTTCCGCGACGTAGGAATGGTCTTCCCCGGTACGCCCACAGTGGAGGCTCTGAGCCACGTGTCCTTTCAGGCCAGTCGCGGAGAGTTCCTGGCCCTCGTTGGTCCTTCCGGGTGCGGGAAATCCACGCTGCTGCGACTGATCGCCGGACTGCTAACCCCTACTTCCGGCAATGTTTCCGTCTACGGCAAGATGCCCAAGCAGGCGCAGCAGGATGTTGAGTTTGGATTCGTATTCCAGGATCCGGTTCTGTTCCCCTGGATGAGAGTGCTCGACAATGTCTTGCTCCCCCATCAGATCCTGCGCCGTCGTGACCCAATGCACGCCAAGGATCCCGAGCGGCTGGCCAGGCAGCTGATTCGCGACGTCGGCCTGCAAGGCTTCGAACGGCAGTACCCGGAGCAGCTATCGGGAGGGATGAAGCAACGCGTTGCGCTGGCCCGGGCGCTGGCCTATCAGCCCTCGACGTTGCTAATGGATGAGCCATTCGGCGCCTTGGATGAGTTCACCCGCGATCGACTTAACCTCCAGTTGCTGGACGTGTGGACGAAGATCGGCGCGTCGGTCATCTTTGTCACCCACAGCATACAGGAGGCCGCATTCCTGGCAGATCGGGTAGTTGTACTCAGCGCACGGCCCGGCCATGTCGTCCGAATCGCGGATATTCCCTTCGACCGACCGCGAGGCTTTGATGTGCGATTCGAACCCACATTCATCGGTCTTGTAGCCGAACTTCGCCACCTCTTGCAGAGTGAGGAGATCGATCCCGATGCCGGTCGCACATAGCACTGGCGCCGTTGGGCGCCCGCTGGCGGACGGGCCAGGCCGGCTCCGGGCCGCCGTGGAGGAATGGCTTCCGGCGCTCGCCATCTTCGTCGCCATTCTGATTGCATGGCAGGTGATCGATATCGCCTTGAATGTCCCCCCCTATATCCTGCCCTCGCCGGCGGAAATCCTGGCAGTGATCCAGACACGCTCACTGCAGCTTCTGCGTGAACTAGGATGGACCATGGTCGAGGCCTTCGGGGGATTCATTCTCGGGAGTGGGCTTGCATTTCTCACTGCGACGGTGTTCGTTCACGTGCGTGTCGTCGAGCGAAGCATATATCCCTGGGCAGTTGTCCTCCAGACTGTCCCCATCGTAGCCATCGCACCGTTACTGACGATTTGGTTCGGCTTCGGGCTAGCTCCAAAAATGATCATCGCCGCCGTGATTTGCTTCTTCCCCATGCTCGTGAATTCCACTCGAGGGTTGCGGTCGATCTCTCCTCAGGCCCTGGAATTAATGCGGATCCTTTCGGCATCAAGGCGAGACATCTTCTTACGACTAAGACTTCCCTCTTCGCTCCCCTACGTCTTCTCTGGGTTGAAGGTCGCCAGCACGCTCAGTGTCATCGGCGCCATTGTGGCCGAGTTCACCGGCGCCGATCGAGGCATCGGGTACCTGGTTGTAGCCGCCAGCTACCGGATAGACACTCGCCTGATGTTCGCTGGCATAGCCTACTCTTCGGCCGCCGGAATACTCTTCTTTAATTTCGTTTCGGGCATGGAGAAACTGCTTCTCCGTTGGCCAGGGGCTCGCACCGAGGATTAGACAAGAAGTCAGTTGTTACAGCAACGGTTTCAATGACAGTGTTGTTTCGCGTCCGCGCCACGCGGCGGGCGATGCCCTGGCCTAGCTGGTGCGGACGAACAGGTTATTGCCGACGTTCTGCCTGTCGACAACCAGGACCACATCCTCGTCGCAGGCTGTGTCCGGTCTTCACGCTGTAGGAAGCGACCTCTGTTGGAATCGGCTGCAGCCCCGCGGAATTGAGCTCACCAAGGGCCCGTTCAATGGCCTTAATCATCGACCAAAGGGAAACCGACGCCCCGGCGATCCCGGGAAACATACGACGCTAAGGCAGTCCTTGACGAACTGGATCACCGATCCCCCACCGCCTAGCCCTTTCCGATCCTAGGACAGTATTGTCTCTATGGCCGCCAGCCGAAATCCCTGCGCGTCTCCGATTCCGATCTTCGTGTCCAACCGCGTCAGAGGGAAATGCAACCTAACCCCTATTTAGTTGCATTGCTGGCAAGCTCGCTGACTTTGCTCGCCCCGCAGAGTAGCCCGCCCGCAAGACGAGCGAGAACCTTGCGCCTGGAGATAGCCTCCAAGCTGGCGCCCCATTACGCCCGATCCGATCGTGTGAGCAGAGACCCACATGCGCAGATTCCGAGGTGCATCGACCTGCCACAATCAGAGTGAGGGAGTCTTGCTGGACCTGACGCGCTAGTGGCGATTGTCAATTCCACTAATCCCTATCATATTGCGCGGTCTGTGGTGCCGAAGAGCCCAGAGGAGCACCTCCCCATTGTTGCCATTTGCGTCCCTGAGACCATGGTGTCTTGAAGCCCCAGGATCCGGCTTCTTCGCTCAGCCGGTCCAGAAGTTCTCACACGGTGAGGATCTCGATGCCCCCGTACTCGCCCACCCCGCGGCGAGACCGCGCACCCGGGCTTGCAAGACACCCGGGACCTGATTGACCCTAAGACCGAATCGTGTTAGATTTGTGGAAAGATGGAAATTCTAATAACCGGAGAAATGGACATGGCTGAGGAGCAAAAGCTACGCTTGGTCAAGCCCTATGCCAAGGGCCAGGTGACGATCCCGGTCGAGTTTCGCGAGAAGCTGGGCATCAACGAGAACACAATCCTGCGGATGGAACTGAAGGGCTCGCGCATCGAGATCACGCCCCTGCGGGTGGCCGACGAAGAGCAACTCCTGCGCGATTACGACAGTCGCCAAATTGACGCCTTCTTGCAGGAAGACAAGATCGATCCGGAGACCGCGCGCAAGGTCCGCGAGCTTCTGGCGGGCTAAGCGGTCATGGCCGATCAGCCCCGGCTCTTCTTTGACGCCAGCACGCTGATCGCGGCCGCCGCCTCTACCGATGGAGGCTCGTCTCTTGTGGTCGAGTTGTGCACGAGTGGGAAGGCGCAGGCGCTTGTGACCCGAACGGTCCTGCGAGAGGCGGAGCGCAACATCAAGGACAAGCTGAGCGACCAGGCACTGCTTCGCTACTACAATCTCCTGGGTAACCTGGATCCTGAGCTTGTTCCCTTCCCCTCACCGGGCGCCATGCAGCATGCCGCCGAGCTGGTCGCTGCTAAGGACGCCCACGTACTGGCAGGCGCCCGCGAGGGTCATGCTACGCATTTGGTCACGCTCGATCGCAAACATCTGCTCCCGAAAGCCGTCCTCCAGGGTGCCTTACCAATCATTGTGTGCACGCCGGGGGGCTTCCTCAAGGGTTTCCTCAAGGATCAAGATTAGGCCCAGCCGATTGCGATGCCAGAGCGCTGCTACCGGTAGGGGCCCTCGGCAACGGAAAGTCAGATGACTGCGACAATCTCGGACCCGTCCATCGACTCTCAATTGAGGAGGCGACCGAAGCCTTCTTCGACAAGTTCCGTTCGACTTCGGCGAGCGGCACCACCTCCCCACCCGCCCACTGAGCCAGAGGCCCATACTCCGCCTTAGGGTCGACCACGATCACCGCGTGGTTGTGCGCCAGCCAGGTCAGAGCGAGCGTTTTGAGCGTTACGCTTTTGCCGGACCGCGGGCTCCCGATCAAGGCCTCCGAGGCGCCGGGCGCGTTTCCCCCGCGCAGCCGGTCCAGTATAAGAGGGGCCTCCGGAGCGAATGCACCGTGCTGGGGTCGGAGGAACGCGTGCAGATATCCAACCGGCTCGAAGTACGTCGCCCCCGTCGGTGGGCAGAGAGCGGCGAAGTTGTCCGGCGTCAGCTTCCGATCCGGGAACCGGTCGCGACGCTGCCCTAGCGGCGCGGCCGAACGAAAGGCGAACTCCAGCTGCCAGCGGGCACATTCGACAGAAACCGGCCAAGGCTTTCCGGAAAACAGGATGCGCCTTAGCCGCTTTTGCGAATCTGGCTAAGGGTCATGGGAATCAAAGATGGACTAGGGTTTTTTTAAACCCAAATCCCGGAACCAACGTCAGTCACCACCCGGCAATGTCTGACGACTGCAGGCGATTTAGATCAGGCGCGGCATGAATCCGATGGCCGAAATGCGACTTGAAGCTCCCCTGTAACAGGGAGCATTTGTTCTTGCGCTGCCATTCCCCGGCCGTAGGCCGATAGTTCATTCGTATGAGATTACTTTGGGATACGCCGCCTCTGATGGAGCAAGGTTTCGATGGCGGTGCCAGAAGTTGGAAGGCCAGGGCAGCGCCGTTTCAATGCTGGCCCGCTAGCCGATTCGCCCTTTGAAGGCAAGCGGTATCCCCGCAATCATAAACAGCACATCATCAGCCGCCGCCGCCAGCCGTTGATTGGCCCGTCCCAAGGCATCTCGGTAGCTTCGGCCCAAAGGAAATGGCGGCACCAGACCCAGGCCGACCTCGTTGGAAACCAAGATCCACCAACCAGTGCTGGCAGCACAAGCATGCAGCAGAGCGTTGACCTCCTCCGTCAAAGTCTTCTCACCCTGCTCGCGTGCCTGCCTGGAATCCGGCGCCTCGGCACCGAAGGTGTTGTTGGCCAGCAGAGTCAGGCAGTCGACCAACACAATGGAGGCGTCAGGTTCGCCTTCGATGGCACGGCCGACATACCGCGGCGCCTCGAGCGTTCGCCACTCCGCAGGCCGGTTGGTGCGATGTGCCGCAATGCGCCTTTCCATTTCGTCGTCCATGGCCTCGGCAGTGGCGATGTACAGCACCTCGCCACCGGCTTCCGCCGCCAGCTGCTCAGCAAACCGGCTTTTTCCGCTTCGCGCACCGCCCAAGATCAGCGTCAGCCGCCGACCCATCTCGCCTCCTGCCTCTGCACCACCGCCAGCGAGCTCTCGAAATCATCCTGTCCGAACACCTCAAGGGTGAGCACCCCGGCGTAGCTACTTTCCCGCAACCAGTTCAGCACCGCTTCTACCTGCTCAGGCGCTTGATGCGCCAGGGATTGATGGTCCCGTGTCCCGATACCGTGCAGATGCACCACCCTGGTGCGCGGCAAGGCTTTGTCCAAATAGGCCAAGGGGTCGTGTCCTTCCAGCCACAGGTGGCCGACATCGACACAGCGGCTTACCGGCACCCTGGCCAGCACCGGGTCAATGAAATCAAGCGGGTATTTCTCGAGATTTTCAACTGCCAGCAGCCCGGGGTCGCCAGCCCAGCTTCCGACTAATTCCAGAGATCGAACAGCCTGTTCAACCCAGGCCTCGTAGTCGTAGGATTCCTTGCCGTCTAGATGGAGCACATAGGCCCAGGGAATGAGCGGCGCCGTGCGCTCGATTACCTTCCTGGCCTTCTCCAAGGAATGGTGCAGGCGGTTTGCCTTCCCTACCATGCGCAGGTCGAGCGGCAGGTGCACCGTGTAGCTCAAACCATGCTTAGCCCCTAGCAATGCCAGTTGCTCGATAACCGCCGGTGGCGGCAGAATGAGCCCTCCATCACCGATCTCAAACAGCACCAACTCGATATCATCGACCCGATCCGCCAGAAATCGCACGTTCGGCAAGATGTCGTCCGGCAGGATGTAGGAAGTGGTCCCGAGACGGTACGTCGGCATTCCGATTAGCTCCAGGCAAACACCAACAGGCTCGCGAGCTCGCCAATTTCGCAAGCGGCACCAAGGACATCGCCGGTCTGGCCCCCGAGGCGCGCCCGGGCCAGCCTGCCCCACAGAAGGGTCGTCACCCCGCTCAGCACGAAGGCGGCTGCCCCGCGCCAACCGAAGGGAACAAGAAACCCGATCAACAGCGGCAGCGGCAACGCCCAGTACGTCGGTAATTCGTTGTGAAGACGGGCGCCCAGTCCGTCGAGATGTGCTGGCCGCATTCGAGCCAACGGCAGTAGCCACCAGCGCCCCAACAGCGGCGCCAGCAACAGTGCCCGCGCATCAGCCAGCGAGGCCACAGCGGCCGTTTTCAACAGAAGCAGCACCAACAGACCGATGACGCCGAAAGCGCCGACGTGGACGTCTTTCAGGATTTCAAGCCGTCGGGACGGCGGTGCCGATGCGAACAGACCATCGCAACAATCGGCCAGTCCATCGAGGTGCAGCCCACCACTGGCAGAGGCCCAAAGCGCCACGATCAGCCCGGCGCTCAATCCGGCAGGGTAGTGTTCCGCGACCGCCGTCCTGACCAACCACAAAAGGGCCCCGATCGACAACCCGACCCAGGGAAACCAGAGGGCCGCCCGCCCCAGTTCGCCACGCTCCAACTTCCGGTCCGGGCGCACCGGGAGCGCCGTCAAGAAGCCAAATGCCAGACGCAGTTCAGTCACTACGGTCGCTCACCCCAGCCTCGTGAAAGGTAGCCATCTCGGCCAAAGCGCGCGTCGCCGCATCGATCAGGTGCATGGCCAGGGCCGCACCGGTGCCTTCGCCCAATCGGAGTTCGAGATTCAACAAAGGCGACAATCCGAGCTCATCCAGGATCAGCCCATGCCCGATCTCCACCGATTGATGCGAGGCGATCATGTAGGCCTTGGCCCCCGGGTCAAGCCTGGCCGCGACCAAGGCCGCCGCACCAGTAATGAAGCCATCAACAACGACCGGGACTCCGGCCGCCGCTCCGCCCAGGATGACGCCGGCCAGGCCCGCGATTTCGAAGCCCCCAACCTTGGCCACCACATCCAGTGGATCTTCCGGATCGGGCTCGTTGATCGCCAGGGCCTGCTTGACCGCAGCTGCTTTTCGCGCCAGACCCTCGTCATCAATCCCGGTTCCGCGCCCGACAACATCCGAAACCGGCGCTCCACACAATACCGCCGTGATGGCCGACGCTGCGGTGGTGTTGCCGATGCCCATCTCGCCGGTGCCGACCAACTCGACGCCCTCCCTGACCAGCCCGCTCATGATCTCCAATCCGGCAGCGACGGCATCCTCTGCCTGAGCCCGGGTCATCGCCGGACCACGAGTCATGTTTGCCGTGCCATAGCCAATCTTCCGAACGATCAACTGGGGATGGGGAGGCAGATCACTGGCAACGCCCATGTCGACCACGACCACGCGTGCCCCCGCGTGGCGCGCCAGGACGTTGATCGCGGCGCCGCCGTGCAGGAAGTTGAGGACCATCTGCGGCGTGACCTCGGCCGGATAGGCACTGACGCCTTCCTGGGTGACACCGTGGTCACCGGCCATCACGATAACTGCCTTCTCCCGGAACGACGGAAGCTCCTTTCCTGTGATCCCGGCCAGCTGAACCGACAGTCCCTCCAGCCGCCCCAGGCTACCCGGGGGCTTGGTGAGCCGGGCCTGTCGCTGCCGGGCGGCGCCCATTGCCGCCTCATTAAGCAGTGCAATTGGAGGCGGGCTCTTCACGAGCACATTCATCATCAACGCTCCTCGTTTGGCGGCGCCGGATCAGCACCGCCGATGGTTGTCTGCAGCGGCAGGCCAACGACCCTCTCCAACGCCGCCATATCGACCGAATCCCGAAGCCAATCCGCCAGTTGGTCGAAGTCCTTGGGCCGTGTGTCATACGCGTGTACCGGGAGCGGCTCTAACCCCTTCCTGGCACGAACGGCATTCAAGTAGCCTCGCCGAAAAGCGACATGATCGAACAGACCATGCAGATAAGTGCCGAAGCATTCGACGCCTAGCGCTGCGCCGTCTAACGCATCTGCGCCTCCGCCGAATTCCCACCTAATTCGAAACGCCGGC
>CAZGRL010000079.1:11241-16746 GCA_964528155.1 uncultured Anaerolineaceae bacterium
GATCTCATAGCCGCGGACCAACACACCTTCCAGCCCGGGCAACAGGCACTCGGCCTCGACCCGGACCAGGCGTTTACGGGGATCAAATACCGTTATCGCCGGCAGCAGCCCCAAGCCTTCGATGCGAGATCGCTGGGATTCGACCGCCGCTGGATCTTCGACCAGCTTCCCCAGCATCTGATAGCCGCCACAAATCCCGATCAACCATCCGCTCGCCGCATGGTGAGAACGGATGCACTCGGCGAGCCCCTGCCGCTGCAGCCACTCGAAATCGGCGACCGTGCTCTTACATCCGGGCAGGATGATCACGTCCGGGCGCCCGAAGCCGGCCAGCGTTTCGATATACCGAACACCAACATCTGACTCGGCCGACAGCGGCTGGAAATCTGTTGCATTCGAGATATGAGGGAGGTGGATGACGCCGATGTCGAGCGCGGCATTGCGCAGGGATTCAGTGGCGGTCAGGGCGACGGCATCCTCTTCGTCTACCGGAAGGCCGAATACGTACGGTAGCACGCCGAGCACCGGCACCCCCGTTTCGGCCTCTAGGAATTTCAGCCCAGCCTCAAGCAGGTTGGCTTCGCCGCGGAACTTGTTGATCAAGTAACCCTTGACGCGCCCGCGTTCCTGCGGTGCCAACAGCCGCATGGTGCCGACGATCGAGGCGAAAACTCCGCCTCGTTCGATATCGGCCGCCAGCAACACCGGCGCCCGCGCATAGGCCGCCATTTTCATGTTGACGATATCGCGATCGCGCAGGTTGATTTCCGCCGGGCTTCCAGCCCCTTCGAGCACGATCAAGTCGAAAGCCGATGCCAGCCGATCATAGGCTCCCGTCACCGCCTGCCAGGCAACACGCTGGTAGTCGTGATACTGTCGCACTTCCATCGCCGCCACCGGTTGCCCCAGACAGATCACCTGGGATCGGGTATCGGCATCGGGCTTGAGCAGGATCGGGTTCATGTCCACCGTCGGTTCGATCCCGGCCGCCTGCGCCTGAAATGCTTGCGCCCGGCCGATTTCGCCCCCCTCGTCCGTCACGAACGAGTTGTTCGACATGTTCTGCGCCTTGAAAGGCGCGACCCGAATTCCAGCGCGTGCATAGAGCCGGCAGAGGGCCGCGACCAGGACGCTCTTGCCGACATGCGAGGCCGTCCCCTGGACCATGATCGCTCTAGCCGTCATGCTGTTGCCTCACCAATCAGCCTCATCCTGGGAGCACCAGCAGCGTGCCATGCACCGGATGATCAATAACTTGGATCTCGATTCCGTACGCCGCCGCAAGGTCATCCGGAGTCAACACATTGCGCGGAGACCCGCTCTTCATGATCCGTCCGTCAGAAAGCAGCGCCACGCCGTCGGCATAGCGAGCCACTAGGTTGAGGTCATGCAGGGCGATCAACACAGCAAGCCGCCCTTGATGAGCAAGCTCACCAATCAGCTTGAGGATCTTGTCCTGATGGCACAAATCCAGGTGGGCGGTCGGCGCATCGAGCAACATCACAGATTCCGCCTGCGCCAGCGCCCGCGCCACCATCACTCGTTGCCGTTCGCCGCCCGACAGTTCGCCCATCGATCGTTGTCCGAGGAGTTGGGTTTGGGCGCGCTGCAGCGCCGCCGATATCATCCGGCGATCGTCCGGCCCCTCGCGGTCGGGCCAGCCGTAATAAGGCGTACGCCCCATCGCCACCACCTGGCGCGCGGTAAACGCAGGCGGCACATGCGTGCCCTGGGGCACGACGGCGATCCGCCGGGCTCTCCGGTCGGGTTTCATGTGCGTGATCTCGTGTCCCTCGACCAGGATTTCGCCAGAACGAAGCGGCAGGATGCCGCTGGCAGCCTTGATCAACGTCGATTTGCCGACTCCGTTGGGGCCCACAATGGCAAAGACCTCCCGGGCCGAAACCGAGAACGAGATGTTCTCCAGCACCATCCGGCCGGGGTAGCCGAAGCTGGCGCCGATCAACTCCAGGGCGGGTCTCACCAAAAAACCTCACGCTTCGCATGACGCAGCAGCCATAGAAAGAACGGCGCTCCGACGGCGGAGGTAACGATCCCGACAGGTAGACCCCTCGGCGCCAGGATCATGCGGCCGACAATATCGGCCGCCAGCAGTACGGCTGCACCGCCGATCGTCGCCAGCGGCAGCATACGGCGGTAGTCAAACCCCCAAACGATCCGCACCAGGTGCGGAACGATCAGGCCAACAAAACCGATGATTCCCGAAAAGGCGACCGCCGTCGCCGCCACAAGCGATGCCGCAACGACCACCACCAGCTTGAACTTCTCCGCATCAAGCCCCAGCTGAAGCGCTTCCTCGTCGCCGAACTGGAGCACATTCAATGGCCGGCCCAGCAAGGTCAGCACTGCCAAACCGACTGCCAGGTAAGGCAGCGCGGCCAGGACCGGTCTCCAGCCGCCGAGGCCGAAACCGCCAAAAAGCCAGGATATAGCCCGATACAATTCACTGGTTGAAATCAGCATGAGCAGGCTGGTCACCGCCGACATGAATGTGCCTACGGCGACCCCGGCCAGCAGCAAGGTTGTCACGGGTGCCGACCGCCCCACTCGAGCGATCGAGTACACCAGTGCCACAGTCAGAATGGCCCCGAGAAAGGCGGCCACGGGCACTGCTGCCATCCCAAGCAAGGTCGTCGGCCAGCTGACGGTCATGGCCAGCACAGCCCCGAGGCCGGCGCCGGATGCGACCCCTAGGATGTAAGGATCGGCCAGGGGGTTTCGGAATAGCCCCTGGTAGGCAGCGCCACTGCCGCCTAGCGCCATGCCCGTCAGGGCCATCAGCACGGCATGCGGAAGACGGATTTCAAAGAGGATGGTGGTGTACGTCGCCGGCCAACTGACCGCCAGATCGATCCCCGGCAGCCTGTCCAATACCATGCCAACCACGGTCAGCGGCGGGATAGTGACCGATCCGATGCCGGCGCTGAGGATCAGCATCACCAGCAACGCTCCACCGGTCCATGCCCACGGCGAGAGACCCTTTGTCGCCGATCGACCGGGCGCAGAGGAAGCCCGCCGCTCCGGGGAAGTCGCGCGGCTCACTCGCCAAACCGCTCCGGGTGCAAGATATGGGCAACCCGCTCAAGCCCTTCAACCAATCGCGGGCCGGGCAGATCGAGCAAGTCCGTGTCGATCTCATAGACACGGTCCGCCTGAACGGCTCCGATTTCTGCCCAGCCGGCACGCGCCTTGAGCGAATCGACCGTCGTTGGCACAAATGGGCCGCCGGCGAAGATGATGACCCGCGGGTCACGCACGACAATCTCCTCAATGCTCAACTGGCCCCAACCCTCGATGTCCGAAGCGATGTTGTCGCCCCCGGCCAGCTCGAGTATCTGTTGCTGGAATGTGCCGCTGCCCGTTGTCCATGGTGCCCTCGGGTTGCTCCCGTCGATTTCATAAAACAGCTTGACGGGCTCAACTCCGGCGACGGCCGCCGTTACGTCGGCATAACGGGCCTGCAATTTGGCCACCAACTCAAACGCCTCGTCGGCGTGGCCGGCCAACACACCCACCGTCAGCAGGTTGTCGAACAGGTCGCCAAAATCCTCCGGGTTTCCAATGACGAATACCGGTAGGCCGACATCCTCCAGTGCCTGGAGCTGCTCCGGCGGTGTGATCCCTGCCGCCAGCACCAGATCGGGCTGGAGTCCGACGATCGCTTCGGTGTTCAGTTCGCCGTAAGTGCTGCCGATGCTGGCAATCGCCTGCGCCTGCTCCGGATAATCGGAGAATTCATCTCGCCCAACCAGCTGGTTTCCGGCGTCGACGGCGAAAAGAATCTCGGTGTTCGACGGCGCCAGCGAGATAATCCTGGCGGCGGGCTGTGAGAGGGTCAGTTGCCTGCCCCGACCGTCGCTCATCGTGATCGGCGTCCGCGTCGGTGCTTCGGTCGGGGTGCTGGTCGCTTCGGCGGGCGTCCCCGTCGGCGGGGCCGGAGTCTGCGTCAGAGCCGGGCCGGCACAAGCCCAAAGGGCAAATGAGCACGCCAGGAAAAGTGGGAAACACGCATGGATTGATTTCATTTCGCCTCTCCCGCATCTTTGTCGGCTAGATGGCCAAAAGCTATCCAAGTACAAAAAAAGCCCCTGCCTGTCTTGCAGGGGCTTCAGTGACAAATAGCTCAGTTCCCCACCCCTGCCTCGAGAGTGAATGGAACACAGGCTAGGCGGGCGTCCTGGCTTACCGCCGAAGCGGATCACAGTTGCGGGTCAGCGCCGGACTCCGGCCCATTTGGGCCGCCACCGGCTTCGCCATTGTGCCCTCCCATCCGGGGGAGCGGGCACCTAGTCTGCCTGATTATTCGATTGTCGGGCACATTGTACAGGCCAACTCAAGGGACTGCAAGTTACATTCGACAAAGGGGCATATGTCGAAAAACTTCCGCAAAGCTGAAGTGAGCGCACCGAGGTGAGGAAAGCCAGCAGGGATAGGCCACAGGGCCGCCGGGGTAGGCTATGGCAGCTAGCGTTCGAATGCCGCCTGCACGGTTTCACGGAGTGATGCTGATGTTCCAGATGCCATTCAATTGCCGATGAGGTTTCGGTAGGGTCTCCCGCCGAATACGCGATTCAATGGCTGCGAGAGGATGCGAAGTGCTACTTAACGGCCATCTAGTTGCATTAGCTCAACAATGACGGCATGTCTCTTGATCCCCCAATCCCCTCCTGGCATTCCGAGCGAAGCATCTCGAGAGACTCTGTCGGCACAAGAATGAGCATCGTCTTGAACAGGATCAGTGCCAGCGGAGCATTGGCGCCGCCTACACCAGGATCTACCTCCCCCGACAAGCTGGCCTTCATAACGGTATTCCGGCAAAGTTGTGGTAGATATTGCCATACTGCACAGCGGTTGGTCGGGCTGCATGAATGCCCAGAAACGCACGGCGCCACCTTCTCTGACCAGCCCGGACCTTATGGTCCTAAAGGGCCCGCAGAGTTCCCCGGCCATGCGCAAAGCGATATGGGGATAGTCATGATTGGATCTGACAATTCCGAGGGCGCCGTATACGGCGCGGCTCAGACCAGCTAAGGCTAACACGTCGCCTGTATCTCAGGGCACAGACGCAAGGGATATCAAGTTGTATTGGCCTCTGAAGACAGTGCCGCTAGATGACACAGGTCGCGTTCGCCGGCTTACTGGAGGTTCGTCCAGAGATGCAACGCCATGGTCTACAAGGACCACAACTTCCACCTCATGGCTCGAAGACTGCGTCTTCAGGGGACCGTCGAAGGCCATCAGGCAGTCGTTCTTGGCAACGAACAGTAACCTATGGGATGGTAAGGAAGAACGCTTGCTCTGGCTTCTCACCAGCACAGTCACGTCGCAGCATGAGATCGGAATCGGGACCTTTCTACCTTAGCCTAGCCTCTTCCGCGGACACCACTGATTCGGCCTAGGGGAGTAGAAATCCATCACTGTCCGCCTTGGCCGTCAGACACCACGTCTCGAATGCCGCACGCCAAGTGTCGTCGCCGGGCAGCT
>CAZGRL010000080.1:0-16184 GCA_964528155.1 uncultured Anaerolineaceae bacterium
GCAAATGGAAGTAGTCGTCGAAGATCGCCAGGCCTCGCAGGATCAGCGTGAAAATCCACGCCATTCCGAGTCCGACGACAGCCATCGGCCAGACGCGCAAATCGCGCAGGTCAATCCGCGGCCGAGAAGCCGAGCGATACGCCAGCAGCATGCCGCCCACGAATATCAGCAACGTCGCTGTCCAGTATGCAAGCGATAGGGGCAGGACGTTCGCCAGCAGATTGGCGACGCCGATAAACAGCACGAAGCCGGTCGCGACCCCACAGATCAGCCGTTCTCGGCGCCTCATTGCGAAACCGTGGCTCACGATCATCCACCCACCGGACGACCAAAGAACGCTCATCAGCAAGTACATTGCCGGTAGGGCGATTTCGCGTGTGCGCATCCAGTAGATCATCTGGCTGTCTCGATGGGTATTATGGCGGGGACTACTATTCGATCCGTTCTCTTGGCGTCCTCTCGCGTGCCAATGAGCTGTAGTCGATGGCCTTCATGTCCCCTGATCGAGGAGACTGAGACGTGCGGAACCCGCGAGGGTAATAGAAAGCTTCCATGAGCTTGCGCGTAACCGGTCCTTTGTGACGGAAGCCCCGGTAGGTTCCCCAAAACTGAATCAGGCGAAAGCCCAGAATATCCCGGATGACGCCGATACGTTCGCCCTCTCGAAGCGCGTGCCAGCAATCACTCAGTGCATTCGAGACGAACAGGCGAACGAAGTCCCAAGAATGAAATGTCTGCCAGGGTTGAATCCTGCGCAGAGCCATCGCTTCGCGTCTGTAGCGATTGTAGAGTTGACGAGCGCTCTCATGATGGACGTGCACAACTTCGGCGTCGGCCACATACGAGATGGCATGCCCCTGCTGCATCATCCAGGTCGCCCATTCCAGATCTTCCAGGCCGGAAAGAGTCTCATCGTAGGGACGACGGACCCACAGTTCGCGCCGGATAGCCGCGTTAGCGTTGTTGCACAATGGATGATCCTGTCGCCCGACCGACTCATTGGGGAACATCTTGGCGAATTGCTGGCGTTCGCTGTAGCGGGAGTTTGATGTGCCTGCCTGTCTACCGTAGGTGAGACCTACTTGCGGATCTTCGAACGGTGCCAGCAACCGCTCCAGCCAATCCGGATACACGGGAAATACATGCGCACTGGCGATGACGATCAGATCGGCCACCGCCTGACCGCACCCCAGATTCAAGGATCTACCAAAGGTGAATTCGTCTGGTGGGATCGTAATGATCCGTACCGGATAGCGGGAGGCAATGGCCAACGTCGCGTCGGTCGAGCCTGAATCCACAAGGAGGATCTCGGCCTCTTGGACCGTTTGGCGCAAGATGCCCTCAAGCAACCGTGCGATGTGTCGCTCTTCGTTGTAGGCGCGCACGACAATCGAGCAGCGCAATCGGCCCAGTCCGGAACCATTACCCGCCATCAGCGAGCCTCACCCGATCGCATCTGAAGCTCCCCTCTTGACCGGGCAGCGGCGCCGAACCCAATGCAGCGGGTCCGCGCAATCCTGGGAGGCCGTTGCCCACACGATGGACTGCTTTGCGATGGATTCTGTGAGCGTATGCCCGCACCCCCAAGAGGCCGAAGATGTCATCAGGCGCGGCACGCCCTTCAGGGGACTTGCCCGGCGAAGGTGCCGACGACTCGCAGGATATCGAATCCCTCGGCGAAGTCCCTCTCGGCCAAGGCGCCATGGCGGATCGAGGTCGCCCGGATCGTTTCCGGATCGAAGTAGTACTTGTCCGAATATATCGTGTACTCGGACAGTGCCTTGATCTTGCGATCGACGTCTTCGCCGGTGATCTCAACCAGGAAGTGGGGGAAGAATCCATAGCTGCTGCGCAAGACGTCGTAACCGAGGACCGTCGTACCTCGGAACGCCCGCAGCGCCTCCATGGTAACGACGGCATGGTCCTGGTGGATGTCCGCCCGGGTGTGTACGAAGACGATGTCCGGCCTGTGCCGGCGATTCAAGTCGTACAGATACTCCAGGATTGCCTGCCGGTCGCGCGGGAAGTTGCGTGTCTCGAATTTCTCGAGAATGACCTTCTCCCTTGGGACGCCCAGAACCTGCATGCTCCGGTAGTGCTGCCCAACAATCTCCTTCAGATCCGGATTATCCTGGTTGTCGGAAAGCGTGACACACAGGGCGTCCGTCTGTCCCGAGACATGGGCCAGGAGCCCGCCGCAGCCGAGCTCAATGTCATCCGGATGGGCACCCAGAAAGAGGACTTTCTGACCGTGGAATATCAACCGTTCGCCTCCGACTCACTTGGTGGCGACAATGCCGCCGACCACTTTTGTCATGACCAGCTTGCCGTCGCGTTCCAGGCGCTTGGCGGCAACTCGGGCGATGTTCACCATCGTGTTCTCGAACTCGTCCTTTCCTTGGAACAAATCCGACCACAGTCTACGGTCCTCGGACAAAGAGGCTCGAGTGTAGCTCAAGAAGGGCTCGACCGAGTCGAACGTCAGCGGGTTCTCGAACACATGCAAGTTCACCGTCGAGAAGCGGCCGCGAATCTCCTGCAGGATCTGGCTGGCGTAGCGCGAGCTCCCTGGCATGGGCGGGATCGGCTTTCCTGTCGCCTCGCGAATCACATCATAGAAGAGCTGCTTGTTCTCCGGCATTGGACCGGTTGTGAAAAGCCGACCACCTGGCCGAACGACCCGATGCATCTCACCGATCGAGAACGGGATATCCTCAGCGTAGTAGATCGCAAAGCAGCACGAGACGAGGTCGAATGCATCATCGTCCAGCGGGAAGCGAGTGTTGAAATCCAGATCGATGATGGACAGCCGACCGCCCAATTCGGCGTTGAGCTCACGCGCCTGGGCTAGCAACTCCTGAGAAACGTCGCCCCCAGTGATCTCGACCTCTCCATCCAGATGGCGGTAGAAGGCCCGGCACTGTTTCCCGGCTCCGCATCCGACGTCCAGGATCCTGGAGCCCTTCTCGGGAGCCAACAACTCCAGCATCCACGCGTCGATGTCCCGCCCACCGTACTTGGAGTGGATGTCAATCCGCGTTTGCAGATCCTGGGTCGTTTCTTGATAGTCGATTTTCATTTCTGTTGCCGCCTCCGCTGAGTCGGGGAATTATACCTTAGGGGTCACCAGTGGCACCTTGCCTGGCACCTGAACGCTCTCACCCGAGCGTCGGATCCAGGGCCGAATTCGGCGCGCAGCCCAAGGCGGAGACTCTTGTGAGCGCCTGCCTCAGCACGCCGGAATGTGGATCGATCTGGCTGATTGAGCATCGGCCCTCACATCTGGCTAGGTGGGCCGGCTACCGAGGGCAATATCCTCTGAAAGGATAAACGGCACGCCCTCGAGAATCCCCCTGCGAACGACCTCCACGCTCGGGGATCGATCAAACCTGTCGGCCCCGAAATCAACCAGCCTGACCATGCCGGGAGCTCCAGGCAGAGGCGCAAGGAAGGGCGAGAAATCCAGGGATGCCCGGAAGAGCTCGTGGTACAGGAAAGCTCTCGAGTTGTAGACGAATTGAGGCGGAGTCTGCAATTCATCGGACGCGAGCAGCGTCTCGAGCTCACGGCCATATTCCGCTCGAGATCCTGGATAGAAGACCGTCGGGATCTGCGTGTAGCGCGCCCGGCCGGCGCACAGTACAGGGGATCCCATGATCGACGCCTCGAGTCCGATGGATGAGTTGTAAACGAGAACGAACTTCGAACGCCGGATGAGTTCGTACGAGCTGAGGCGCTCGCCGGGTGGCAGGAAGACGACATTCGCTTGCTGGTCCAGGTGCGTCTCACCGATCCAGGTGGCGACAGACTCCTGACTTGTCTTACCGGGGCGGTCCTCGTCTGGATGGGCCCGGATGACGAATAGCGTCTCCGGATGTTTTCGGATGACCTGGGCGATGTCTTCAAGCCAGTCAAACATGTCATCAAACATGCGGTTAGCGTGGATCTGACTGGTGTCGAAGACGACATTGGTGAATACGCTCACGGTCTGCTGATAGCGGCCGATGCGTTCAATCAGCGACGACGGCAACGACTGGATCTCGGGCCAGAAATCGATCCCGGCCATTGTGAAGCGCCCTTTGAAGCGGTCTTCGAGATAACCATCCAGCTGCCGGTCTTGTTCCGCCTCCAATCGACTATCAGGTGGAAGGTTCACTTGACGGAATGTAGCGTGATCGTGAGAGAAGAAAGCCGAAAACGGCCGCAGGCCGACCTCGTGGGTCACCACCGGTATCCCGTGTACTTTCGCAATGTGCCGGGCAACTGCTTCCGGAAAGAAGATGCCGTTGAAGACAACCAATGCCCGCGGTTTGACATCGTCAAGGATCTTCCCGAAGGCATCCACCAGGTTTGCTGCAGAGATCAAATAGCGCCGGAAGACAAGACGAGTACCCTCGTTGTCCGGCAAATGATGTCGTCGATACGCCCAGCGCAGTCCGGGCAGGCAGAGCTCGCCAACGGGTATGCCCCGCACTTGCCATGCGGTCAGACCCTCAAGCGATTCTCCGGCCAACTCCGAGGCCAGTTCATCCCAACGAGACGCGTCGAATTCGAAAGCCAGGGTGGCGTCCTGGCTGAAGAGTGCTGAACTGAGGCGAATGCAGGGTTTGCAGGGCGGCGCACCTGAAGGGTTCCGTGGATTCGTTCCCAGGATGCACAGATCCATCCCGGCGCGGCAGACTGCATATCGCACGGGGACGCCAGCCCTCTGAATCGCCCAGGAGGCCAGCAGCCCGAAGGCGCCGTTCTGGCTGAGTCTATGAATTCGAGTGGAGGCGTTGAAAAATAGGACCGGCGGCCCGGACGTTTCCGCCCCGGCCCCTTCTAAAAGGGGCCTCAGTCGCTCGATCTTCCGTCGGAGCTCACTCGTTGCCCTGGCCGTCCGCAGCCTGTCGATGGAGACTCGTATATCCACGGACTGGATCGTCGCTAGGGATTGACGGTGCGCAACTTACGAAGCGAGACCTTCTCGCTTTCGTAGACCCGCTTGATCCCATCCCCGAGTGCCTGTTCCGTCACCCGAATGTACTTGACGAGTCGGTCAAAACCCCATGGTTCGACCGAGGCGGCCTGGTCGGTCCCCCACATCGCTCGATCGAGGGTGATGTGGCGCTCGATCAGGGCCGCGCCAAGCGCTACCGTCACCACCGTCGGGATGAGGCCAACCTCGTGCCCGGAGTAGCCGATCGGACAGGGGAATATCTCCCTCAAGGTCCGGATCATTTTCAAGTTGAGCTCGTCCGGTGCGCACGGATAAGTGCTCGTCGCATGCGTGATCAGCAAGTCCTGCGTGCCCAGAACGTCGACCGCCGCCGTGATTTGCTCCATGGTGGACATCCCGGTCGAGAGGATCACCGGACGCCCCGTCGACCGAACATGCCGCAACAGCTCGCTGTCCGTGAGGCCGGCAGAGGGGACCTTGTAGCAAATGGGGTCGAAGGCCTCCAGCATGTCAACGGATGGCTTGTCCCACACCGAAGCGAACCATGTAACCCCTCGTTCCCGACAGTAGCCGTCAATCTCGCGATAGTCCTCTTCGTTGAACTCGACGTGATTTCGGTACTCGAGGTAGCTGATATACCCCCAGGGAGTCTCACGCATTTGATCTCGCTGATCGGCGGGCACGCACAGTTCCGGGGTCCTCTTCTGGAATTTGACCGCGTCTACATGAGCAGCCACGGCGGCGTCAATGAGCCGCTTGGCCAGATCCAGATCGCCGTTATGATTGATGCCAATCTCGGCGACGACGTATACCGGTTGTCCTTCGCCGATGACCCTTCCAGCAATCTCGATATTCCTACCCATTCGCCTTCCTCAATCTCCCAGGTTTGACAGTAACAGATCGGAAAGTTCTCTGACCGCGCCGCGGCCCCCCGCGCGTGTGAGGATCAAATCCGCCTTGGAGGCGACATCCGGATGTGAGTCTGCCACCACCAGGGCACACCCCACCATCTGGAAACATGGCAGATCGTTCAAGTCATTCCCAAGAAAGACCGCGCGTGATGGATCGACCGATCTATCCGTCAGGATATCTTTGAGCGCTGTGGCCTTATCTGCCGTGCCCTGGAAAACAGGAACTCCAAGCTTTCTACATCGAGCAGAGACGACAGGATTGATCTCGCTGGAAAGCACGACGACGTCGATCCCGCGCGCGAGCAATCTGGAAATGCCCAATCCATCACCGCGATCGGCAGCGACCGCCTCACGCCCGTCTGAATCCACCCACACCCGGTTATCGGTCATGACGCCGTCGAAATCGAGGACGACAAGTTCCACCTGGTCCGGGAGTGGTCTCGGCCTGTGACCCGGTCGAACGGCGGGCAGGTCAAACTGCCTCAATATCCACTCGGCCCTCTCCCAGTCCCGCTCGGTGTCGATATCGATCGAGTAGCGGGGGTCGAGGACAAGCGGCAGGATGAGTCCTCCCGACATCGAACGCTTCTCAAGTATCGTGCGTGTTCGAATGGCGTCCAGGTGACCGGTCTGCCAGAACGTGGAAGGCAGCTTCTGGCGGGGCATGTTGTAAGCCTCAACTTTTCCATCTCCCAACAAAGGCGTCAATCGGCCGTCATCTTTGATCCGCCACATCTTGTAGGGGTTCTGGCTGGATGGAACGACTGCACGAACGGAATCTGCGTCCTGCCTGCCCAGCAGGATCCCGACCGCCTGGTCGATGCAGTCCGGCGGCCGCAAAGGGGACGTCGGCCGGAGTTGGATTACGATGTCCGGCTTGTAGCCCTCCGCATCGAGGAGGCCCAACGCATGCTGAAACACAGGCAGGTCGAGCGTGTCGTCCATTGCCAGAGATCTTGGCCGAAGGAATGGGATCTCCGCTCCGTAGAGACGCGCAACCTCAGCGATCTCCTCATCGTCCGTCGAGACAATGAGCCGTGAGACAACGCCAGACTGTAATCCGGCGGCGATGCTGTAGGCCACCAGGGGATGTCCGGCCAGGTGGCGAATGTTCTTGCGAGGCAGCGATTTCGAACCGCCTCGGGCAGGCACAATCGCCAGGACCTCCGGCTTTTCTACCATGCCGTCCAACCACCATCGACGACGAGGTTCGCCCCGGTCATGTACGATGAAGCGTCTGAGGCCAGGAACAGAATGGCCCCGTTCAATTCATCTGGGCGGGCCATGCGGCCGAGGATCGTGCGCGCCGAGTAGGCCTGGACGAAAGTGTCATCATGATCGTTGAAGACTCCACCGGGTGAAAGGGCGTTGACCCGAATGCCTTTTCCGGCATAGTAGCTGGCCAGGTAGCGTGTCAGTCCAAGTACGCCGGCTTTTGTGGTCGAGTAGTAGACCGGTTTGAACCGCGGCGGCTGGCCCGCCTTCTGGTATATCCTCTGGTCTGGGCCGACCAGGCCGTAGGTGGAACAGATGTTGATGATGACGCCCGCATTCTGATCGAGCATCGGCCGGACGCACGCCTGCGAGCACAGGAACATGCCGGTGAGGTTGACTGCCAGGGCCTGGTTCCACAGCTCGAGCGGGTAGTCCTCAAATGCGCCGCTCTGCTCCCTTGCGTGGGTCGGATCGAACTTAGGATCGAGCGCAGCGCTGTTGACGAGGATGTCCAGGCGGCCGAACCGGTCCATCGTCTCTTCGACGGCCCGCTTTGCCGACTCCGGCTGTGTCACGTCAAGAGCCACGGCCAGGGCGGATTGACCAGCCACTGAGATGGATTTGGCAACCGCCTGTGCCGCATGCTCGTCGACATCCGCCACGACGACGCCTGCGCCGGCTTCACTCAGAGCGCGGCAGAACTCAGCCCCGAGAAGACCGGCGCCGCCCGTGACAAAGGCAATCCTTTGGGATAGGTCAAAGGCGTCCTGCACCGGTGACGTGTTCTCCTGCGTCCAACCGTTCAGCGTGCGCCCAAACCGGTGTGCGTGTCTAACCGAGCGAGGCAAACGACAACCGAACACCTCACAAGTCAGCTCAGCTTTTTCTCAAGACCGGCGCTCGTCGGGGAAAACCGGCACTTCCATCGGCGTTGCTCCGAAGTATATCATTTCCCCTGAAGCGTCCTCCCGACGTTGGCGATGGTCTCGACAGGTCCCCGCCACCGAGCGGGCAGGCGATTCGTGGTCACGCAAGGAATATTCTCGGCTTCGGCCTCAGACGGCTTGCGCATTCCGGGTCAGGGATCCTGTTGTGCCAATTGGCTCCAGAGGACGTAGGGCGAATCCCTCCGCAACCATAGGCTGATGCCTCGGTACTCGCCTTCCTGATAGGCCTCATTCTTCAGTTGCGTGAGGTTCTGGCGTCCCCAGTTGAATTGCTGGACGTACGTCGGCAAGAGCTGCCCGATGGAGTACTCCAGGTCATACTTGTTGTGTCCAGGCCAGGTGAGCATGCTGCCCCGCCGCGATGCTCCGCCAAGCTCCGGCTGCAGATGGGCGATGTGGGAGTCCGTCTTACCCAGGAAATCGATGGCGTATCGCTCCGAATAATAGGGAATGCTGCCGGCCCAGATTACGCCGACAGACGCATCCGCTGTCGTAGTGTTCAACAGCGCAACGGCTGTGTCGACATTCGCCTTGTTCTCGTCGACCTGATACGGCGTCTCCAGACTGAGCATCTCAGGTAGAAAGCGCGCATTCAATGAGCCGAAGGAGGCGAGGATCACGAGGCAAAAGCCGGACGCCATCAGCGTGGGCGAGGTCCCCCCGATCCGCTGCCACAAGACGAACATCCCGGAGATTGTCAGGACAATTGCGCCCCAGATCAGTCCGGCCCGCTGGCCGACAGCCAACTGGAGCATGTTCGGGCCCGCGGCTCCCAGGCTGAAGCCGATGAGGGCGAGCACGAGGGCGACGACGCCCACCGCCAGCTCAATAGCGCGCAAATCGATGGGCTCGGCACGCACTTCGGGCTTGCTGCTCAAGGAGGTCCATGGCTGGGCCGGACTCGCTTTTCTCACACGGGCCTCATAGGCTTGAGCCGCCGCTCCGGTCAAAGCGAGGACCTCGATGACAAAGAGCACGAGAAGGAACGGCACCCCGGGCGAGACCATCCGCCACAATCTCCACGCATCCCCTCCGACGAAGATCTGGTAGGCGATCAGCGCTGCACCGACTGCGAGCATTAGACCCTTCTCCCTTGAGGGCCTGTGTGCGAGAGCCAGGGTCGCCAACGCGAGGAAAAGCCAGTTCTCTTTGAAAAACGGGAGCAAAAAGGCCCAGCCGTTTCTGATCCTTTGAGTCAAAGGGAAACCTTCAAGTTTCAGGTAGTAGGTGTTCGGCCAGAAGCTGCCGTAGTAGTTCAACCTAAATAAGATCTGGCCGATTGGCAGGAGCACGAACGGGAGAATCGCCACCAGGCCAAGGGTGAGCGACCGCCTGTCGGATCGAGCTCTGGTGAACGAAAACAGTGCATAACCGAGTATCACGATCGAGATGGCCGCCGAGTCCGGTCGCGCCAGGAAGGCGAATCCAAGCACAAGCGATAGCAGGGCCAACTCCGATGGATTGCCCTTCTGAGCCACGCGGAAGGCGAGGAGCACGCTCAGAAGAAGCAGCGCTGTGAGAAGTCCGGTCTCCATTCCCATCAATGACCAGTAGGCCAGGGGGTAGTACCACAGGACGCCAATCAGGACGAAGACCTCGAGCATGCCCCGGTGATTCTCCAATCGATCCAATCCGACATATCTCGATAGAAGCACAGCGAGATACCCATTGACTAGCATTACCACCGCCCCCAGAACCTGTACTGCCAGGACAGCCGTCAGCTTGTCAAGGAACAGGGCGAAGCCCGACATGACCAGGGTCTGGAGGAGATTGGTGTAGCCCTCGACTCTTTCACCCAGATTCCAGACAAGTCCGTTTCCGTGGGCAAAATTCCACGCGTAGCGCATCGAGACCATGGCATCATCGAACAGGGAGAAGTAGCGGTGGCCATCAATGCCGACGAAGGAGGTGCGACAGATGAACCAGCCTGCCCAGAGTCCGAACAAGGCAGCGATGGCAACAAACAGCCCTGGACTAGCCTGACCTGGATTGCGCGCCCGATCCATTGGCAGACCCTTGATCTCGCACCCGGGTATGATTGGCGGACGGCTGCCGATCAAACTCCCTCGGCTCAGCGTTCGACCCGCCGTTTGGCCTGGGGCCCCCTTCGGCGCACCATTGTAGTGCGCCAGAAAAGGGCTGTCCATTCGGCACAGCCGTTGACGGGCTGTAAAGGGGCACATGCAGGCCGCGCCGAGGAGCCCGGCGTCCTTTCGTCGCCCACCACCGACTGTTTCGCCGCCACGGCATTCGAATCTCACGGACGGATAACTACGCTTGAGATCGATCCGAATTCCGACGTGGATCCCCGGAGGGCTGGCGGGAGCCGGAATGATGACAGGAGAAAAGGGTTGGTGTACCATCGCGCCGATGCCCAGCAGCTCTCGCGAGTGCTCCCCACACTCTTTTGCTCTACCCGGCCGCGCGAGCAAGCAGTTGCGGCGCCTTGCCGGCGCCGCGGCGCGCGACGAGTCAGTCTCACCGGCCCGCGAGCCTAGCTGGCAGCGGGGGGAGCGCCGAGACATCGATAGGCAGGACCCTTGACGTTGGAATGAGCCCGATCTCATGTCGAATCGCAACTCGGAATCCGGTGTAGTCGTCAGTCACAGAACGACCGTTGCCGCGGCGCTCCTTATGATCCTCGCCGTTGGCGTAGGCACGGCTGTGATCTACTTGACCACTCCATATGGACTCAGCCTGCGCGACGATTCGTATTCGTACGTAGCCGGGGCGGTGTCCCTGGCGCGCGGAACCGGGTTTGGCCGCCTCACTGGAGATGGCTCCGTCAACCCGATCACCAACTTCCCGCCTCTCTATTCGCTCCTGCTTGCGTCCTCCGTAAAGATCGGCCTCGACGTGTACCTGTTTGCCCGGGTGTTCAGCAGCGCGCTGTTCGGATTGACTGCACTGGCTGCAGTACTCGGTGTTTATCGCGCCACCTCTTCGGTGGGCTATGCGGCCTTCGCTGCAGGAATCGTTATTGGCGCCGGTACCCTGATCGAACAATACGTCTGGCTGCAGAGTGAACCGCTGTTTCTGTGTCTCACGCTCGTGGGCCTGGTGAGCATCGGCAGTTTCATCAGCAACCCGTCCCAACGGGGATATCTGGTGCTGGGGACAAGTGCGACCGCTCTGGCGGCCTACACGAGGTTCGCCGGTGTTGGCCTGATCCTGGCAAGCAGTCTTGCCCTGCTTGTGCTCCATCGGAAGTCCTTCGCCATGCGAGTCAGACGGGCCGGCGTTCTCATGCTCGTGGGTGTCACCCCAATTATCGCTTTCGCAGTGCGCAACCTGGGGCTCAAAGGTAGCGCGGCCAACCGGCCCGCTCCGTTTTGGCATCCTCCTGCCGCAGACGCGTGGCACGACGCGCTGGTGCTCTCTCTCAAATGGCTGGTCCCAGACCGGATTGCTGCGCTGCTGACGAGTTCCGCCCTGGTGAGCCTGGTCACTTTCGTCGCTCTGGCGTTGGCCTCTACCTTGTTGGGGCTGAGGCTGGCAAGGAAGGCCAGAACATCACCAGCGGCGGATCCCCTTCTGGATCACCTTATGGTGCAGGGCCTCTTCTGCTTGACTTACCTGATCACAATCGTTATGACGGTACTCCTCTTCGATCGCCTTACTCCGCTTGACGAACGGATCCTGGCCCCTGTCCACCTATCCCTCCTCATCATGTTGGCACTGGGGGCGGGGTATCTTTCCCGAGGTTCAACTTTGGGGCGGAGATGGTCGATTGGTCTCCTGGTCACGGCCTTCGCAGCGTTCCACATCTTCCGCAGCGCGCTCGTCGCTGAATCCCTGGCGCGTGACGGCCGCGGATATGCCTCGGAACGATGGCGCACATCACCGACACTGACCTATGCCCGATTGCTGCCTGCCGGGCCTATTTTCACCAACAACCTGCCAGCGATGTATTTCGTCGCCGGTCGTACCGCCTACGCCATCCCGACGCCGACAAATCTTTCCAGCCTCGAGGCCAATCCGAACTACGCTCGTGAACTGTCCGAGATGCGGAAGCTGCTGCGGGAGTCCGATGGTTACCTGGTTTACGTTGGATACCCCCCTACCGACCCACAGGGATCCGCGGAGCTTGAGGCGCTCACATTCGGACTAGTCCCTGTGCATGTCTTCTCTGAGGGGACCATCTACCAGGCCCAAGGGAATTGACCGGATGGTCACGTTCGTGCAAATGGTCAAGAGGTGTTGCTCGGATGGGTCACAAGAGATCGATGAGTGGGGGAAGCGAGGGTAGAATCGTCCTCGTGGAAGGCACGCGTTCCCGCAGGGAGAACAGCGAGCAAGTCAACAAGCTGCGCCGGCTCTAGAGAGGTGGCCCTTCTGGGGCACCTTCGGCGCGGAAAGCGCGTCGCGCACGTGAAGGTCGAAGCAGGCAAGCAAGGCAAGGTCTTGTTCGCTGTCCTGGCCGTCCTCGGCGTGGTCGGCATGATCGTTGTCATCTACGGCACACGTTGGGGCCCTTGGGGCTACAGCGATGCCGTTGGGTATATGGTCAACGCCCGGAACCTGGCCACAGGCAGGGGTCTGGGGCTCTACCGGCCCTCAGGTCAATTCGTCCCCCTCGTCTCACACCCGCCCCTCTATCCGTTGCTGCTGATCGCCTTCTCCGGGCCGAGCCTCAACCTCGTCGCGGCTGCGCGATGGATCGACGTCCTGTGTTTCGGCATCCTGGTTTGGGCCTCGGGATGGTTGTTCTACCGTCTGACGAACAGTGCATGGGCTTCGCTGGCTATGTCAGGCCTGCTGCTGGCCCAGCCAGCGCTCATCAATGCTTACACCTCGGCGATGGCCGAACCCATCTTCCTGCTGACCGAGGTGGTTGGATCGCTGCTTCTGCTCCTGTACATCGAGGGTGGGAAACGATTGCACCTCGTCCTGGCGGGCGTGGTGACCGGCATGGCTTTTCTCACCCGCTACCCGGGAGCGGTGTTCGTGGCCTGTGGTGCGTTGTTCCTGGTGCTGTTCGGCAGCCGGCCGTTGAGGCAACGCCTGAAGGACTTCGGCCTGTACTGTTGCATCGCCGTGATTCCGGTGGCGGCTTTCGTAGCATGGTCGAACATTCGCTACAGCGGTGCCACCCCTCGCGGGCTGAAGCAGAGCTACAGCCTGCTCCCCGAATTCGTCGCGTTCCTCAGAAAGATCCCTTCAATCGTGTACTCATGGAAGCCGGTGACGGCCGAGATGGCGAGTTCGATCGGGGCGAATGCGGATCTGTTGCGGGGGCTGGGGAAGCCGGCGGTCGCGGCAGCGTTGCTCGTGGGCGTCATTTTCGTGATCGGCTCGGCACGAAAGATGCGCTCTCAGATCGGGGCCGGAAATCTTAAGGCCTCCGTGTTCAGGATTCCCGGCTTATTCCTGCTCATTCAGGCAGGGTACATGGCCTTCTTCGGTGTGGCCTACGTCGTGACCTCGCCGACGCCGGACGTTGATGGTCGGACGATCCTCCCCATCCTACCTGCGCTGATCGTGACACTGCTCTCCGTCGGCTACATCCTTGTGCAGTCATGGCCCCGGGCACTGTGGATTCGGCTTATTGCCGGCATCTGCATCGTCGGTTCGGTCGCAGGATACATTTCAATCAGCATCGAGCCTCTCCAACGATTGCACGAAAACGGTGCTGGCTACACATCTCCCCAGTGGCGGAAATCGGAAACCATCCAGGCGGCCAAGAGTCTGCCAACGGATATCCCACTCATCTCCAACGAGCCGATCGCCGTTCTGTTCTACGTCGATCACTGGCCACATGAGTTGAGTGTGACTGGGGAGCCCGGTCTCCCCTCATCGTATACGCGCTACGGCGACGGCACCGATGAGATGGAGTCCATCTTTCGAGATCAACATGCTGCCCTGATACTCTTCGACACCATCTACACTCAAATCGGGGCCGAGTACCAGGGAGAAACACAGGCGAGGATCGAAGCACTCACCAAAGGGCTCACGGTCGAGTTCATGGGCGGTGACGGAGCGATCTATACCTATCCTTAATCAACAGCCCTCTATCATGGCTGGTGAAGTTCACCATCGGTGCATGATTCCCCTGATCGAGGACGCACTGTTCGCTCCTTGACAGCCGCGCGAAGGAATCCTAGACTTCGTCGGATGGCCGAGGCCACCCGAATCGAGAGGAGTATCACTCAGAGCCGACGGGCAGCACTCCGAGTATCGCCCACCTCCCGGTCGAAGAACTCTTGGTCGAGCACTCCATCTTGTATCGCTCAACCCCGGATCAGAGTTTCCGCGAATGACGACAGTTCCACCAATCAGGATACCCGGCTGGCTCGAGGACGCCGCCCGATCTGCGGAAGGGATCGTCCACGCGTTGTTCGAAACAGCCTTCGATGACCGTCGCTCACGCGCCTCTCGATGGATCGGGCATGCTTGGGCCGCCGGCCTGTTCGTCGTCGGAGTGCTTGCTTGGCGCTACTTCCTCAACAGCGGCTACTTCCAACTGGACATCCACGACTGGCTCGAAGCCTCCAAGCGATACGCCTTCCTGCGCGACGCAATTCTGACCGGTCAGCTTCCCCTGCACATGCCCGGGACGTCTGGGCTGCGCACGGTGACCAATCGGTTCCTGGCAGTCGCTGACACGACAATCTCTCCGCAAGTCTTGCTTCTTCGATACCTCGACATCGGCCACTTCGTGGTCGTCAATGTCGTCGGGTTGTATTCGTTGGGCTTCATCGGGCTTCTAATATTGCGCGAGAGGTTCAAGCTTTCCCCGGCAGCCTTCACGCTCATGTATCTCTTGTTCATGTTCAATGGCCATATCAGCGACCATATCGCCGTCGGGCACGTTCATTGGGTCGGATACTTCCTGATCCCATTCTTTGCGGCGCTGATCTTTAAGCTGCTCGATGAGGACGTCGGCTGGCGGTGGGTGCTATCCATGTCTGCCCTGCTGTTCATCATCTTTCTCCAGGGCACATTCCACTTGTTCATCATGTGTGTGGCGTTCATGGCTCTCCTGGCGGTATTCAGCCGGAGGCACTTCATGCCGCTCGCCGGAGGCATACTCTTTTCCATTCTCTTGAGTATGGTCCGCATCCTTCCCCCTGCACTGGATGCGTCGAAATTCGACACGGAATTCTTGTTCGGATTTACGACCGTCGGGGACGTTTTCTCCGGCCTGACCAACCTCAAGATCCCCGGGTTTAACGAGATCGTGATTCGAGGCTCGGTGAATCCGCTGGGCTACTGGGAGTTGGATCACTATATCGGAATGGTGGGGCTGGCAGTTGTCTTGATCTTCGGTGTGCTTCCCTGGTTCCGATCCGGGGCTTCACGCCACCGCTATCACGCGCTCTGGCTTCCGATCTCCACCTTGGCGATCGCCTCGGTCGGGCAGGTCTACCAGCTCGTCCATACGCTGAACATTCCCATGTTCTCCAGCCAGCGTGTCAGCTCCCGTTTCCTGTTTCTGCCACTGGCAATGCTGATTTTCCTGGCCGCAATTCGCCTTCAGGAATACTTTGGCAGTCAGCGGGCCAGCGATTGGGTCAGGCTCGTGGAGCTAGCCGTCGTGGGACTGGCCGCCCAGGATCTGTGGCAGCACTTCAAGGCGTGGCGCGTGACCAACATGGGGAAGGTCTTCTCCCCCCAACCCCTCGATCTGTCCTTGTACTATGTCGCCAATCACCCCGATCCACCCTACATCACAGCCCTGATCGTCGGCCTGGTGATCACACTCGTGACGTTCCTATTCTTGATCGTGATGGGCCTTAGGGAAAGGGCGCGCCGCTCGGCGGCGGCGTAGAGCCTCTACGGAACAGCACAAACTTGGAACGGACGGGATTCATCATCGCCTGCTGAGGCCGCTCAGCAGATTGGATTTGGTGTTGAACCGCGCAATCAGATCGTCATGATGGGGGAAGACTATAGACATAGTCCTTGCCGAAAGTGCCGGTGAGCTTCAATCCGAGCCGATCGATGGCGGCCATGACCGAAGGAAAGTCATCGTACGCAGATGAATCGACGATCACGTACTCCACGTTGAGTTCACGCAGAAGGTCAACGCTGGGCTGATCCGGGAATCCGTCCATGACAGGTCTTATCCGCCTGTACTGAGGCGGGGGAAAGGCGTTGAAGAACCCTCCCAGGAACGGCTTGCCATGGACGAGTGTGTTGTACACCTGGTCTTGATCTTCTTCCTGG
>CAZGRL010000081.1:0-15864 GCA_964528155.1 uncultured Anaerolineaceae bacterium
GCCTCTTCGCCATGACATGAAGCAGGATGAGACCGGTCGCCGGATCACCCGCAGCCTCTCCGAGGCTGGGACGAGGTCCTGTCGGTGGCCGCTAGGCGATGGGCTCGCGCATGTGCGGTCTCGATCCTCGCCTCAAGTCCCGCCTTTGGGAATCTTGACCCGAGGCGGTTGATATGCTTCCTCACGACGCTCCGATTGGTTCCCTCGCCGAACACTTTGCGCGCGATCGCCGGGACCAGCTTCCACCCATCCGCCGGCTCCTGCAAGGGGCAATACCCCCCGCCGCCCACTGAGCCAGAGGCCCTTACTCCGCCTGAGGTTCAACCACGATCATTGCGTGGACTCCCTGATCGGAATTCTCCGTCTCATAAGACGTGGTCCTTCCCCGTGAACGCCCAATTGCCTGACTTCGAATCAGCAGATTGTGGCCTCAAGCCGTGCACCGGCGCCAGACAAGAAGAATTCCATCCTCCCTCTATGCTGGCCTCCTACGCAGGGAGGCTCCCTCCTCCGCCTGCGTTGACGACTAGCGTAGGGGGCTTCGGTCAGGTGTGTCGTCCGGCGAAATCGCGCACTGAAGGAGTGTGCACAGCAAGGCCGAGCATGGGGAGTCCATTCCTGGATTGCCTTCCCCCAAACCTCTACTCGCCGCGATACCCAAGGACCTAGCAGAACAGAGTCCGTTCGGCTGAGCCTACATACACGCTCGTTCCTTCGATGTGTGCTCACCGTCCTATCTGCAAAATCCTTGCCAGCAGAGCCGCCTGCTCACAGCGACCAGACGACCGAAATGCACTTCTCCCCCTGTGCCGAACAGCCAAGCCATGGTGTTCCATCTCTTGCGGGCGAATCGGCTCCGGTTCCGCCTCCTCGGCAAAGTCTGCCTTCGCCCGCTGCGCAAGGTGAGAGGAGGGGTTTATCCTGTAGGCCGGAGCCTAGATCACCCGCAGTCTGAGATTGCACCATGTCCCGATCTATTTCACCGAACGAATGGGCTGCTGGCAGGCATAGGGACACTCAGAAGGGGTTATCGCTTGCGGTCTTCTCGTCGGCGACCTGTGGTCAACCGGTCGGGCGAGAAGCATCGCGGCGACGATCAGCTCTCGGCGGCGGGCGCCAAATCTCTTGAAGTCTCACGTATCCATTGTTCGCCACACGTGACCCAAGAAGCATCAACGAGCGAGGAACACCGGGGGCAGGACAGATCTTGCAGCCTCGAAGACAGAAGGCAAGTTCGAGCGGGTTGTTCTGCGATCAACGATTCTTGGCGGCCAGAGATCGGGCTTGGTTGATGGCCTCCAAGAATCGGGCAGCGTTTGCCGATATGTCGGCGAAGCGTCCGGCATTGACCCATGATCCGGGGCACAGCGATCCGCCCGCACCCACCGCAATCGCGCCGGCGGCGAACCAGTCTGCCACATTCGCAGACTCGACCCCACCTGTGGGCAGGATCGAAAGATCTGGGAAAGGACCTCGAAGCGCCCTGAGATAGTCCGGTCCACCGAGAGATCCTGGGAAGAGCTTGATGATGTCGGCGCCCAAGGATCTGGCCTCCATGATCTCTGAAGGCGTGAAAGCCCCGATCATGCTCAGCAGACCCGAAGAAGTCATTTCTTTCGCCAGCCCGATCTCGCAGTGTGGGCTCACCAAGAAGACTGCCCCTGCATCAAGGGATTCTCTAACTTGCTCTGGTGAAGTAAGAGTCCCCACACCTAACAGAATCTGTCCTCCGTACACTCGGGCCAGTTCAGCCACCACAGACGCAGCGTCCGGCGTGGTGAACGTTATCTCGATACCCCTCACACCGCCTGCCACGAGTGCATCGACCGTTCGCAAAGCAACCTCCTTGGAGGGGGACCGCAGAACGGCAAGCAGACCCAACTCCTGGACCAGGGATAACGTCGCATCTTTGTTCATGAGCGCGCCCTCCTCCGATGACACGAACACTCCGTCGTGCCACGTTTCCTAGTGCAATCTGGAGCGTTCTTGGGAGCAAGGCCGTCCCATCGCCAAGGGCCCAGCCCCACTCCGCCGGCGGACCATTCCGTTTGGGCATATGCGTCCTCATTTGCCTCGCAGCCGATCCGGGTCCCCGGTTTCAGCGAATTCTCCCACTACCGCGTCGAGGACAGATTTGTCTATCTTCGTAACATTGCAGGGAAGATCGAAAGCGAGACGCCTGACAAACGTAGGAGACAATCTCCAGCACAAACCCCGTCTTACAGCGACCAGTCCGCCGCGTGGGGTGGGATGAAAGCGGAATGGAGAAGTGACTTCTTCGGCGTCACCGACGGGACGCAACCTATCTCCTTGGATGAGAGGCGCTCGTGGGGAGCTTGAGGCAGGATGATGAGATGCGCCTTCCGGTTGGCGTGTGCGCTCTTACCCAACCGCCTTCAAAGCGAATTCCGCCTGTCAAATTTGCCGGCAGCAGGATCGCCCTCGACGACCTCGATCAACACTCCCATCGGCCGGGCATCTCACGCGACTAGCCTGCGAGGGATTCCGGGGCCTCGAGCGAACTGCGGACAACGTTCAAGAACCGACTGGCAAGAACGCCGTCCGCAGCGCGATGGTCAACGGACAATGACAGATTGACAGCATCGCGAATCCCGATCTCACCACTCTTCAGCACGCGGGGTTCCTTGATGACGCTTGCGACGGCCAGAATAGCAGTCTCTGGCGGGTTGATAATTGCTATGAATTGGTCGACGCTGTACATGCCCAGATTCGAAATTGTAAAGCGGCTGCTTGCCAACGAAGAGAGCTTCCCTTGTTGGGCCTTCGAGACCAGCCGAGCGCGTTCAACGGCAATCTCAGCCAGAGACAGACGGTCTATGTCGGGGATGACAGGAACCAGGAGCTCATCGCCCACTGCTACGGCAATGCCGAAGTTCAGGTTCTCCCAAAGAATCAGATTCTCGTCATCCCGGACCGAGCAATTGAACTCGGGGAATTCTTGAAAGCCCAGCACGCATGCCCGCGCGATTAGGTCGGTGAGAGTGAGGGGAGTGGCGGCTTCGTTCTGTGCGCGCTCGTTCGTTTCGGTCTTGAATCGTTGTGCCTCGGTTACGTCAACACATACCGTGACATAGAAATGCGGGACTGTCTGGTTGCTGAGCTGCATCCGGCGGGCCGTGAGGCGGCGGAGCTTTGACATTGCAGCGACTTGCCCCTCGACAATCCCCTCCGGTTCTCCGCTGCTCGCGCCCGGCGCTAGCTTCGAATGAAATCCTTGGATGTCTTTTTCGGTTATCCTGCCGCCAGGACCGGTTCCAGTGACCAGATTCACATCCACCCCCAGGTCATCGGCGAGGCGCCTGGCTCTGGGTGAAATCGCCACTCCGCGGCCGCGATCTCGCCTCGCCATCCTGTCCGGCTGGTCACCTTCTGGCGGACCTGGGATGTGGATGGCGTGCTCCGGGGGCTTCTCTTCCGCAGGAATGACTTCTCCAGGTGCACCGATATAGCCTATGACCCCGAAGATGGCTGCCTCTTGCCCGTCAGGGATCACGATCCTCAGGAGCACACCGTCATCCGGTGCCTCGATCTCGAAGACGGCCTTTTCGGTCTCGACCTCACAAATCACCTCTCCTTTTGTCACTGTTTCCCCCTCCGACTTCAACCACTTGACGACCCGACCGGTCACGATATCCTGACCGCCCTGAGGCATGATCACTTTCACGGCCATGCACGGACCTCCAGAGACCGGACTCGAAGAGAAGTCAGCATCATATCCTCCAGCTCAGCTAGTGATCCATCATGGCAAGCGCCCCCTGTACGATCTCCTCGACTGATGGGACGCATGCCTTCTCGAGAGTAAGGCTGAACGGAATCGTCGTGTTCCTGCCAGCGATTCTCTTGATGGGAGCATCCAAGTCGTCGAAGGCTTCCTCCAGCACATTGGCGGCAATATCGCCTCCGATGCCGCCGCGTTTGCAGGCCTCGTGAGCCACGATCAGCCGGCCGGTCTTCCGGACAGAAGCCAGGATGCATTCCATGTCCATTGGCACTATAGAGCGCAAATCGATGATTTCCGCATGGACCCCGTGTGACTCGAGGATATCGGCGGCTTCGAGGCACTTCAAGGTCATATGAGAATACGTGACGATCGTGAGATCGTCACCGGACCGTTTCACCTCAGCTCGTCCAAGAGGGATCAGGTACTCTTCGTCCGGAACCTCACCCTCCGTCTGGTAAAGGAGCTTGTGTTCGATGAAAACCACGGGGTCATCGTCCCTTATGGCGGTCTTGAGCAGACCCTTTGCGTCATAAGGGGTTGACGGCATCACGACCTTCAGACCTGGGATGTGATAATAGAGTGCCTCCAGGCTCTGTGAATGCTGTCCCGCAAGCCCGTTGCCGGAGCCACCCTGCGTTCGAATGACTAGCGGCACGTGACCTTGGCCGCCGGACATGAAGCGGTACTTGGCGGCTTGATTGACGATTTGATCCATGGCAAGGCAGGCAAAATCAATGAACAAGATCTCGACGACCGGCCGCATGCCTATGATAGCCGCCCCGACGCCCATGCCCAGGAACGAAGCCTCTGATATCGGTGCATCGATGACGCGTTCGGGACCGAACTTCGCCAGAAGGCCTTCCGTAACCTTGTAGGAGCCCCCTCGCTCGGCGATCCCCTCGCCCAGGCAGAAGACCGCAGGGTCTCTTGCCATTTCCTCGAGGAGCGCATCACGAAGCGCGGTTCGGTATTTTGTCCAAGCCATTGCTGCCTCTCAGACTCTCCGTGTTCCTATGCAGATCAATGAGGAGACGAATACTTGACTTCGTTAACGAGCGAGCTTACCCCAACGAAGCCACAAAGGCGTCCTCTGACGGCACAGGGCTCTCCAGCGCAAACTCAATCGCCTCCTCTATTGTGCGTTCAACTTTTGATTCCACGGAGGCGATTTCGTCCTGGGTAACCCCGGCCGCGAGAAGCTGATCTCTCATGAGTCTGATGGGGTCTCTCAACCGCCACTGCGCCACCTCATCCTCCGGCATGTACAAGCCGGGGTCGTTAACGTGGTGACCTCCACCCCGATAGGTGAGACACTCGACCAGGGAGGGCCCTCCGCCCGATCTGGCTTGCTCGACGGCCACTCGCATCGCTCGATGAACAACCAGTGCGTCATTGCCGTCCACAGAGTAGCCCGGCATGCCATAGCTTGCGCCGCGGTCAGACAGCCGTTCCACCCGCGTCGAAGCTGAGACGGGTGTCGAGACGGCATAATGGTTGTTCTCGAGGATGAAGATGACGGGCAACCCGTAGACAGCAGCCATGTTCAAGGTTTCGTGGAATACCCCGTTGTTAGCCGCGCCATCGCTAAAGAAGCAGGCCACAATACGCTTCTCGCCTCTGAGCTTCAACCCTAGCGCCGCGCCGGCCGCAATCGGCATGCCTCCGCCTACGATCCCGTTTGCCCCCAGGTTGCCCAGGCTTATGCTAGACACATGCATCGACCCGCCCATCCCCCGGCAATAGCCGGTCTCCTTGCCGAACAGCTCGGCCATCATCAGGCGGACGTCGTGTCCCTTGGCAATAGCATGTCCATGTCCTCGATGTGTGCTGGTAATCAGATCTTGCGGCTCTAGTGCTGATATCGCACCTGCCGCAATGGCCTCCTGCCCTATGTATGGGTGGAGATAACCTCGGATATTCCCCACGCGATATTGAGCGATTGCGGCTTCTTCAAAGCGCCGAATCTTCAACATGGTGGAATACAATTGAGATTGTAGGGACAACTCTTCTTGTGCCATTACCTTCCTCCCCACACGAGGATCGCATGGACAATGATACAACAGGCCTTAGATACCTCATGCGGCTATGTCATTCCAACCGCAAACTGCGTGGACGTTGAACCACGGCCTCTCTCGCTAGCGAATGAGATTGGGCAGAATGCCATATCAATTCGCGATCTACACCCTCACTTCCAGCCCGGCCATCCATGAGTTGCGACCTCTGCAGAGCGACGTGCTATCGCTACACGTCCTTCGTCGCAATAGGAGACCTTCAAGGTTTGATCCGTGGCTAGGGACAACTGATCACCCACTCTTCGATTGGAGGGTATCGCGATGACCCTGTCTGCCAGCAATGAGTACTTCGAGAAGGCGGTTTCGAAAATACGTCGGATCCAAGATACACAATCCGAGGCTATAGAAACTGCAAGTGTGTGGATTGTCGATTTGTTCAAGAGAGAAGGTGTCCTGCACGTCTTTGGGACGGGACACAGCCACATGGTTGCCGAGGACCTTTTCTATCGGGCGGGTGGGTTCGCGCCGGTGAACGCGATCCTCGACGTGAACCTCACGATGCACGGGGGAGGCGCTCCGAGTCGAGAAATGAAGATCAATCGCCTCGAAGGCTATGCGCGCATCCTGCTCGACAACTACGACGTGCGGGAGAGCGAGATCCTGATTGTCGTCTCCCGGTCCGGAGTGAACCCGATCACAGTCGAAATGGCCATGGCGGCGAAGGAGATGGATCTGAAGGTCATCGCCCTGACAAATGTCGAACAGTCGCGCGGACTGCCTTCGAGACACTCGAGCGGGAGAAAGCTGGTCGATATTGCGGACCTCGTCATAGACAGTTGCCTGGACGTCGGCGATGGCTGCGTCCAAATCGCCGAGGACCTGCCGAAGGTGGCACCATTGGGTACGGTTGTATCCTGCGCGATTCTGAACAGCATCATGGCGGAAGTGGCAGTTCGCATGTACCGGGATGGCATTGTGCCACCGATCTGGGTAAGTGCGAACTTGCCTGGCTCTGAGGCAAGAAACGCCCGGCTTCGAGAGCGGTTCGGAGGGAGCCGACTGCGGACAAGCTAGGGTCTGAGTCGTTGCTTTGTCAGCAGCTGCCATTCGGATAGGAGACCTTCCCGGACCTTCGGACACAGTATAGGGGCCGTCGCCTGATCTTGCCGTGCATCTACGTTCTCGCGCAGATCGGCCTTTGGCCGTTGATGTCCTCTTCTGCAGCTCCGCAACTTCTTCTATACCATTCGCCTGCGATCGATGCGCGCCGCCTGCCAAGCGCCTTATGTGACCATCTCGAGACGGCAAACATGGCATACCGTCACTTGCCCATCGCCCGCCTCCCGCAAGTGCCAGGTGGATCAACACAAATGCTCCTGTTGTCCGAGAGGCAAACCCCCGACCTCACCGTGTGAAAACCTGGGCTCGATCACGATGGATTGCGCCTGCGAGACTGTCCATGCCTCATGGAGGAATCGATCTTCCCCGTCGCCATGCCCCTGTGTCCGGATGGGGCATCCAAGCAGACGGTCCGTACCTGGATCTTTCACAGACATGCTATGTGATGGGATCTGACGACATCCGGGAGCTCCTCCGGCAGCTGAGCACACCGCGGGCAAAGTGCCGGTCGCGTGGGCGTTCCACTCAGGGCCGGGCAGGCCAGTGCCCCGCGCCCTGTGGGCTTTCTCCTCTTGCCGCCCCCCCAGCCGAACGGGAAACGGACAAGCCATATAACCGCCGCTCTCCGCGTCCAACCGAGAGGATTCGGGCCAAGGGTCAGACCCACTGAACCAGAGTGGCCGGGTGTCCGGCTCCCCCCAACCGTTCAGCTTCCGCGCTCGGATCGGCCAAGCGTCAAGCGGCTTCCCATTACCTGTTCGACTGGATCCGCTCGCCTTCATGTCTTCGGTCCGTCGAACGAACACTCCGTATTGATTGTTGGCGCTTTTTATTATATGCTATTGTTACTACAAATGGCTATCGCTTTGAAGGGATGCCCACACACCCGCGACGAAGCGCAATCGACCAGTGGCTCCCGCCTACCGTGGCGCCCTACCCTTGTCTGTCATCTCAAGGAAAGAACATAGGATTTATCTGATTCCCCGGCCCAAGCCCAGCAGCAGATCTTTATCAACAGGGTCACGCGGAGAGAGCTGCAGCTTGAGAAATGCGCCCACCGTCCGTCCTGCGGTTCTGACAATCACGCGGACTCCAGTGCAGTCAAGTGAGGTTCGCATCCTCTGACGCGCAACGGATCAACCGGGTTCGTATCTTGAAACATGATCCCTATAGGCAGAAAGCTGAGCCATATCCAAGGGTCCTGACTCGTTCTGCTTCACCAATCGAATGATCTCCCATAGCGCAGAGGGCTTACTGCCTGGTGTGCTTCCAACACATCTGTGGCCTGTTGGTTAATTGCAGGGCCGACTTCGAGAGATCCGACGAAACTTCCTCATGCCGAATCGGGAGGCGATACTATGGGAAAAGGGAGACTGGGAAAGCTGCTCATCTACTTTACGTGCCCGGCCGGGGCAGGATCCAGCACGATGATCAAGTTGCAGGCCCAGGAAGTCATAGAAGCGCATGGCCTCGCCAATAAAGTCGAGCTGGACGCAGTTGCGTCGAGCGTCATAAATGCCAATTCATGTGACATTGTTGTTTGCACGCTGAATCTCACGACGAGGTTCTCAGAGGAACTGCCATTCCCAGTTGTGGGCCTGAAGAATGTCATGAGTGTCGCCGAATACGAGGAGAAGCTTTTGCCAGTGATTCGTGAATTGCTTGAAAGAGAGGGCAAGCTCTAGACAGAAAGTCAGAACTCATAAGTCTACATTGTTCGATGTCTGACCATGCGCATCGGGGAGGAAGGAGGCAGTGGGACCCACTTATCACCCGATGGCTGCAACTGCAGCGATATGGCCTCTGAAACAAACCTAGACTCAAGGAGCTACGCTGATGGACATCATAAACTCGATCGTCAGTTTCATCACCGGAGAGATCTTCAACGATGCCACCAAAGTCTTCGGTTTGGTGGCTTTCCTTGGCTTGATACTCCAGCGCAAGAGGATCGAGCAAGTTCTCACGGGCACTCTGCGAACCATGTTTGGGTGGATTATCCTGTTCGCCGGCGTTGTCATGCTGTTCAACAACGTGAATCCGGCGACAGAGATCTTGCGTCATGGCTTTGCCAGACAGTATGAGACCGAGATCCTGGCTCGCGCGGCCGAGGGACAGTCCGCCGTTTTCTTCTCGGACTACGGCGCGCAGATCGGGTTGATCATGGTCGGGGCGTTCTTCGTCAATCTCATCTTGGCGCGAATAACCCCCATGAAGATTGTCTGGATGACCATGAACCTACTTCTCCAAAACACATGGTTCGTGCTAGCCATTCTCATCACCGTCACGCCATGGAGCCTGACGACAGTCGTGATCGTCGCGATCCTGTTCCTCGGATTCTGGCACACGTTCATCCCATGGGTCACTCTGCCCTGGTCCAGGAAAGTGATCGGCAACGATGATTTCACCCTGGGGCATGCGATTCACACCTCCACCATCCTGACTTCCTGGCTCGGTAGCAAGATCGGCAAGGAAAATGACAGCACGGAGGACTTGCACTTGCCGGAGCGCTTGGCGTTCATGAGCGACCCGGTCATCATGACCACGATCATTTTCCTGTTCATCTACCTCGTGGGGGTAATCTTCGCCGGCCCAGCCTACGTCAGCGAGACTTATGCGAACGGTGCGAATCCATGGATATGGATGATCATCGCGGCCGTGACCGGGGCAGCTGGGATGGCAATCCTGCTTTATGGCGTGAAGATGCTGCTGGCTGAACTTGTGGCCGCATTCAAGGGCATAGCTACCAGGGTTGTTCCGGGCGCTGTTCCAGCCCTGGATATGCCTGTGTTCTTTGGATATGCGCCGAACGCCCTGATGATCGGCTTCATGGTTCACTTGGTTGTCGGCACGATCATCATGTTCATCATGGCAGCGATCTCCCCTCAGAATGTTGTCTTCCCCGCCATCGTGCCTGCCTTCTTCGAAGGCGGTACGGCTGCCATTTTCGGGAATGCGACTGGCGGGAAGCGTGGCGCGATCCTGGGAGGTGTGATCAGTGCTATCCTGTGCTATGGCGGATTGACCACACTCCTTACCGTCGCCCAGCCGATAGCTGACTACGCCAGACAGTTCCCGCTGTCAGACTACTCGATCATCTTCAACATTCTCGGTCATGGTCTGAAGCTGCTGACCGGCGTGCCGTAAGAGCGTTCAGCCTGAGCAATCGCGCGAGTGGGGAGCTAGGCTCCCCACTCGCTTGGAATGGAGATGTCCAGAGATGGCTGCTGACAGGATCTACCGTCACATGGAGATGAAATGGCCTGAGTTTCAGGAGTTTGTGAAGCGCGTAGACTTCGCCGTGCTTCCTGTCGCGGCGATCGAGCAACATGGGCCACACCTACCCTTCTGCTGCGACATCATTGTCGCCGATCATCTCGGTGAGCGAGTGGCCCAAGAGACTGGCGCACTCTTGATGGCCACCATGAGGTACACACCATCGTTTTCTCTGCGCTTTTACCCAGGGACTGTTCGAGTGACCGATGCTACTTTCTCCAACACCATCGTGGAGATCGCCGAGTCGATGTACGTCCATGGGATAAAGACCATCTACGTACTCCTGGGCCACATCGGCGCAATGGCTGCATGCCAGGACGCTGAGCGCAAGCTGCTGGTTTCGTCCTCCCCGGCTCGCATCGTGAACCTTGCCCTCCCCGGCCTCTACGAGGCTATGGACAAGTACTGCACCTCCAAGCGATGGCATCCTCGGTACGTTCATGCGGAGGAGTTCGAAACCTCTTGTGTACTGGCGCTCCGGCCGGAATTGGTCGACATGAGCAAGGCGGTGAGTGAGTATCCCGAGATCGATCCAATGTTCGGACCGATCTCAATCCCGTGGAGCGATTTCTGCAAGAGCGGAGTAATTGGCGACGCCACTGCTGCCAGCGCCGACAAGGGAGTGGCGATGCTGGATCACATGGCGGGCAAGACCGTCGAGCTCATCCTCAAACACCAGGAGGGCCTGAAGCTCGGGAAGCCATTCCCGTAGAGGTCACACCGTGGAGACGCCCCGCGCGGGCTGAGGACTCATCCTCGGGCTTGAGACAAACGCCAAGGCCGGTGAGGCGAGGTCCTGCCAAGGGAGGGCACGCGAAGACGGAATCCCATCAGGTCGATTGAGGCCGGCTTTCTGAACGTGGAGGCCTGTGGCGTGCAATGGCGGAGGTCGTTCTCCGGAAGATGCACCGATACCTCCGGTGAGGTGCATGCCAAGCCACATCCCCGCCATCGTTGCAGAGCATCATCCCCTGCCCTCACCCCGTCCTGAGGGCTCTCGCCCGCTCCGGCGATGCCGTTTCTCCGCCGAGCGTCTTTCGTTCGCACCGGCACAGACACAACTCTTCAGCCGCGGCGTGAAGGGGCTCTCGTCAAATGGCGGCCTGCGCGGTGTCCGCTCATGGCCGGGGACGGGCAAGACAGGTTCGGTCTCTCGTGGGATCCGGCTGACACGCATGATCATCCGATAGGCACGGAAGAGCGATGGACGATCGAGCCCTGCGGAGAAATTACCTCGCCAGAATTGTGTCGGAGCCACACGCTCCGCCACTCTTCTCGGATCTGATCGAGGATCCGGACGATCGGATTGTCAACCGCGACTGGCGAGACGTCTTCATTCCCATGCTGACTTCAACCCCCGACAAATCAGGCATCCGGCGTGATGACCTGCGGCCCGTCCGCGAGAATCCGCCTGTCTCGGTCCACTCCGCCATTCTGAATGAACCGCATCTTGTCTTGTGCGGCAGCCATGGCTCGGGCAAGAGTACGGTCCTCCACGCCTACACATACGCCATCGCAAGCGAATGCCTTGGAATGTCCGATTCCAGCCCTGCTCACACCCACCCGGGGGAGAGAGCTCCTGCGACGGGGGATAGGTACGACTCACTCAGGCAACAAGCTCTACTTCCGATTTACTTGAACATGTCGCAGTGCGGTTATGGGCCGACCTCAGAGAGGTCACCGGCAAGGCTAGATATTCTGCATTTCTGCGAAGAATACATGAGGCAGGTTGGATTGCGGGCGTTCTTTCCCGACTTCTGTAACGAGCTGGAGGAAACGGGGGTACATTTCTTCATTGATGATCTTGATGCTCTCGCCAGTGACGATGAGGGCGCGGATTCTCGATTGATGGCGGCGATTCTCCAATTCGTGCATTCGCATCCAAAGGCTCGAATCGTGGCAGCCTTCCATCGTCACAAAGCCGCGATCGATCGCCTCCAAGTCTCCGGTCTCCCCGTCTACGAGATCACCCCTCTCTCTGAATCGCAGATCCACTTGATGATCCAACGTTGGTTTGGCTACTTTGGCCAAGATCGCGATAGAGAGACGTCGAAGGGCAGCGCCGAAATCGAAGCTTGGCTGGAACAGGACATCGCCCATTATGTCCTGGTCCGAAACCCTCTGATGCTGACGCTTCTGCTGTATCCCCATACCCTGAACGATCGATTTGAGCCCGAGACGCATGAGGACCTGCTGGCCAGATCCGTTCAGACGCTCACCGATCGATGGTTCGAGGCCGGATTGAGCAGGGCGCTCGATGTGCTATTGGCAGATAGACAAGGAGCGGATCGGCCGAAGGTGGACCGGTCCCAGTTCCTCTTGAGCCTCAAGGAGCAGCTGTATATCCGGGCGCGGAACGCATCCTCGAATCTCATGCTCTCAGAGTTTTCTCCTGACGAGATACTTGGCGCGTGTCTGCCCAGTCATCGCCAAGCCTACCCGACGCTTTCGTTCCATGTCCGCGAACAGAGGATTGATGGCGGCATTTTCACGCGTTGGCAGGCGCCGGTGTACGCGCTGCCCCACATTCTGATTCAAGATTTTCTGGTCTCGGACCACCTTAGCGAGGCCGGCTTTCCCGAGCAGGTGATCGGTCTCTTCCTTTCCAATCCGCAACGCTGGCAGGAGATCCTGTTAGCCTGTGCACAGATAGCCCAGAAGAAGAACCCGACATTGGCTGGGCAGTTGGTCGACCGTTTGTGTGCTCGCGACTCGAGAGTTGCAGCCGATCCGTGGGTATGGTATTCAGCCGCGAGGATCTTGACGAATGTGAGAATGGAGAGAGAGCAAGTCGGGAAGGAGATCGTCGCTCAGGTCCAGAATAGCCTCATGCGGATCATCGAGCATGGTAGTCTTCCGATCGAGGCGCGAGTCAGCGCGGGAAACATGCTGGCCGACCTGGGAGACTTGCGATTTCGCTCCGATGCGTGGCATCTCCCGAAGGATTCCCTTCTCGGTTTCATCGAAGTCCCCGAGGGCGCCTTCGTCATGGGCTCGAAGGAGGATGAGATCACCTCCCTAATCGATGAATACGGGATAGGTCCGGATTGGGAAGGCCAAACCCTCGGCGCCATGTTGTCGAAGGAACCCAATATCGACGAGCTGATACACGAGATGGGGCTTGGCGACGGCTGGGAGGAGTTGGACTCCGCAAGATTGATGCTTCAGTGGTACAAGCGAGAAGTGCCTCAACACGTCGTTGATCTGCCCAGGTTCTTCATCGCCCGATATCCGGTCACCAACGCGCAATTCAAGGCTTTTATTGAAGACACCGGATATCAGCCGGAGATCAGTGAAGGCTACCAGGGGGTCTCAAATCACCCGGTGGCGCATGTCACGTGGCAGGATTCGATGCGGTACTGTCGGTGGCTCACGCGTACCCTGCAGTTGTGGAGCGGGACACCCCATCTCCTGGCAACGCTTCTCAAACAAGGTTGGCGGGTGACGCTTCCCAGCGAAGCTGAGTGGGAGAAGGCTGCTCGTGGTCCGGCAGGTGGCGCGGGCGAGGCGCGACTCTACCCGTGGGGCGGTGCATTTGATCCTGATTGTGCTAACTTGAAGGAGACAGGCCTGGGTGGAACGACGACAGTAGGTTGCTTTCCGAAGGGAGCGAGTCCCTACGACGTCCTGGATCTGGCGGGAAATGTCTGGGAGTGGACGCGCAGTCTATGGGGTGAGGATGAATACATCGTTCGATATCCGTACCCCTATCGACCCCTTGACGGCCGGGAAGCGAAAGTGGAGGGCCCCTTAAACCAGCTGCGGGTGCTTCGCGGGGCCTCGTATGTGAACTATCGCCGGTACGCCCGTTGCGCTACTCGAAGATCACCACTGCCAGTGTTAAGGTCGAGCGTTCGAGGATTTCGTATTGCACTTTCACCATTTGGCTTGGAGATCTGAAGCTCGATCACCTTATCAGGCACAACCCAAGCCGCCCCCGCAGACCGACATCCTATGGGGCGACCGCGGCCACTACCCCGGTTGCTTCGTGTTTCCCCCAAAGATCGACGCCAGGTCCTCCGACGTCTTACATGCCTTGATCCGCTCGATGATTTCTTCCCTCCCCAGAATATGTGCCAGCTCCGCCAAAGCCTGGACATGCTGGGTCTTGTCTGCGGCGGCTAGGGCTATAACGAGAAACACAGGGTCATTCTCTTTGTTTCCGAACTCTACCGATTCACTCAACCTTACGATTGCTATGCTGGCTCTCCTCACACCATCTTCTGGTCGAGCATGTGGGAGGGCAATGCCGGGTGCAATCACGAAGTAAGGGCCGTATTCATTGGCAATATGGATCATCGCGTCGACAAAACGGTCATCGACGGCATCGTCGTCAACCAGCAACCTTCCGGCCGTCCTGACCGCATCTTCCCAACTCTCGACCGAAACATCAACTGCAACAAGGCCCGGTCGTACCAACTCTCGGAGTTCCATACCAGAATGTCGCCTCCAGTCCGTCCGATTTCGATTTGCCCTGGCCATCGCCGATGCTCGCGTTCTGGGCATCGCCATCGGCCTGCTGCCAATCGGAGGAATAACCTGCACAGCGTCTCCTCCTTCGCGGAACCTAGCCTCGGAAGAGTGGATTCTCCAGACCTTCCACATCGGTCTCCAATCTGAACACGCTGCCTGCAAGGGGCTGCTCTGTCAGATCCGCCGCCGGGACGTAACGCCTCGAGCTGGTGATGAAGAGCTCGCGGTAGTTTGGCCCGCCGAAAGTGCAACTTGTCGGATACTTCACGGGGAGCATGACCTCACGCTCAACGATGCCGCGAGGATCGTATCGGACGATTCTCCACCCTCCAAACCGTGTACTCCAGATGAAACCTTCGCTGTCGACTGTAAGGCCGTCGGGGACATCGTCTGAGTCGGGTGTGTGCACGAATGGTCTGCGATTGGAGAGTGCGCCTGTGGTCGCGTCGAAGTCATATGCGTATATCATGCGGATCCTGGTATCGGTGAAATACATGGTGCGGTTGTCAGTGCTCCACCCGATGCCGTTCGCAACGGTCAGCCCTTCCTCCATCCTGTGGACCGAAAGGTCTGGATCAAGCCGATACAGGTTCGTCGATGTCTTCTTGGCATACGTCCCTGCCCAGAATCGTCCCTGATGATCCACGGCGCCGTCATTGAAACGGGACTCTTCGATATCCGCCTCAGGGTCATGGATCATCTCCAACTCCCCACCAGACGGATCCCAGAAGGCGAAGCCCTTGGACGTCCCCATGACAAAGCCACCGATGGCTCGAAGTCCCAGAACAGTAGGCGCCACATCCAGACGGAATGTGTCCTTCCGATCGGTTGAGGGATGGTATCGATGGACGCACATTGCGTCAATATCGACCCAGTATAGGGCGCTGTCGCGATGATCCCACAACGGGCCCTCCCCCAGCCCATCTTTCGAGTCTTGGAGGAGTTCGACTCTCGCTTGCATGCCACCCATTAGGTTCCTCCCTGCACGAACATCCTGGTTTCAGATGAGCGATCAGTGGTGCCGGTCCCTTACGAAGTCCAGGACCTGGCCGATATCCCCCACAACATAGTCAGGTCGTGGATCTCGACTTCCGGCATTGCCGATCAAGCACGACAGCATACCCGCTTCATGTGCACCCAAGACGTCCCTTTCCCACCGATCACCGAAGTGGATTGCCTGGTCGGCCTCACATCTTGCCTTCTCCAAGGCCGTTGTGAACAAGATCTTCGATGGCTTGTATCGAC
>CAZGRL010000082.1:0-11770 GCA_964528155.1 uncultured Anaerolineaceae bacterium
CGATGAGGACGATCAGGATGACGTAGGTGAGCAGGACAGCCGCCCAGCGCGGCAACCGCAGCCAATGTTGAAAACGCGTGACGACCGGGTGTAGCAGGTAGGCCAGCAACAAGGCCAGGATGAGAGGTACGAGAAGCTCGCGCAGCCTGAGCAAGAGCGCGATCGCCAGGATCAGCAGAAACACGGCCGAGACCAGCCGTGTTTGTGGTCCCCAGGGAGGCGAGGAGGAGTCGATCCTAGTCGGTCGTCTCACCAGCAAACTCCGGTGCGGGCTCAGGCGAGGACGGGTCCATGTCGAACAGCCTCGCCTGCACGTATCGACCAATGACACGCATGCTGGCGATGGTCGGCGCGGCGAGAAGAATCCCCAGGACGCCGGCCAGGGAGGCTCCGGCGACGATGCCTAGGATGATGACCAGAGGGTGAAGTCGGACCCTTCGTCCGATGATCGACGGGATGAGGATGTTCAGATCCACCTGCTGGAAGACGCCGTGCAAGCCAATGACAACCAGGGTGACGATCCAGTTGGGCAGTGGGATCCAGGTCGATCCGCGGAACAGCATCAGCAGGGCGGCGATGACAAGCCAGATCCCATGGCCCAGGCTGGGGAGGAACTCAAGCAGCCCCGCTAGCACCCCCATGGCCAGTGCGAAAGGCAGGCCGACGATCAAGCCGCCGACGGTGATGATGAAAGCGACGATGAGGACGAGCAGGAGCTGGCCGCGGAAGAACGCGCTCCAGATGGCATTAATCTCCACCCTCAAACGACGGACGTCCTGTCGTAAGTTCGGGGGGAAGAGGCTTTCGAGCCATTCGGTGAAACGGGCGCCGTCCTTCACCAGGTAGAACGAGACGATCAGGATGAAGATGATCCAGACAAGCGAGGTCAGAACATCGACGGCGAAGCCCAGAGTCTGACCGAACAGGGGCTCGAGAATCGCGCGCAACGACGACTCGGCCTGGATCACAAGCTGCGAGACGTCGATGCTCAATCCGCCGATCACAAGTGGACGGCTGAGGAAGGACTCGATCGAGAGAATGATGCTTTGGAAGTCGAGATTGAGGCGCTGCAATTGCTCGAGCAGCACCGGCACGACAAGAACCGGAACGAGGGCCACGACACCCAAGGCAAGCAAGTAGACGATGGCGGTAGAAGCGCCACGCGAAAGGTGCAGTCGGCCCTGAACGAAGGAGACCAGAGGGGAAAGGATGTATGCCAGGATGGTGGCGATGATCAGAGGGATGATCAGAACGCCGAAGCGGAAGAGGACGTAGACACCGAGGATGAGCAGGCTCCCGCCCACCATGAGTTTGGCTGTGTTGGACCAACGACCTCGAACGGGATGATCGCTCACGGCTTCATTCTAATGGAGGGATTCACGGCTGACAAACCATGTGGCCGAGACGGGCGGAACCTGGCTTGGGGAAAGCCATGATCCAAGCCATGACGTTCTTGTAGTCGCAGATCTCCGACCTGCGCACCACGCCTGTGATGGGCGGCGCACCCGTAAAGGGTGCAGCTACAAGTGCGCTCGCCCGTGATGAGGGGCGCGCCCATCAAAGGTGCGGCTACAGGTGCGATCGCCCGCGATGGGGAGCGCACCCGTTACGGGTGCGGCTACAAATGCCCCCGCCTGCGATGGGGGGCGCACCCGTAACGGGTGCGGCTACAAATGCGCTCAGCTGTGATGGAGACACCTGAGAGCGGGATCGCAATAACAGCATGATCTCTTCGGCTCCCACACAACAGCCGTGCCGCCTGCTCGGAATGCACCAGATTGCGAAGGGAACTCGCGAACTAACAAGAAAAGGAAGGGGGAAGCTGGGCTTCCTCCCTCCCTTCAAGTCCGCATTTCACGAAAACAGTCGGGCGAGGGCCAACCGGGTGCGCGCTCAGCGCCGGTTGCGTGGGCCGGAGTTCCTCCTGCCTCCCGAGCTGGATCGTCCGCCCGGACCGGAGCGCCCGCCGGATCCTCCGCCGGTGCGCCGGCCTGTCGGCCGATCGTGAGCCATCGCCTCCTCCGGCGTCCAGCCTTCGAGGACAGCCTGTCGCGACAGACGGATCTTGCCCTCGGAGTCGATGTTGGTGACCATGACGGTGATCTCATCCCCCACGCGGGCGACATCCTCCACCTTCTCCACATGTTCGGTGTCAAGCTGCGAGATGTGCACCATGCCATCCACGTTGGGCAGGATCTCGACGAACGCCCCAAAGTCCGTCGTCCTTACAACGCGCCCGGTGTAGATCCGACCGACCACGGCTTCCTCGGTCAACCCTTCGACCAATTGCTTGGCCTCCGCCGCGCTCGGCCCGTCTTCGGCCGCGATGAACACCGTGCCGTCGTCCTCGATATCGATGCGAACGCCGGTCTTCTCCTGGATGCTGCGGATCATCTTGCCGCCCGGCCCGATGACGGCTCCGATCTTGTCAGGATCGATGGTGAGGATCGTCAGGTGTGGTGCATGCGGTTTGAGGCTGGGGCGCGGGGCGGGCATGCAGGCTTCGATCTTGTCCAGGATCTCAAAGCGCGCCTGGCGCGCCTGCTCGAGCGCCTCCGACAGGATCTGGGCCGTCAGGCCTTTGATCTTGATGTCCATTTGAAGGGCAGTGATCCCCTTGCGCGTCCCTGCGACCTTGAAGTCCATGTCACCCAGGTGGTCTTCGACGCCCTGAATGTCGGTGAGAATGGCATAGCGATCGCCTTCTTTGACCAACCCCATGGCGATCCCGGCGACCGGGGCGCGGATCGGCACGCCGGTGTCGAGCAGAGCCAGCGTAGACCCGCAAACCGAGGCCATCGAAGTCGAACCATTGGAGGATAAAACCTCCGACACCAGGCGCATGGTGTAGGGAAACTCTGTCTCTGACGGCAGCACGGGCACGAGGGCACGTTCGGCCAACGCGCCGTGACCGATCTCGCGGCGCGAGGCGCCGCGCAAGGGCTTGGTCTCGCCGGTGGAGAAGGGCGGGAAGTTGTAATGGTGCATGTAGTGCTTTTCTTCCACGGGAGACAGGCCGTCCAGTGACTGACGCTCACGCGGCATACCCAACGTGGCCAGTGTGAGCACCTGGGTCTCGCCGCGGGTAAACAGACCCGAGCCGTGTGCCCTCGGGCTGAAGTCGACCTCAACCGAGATCGGGCGAATTTCGCGCGGTCCCCGGCCATCCGTCCGAACCGAGTCGTTCAAGATGCGCGAGCGGACATCGGTCTTGTACAGATCCTCGAACGCCAATATCACTTCGGCCTCGCTCGGCCCACCTTCATTGGCCAGCGCCGCCTTGGCTTCTTCCTGAAGCAAACTGATCGCGAGATTCTGCTCGGCTTTGCCGTGCGGGATGGCCAACGTCTCTCGTAACCGATCGGCCAGCCACGCCTGCACGGTCTTCGATGTCTCTTCGGACAGGCCGAAGGACGGGTATGTGCGTTGCTCGCGTCCGACGGCGCGGCGCATCTCCTCCTGGAGATCGATGAGCGGCTGCATCGCCCGATGACCGGCCTCGAGCGCCTCCACCATGGTCTTCTCATCAACCTCCACCGCCCCACACTCGACCATGAGGATGGCATCCCTCGTCCCGGCGATGCGCAGGTCGAGGGATGACTCCTGTGTTTCCTGGTAGGTCGGGTTGAAGATGAACTCGCCATTCAGCCGACCGACGCGCACGGCGCCAACCGGACCGCCGAAGGGGATGCCGGAGATCATCAACGCCGTCGAAGCGCCATTGATCCCCAGAACATCAAGCTGAGTTTCGCCGTCGGAGGACAGGGCGTACAGAATGATCTGTACGTCGTTCCGCATGTCTTTGGGGAAAAGCGGCCGCAAGGGGCGGTCCGTCAAGCGAGCGGTGAGGATGGCCGCCTCAGATGGTCGGCCTTCCCTGCGGAAAAAGGATCCGGGAATTCGTCCCCCGGCGTACAGCCGCTCCTCATAGTCCACGGAAAGCGGGAAGAAATCGATGCCTTCACGTGGATCCTTGGCCATCGTCGCCGTCGCCAGGAGGAGCGTATCGGCCTGGCGCACGGTAACGGCGCCGTCAGCCTGGCCGGCGACCTTGCCTGTCTCTACCGTGATGGTCTTGCCGCCAACAGAGGTTGAGAACTGTCGTACTTCTTGCATTAAAAAACCCTCCGCGCTTCAGAACGGGAGGGTCAGGGACTGGAGAACGGCCGCCAGCGGATTGCCTGGCGATGTCTGACGGACGAGCTCCAATTCCCAACCCTCGCTCCACGTCCAAGCGCTCTTCATGATGCGAGTTTTCCGGAGATGATGGGTATCAGCGTGTGCCCGCGAAGCACCTCCTGACCGTATGTATCCTGGATAAGGGGATAGTCTACCAACTTCAGAGGAGAAACGCTACCGCTCTCGGAGCCTGGTGTCGAAGTGCTCGGGTCCCGCGGCGTTGCCGCTTTCCCCCCGACCTGAGGCATGATCGTCACCAAGAACGAAAAACGAGCAGACAGCATCCTTCGCGTGTCTACTCGCCCGGTTTCGCAGCCTACTTGCGACGGATCCCCAGGCGGTCGGTCAGGGCCAGATAGCTAGCGGCATCCTTCTGCTTCAGGTAAGCCAAATGCCGCCGCCTCTGGCCGACGAGCTTTAACAGACCCCGTCGGGAAGATTCATCGTGTTTGTGGCTGCGAAGATGTTCCGTGAGTTGCTGGATCCTGCGTGTGAGGATCGCGATCTGCACCTCAGGCGAGCCCGTGTCGCCATCGTGACGATGGAACTCTCCAATCAGCTGGTCTTTCTCAGTCTTGGTCAGTGACATACCCTCGGTTCCTGGTTCGAGTTCATCTGGTTGGAGGCTCGCTCAGCCACACGGCCCGACCTTACCCATCATCATCCAGACATCAAGCGCGATTATACCAGCCCGGAATGGGCCCGACAAGGTTCGTCCAGACCGGGGGAATCTCGCCGGGCAGCGTCAGGGGAGAACAAAGGTTGTCAGTGCCCTCGTCTCCCGGGAAGAGCCCGCCTCAGACGGCCGGCATTGTCGGGTGGAAGCGCGTCCAAGACGGCACGCGCCAGCCGAAAGGCAGCCGGATCGCCTGAGGCGACCTCGGCCATCAAGAAATAGGTTGCTTCCGGAGGGCTTCGGCGAGCGAGAGCCCTGATCGAGGCGGTGTACGCTTTGCGGATTTCCCCGCGGAACGATCCACTCCGCCCGGACATCAGTGGAAACAGGCGCGGGAGCTGGCGAAATTCGGGGTCGTCCGCGGCGGCAACGATGGCCAGGAGCGCCAGGTGTTGGGTCGGCCGTTTCGACGAATCGAGCCATCTCATCAGGTTGTCGACAAAATCAAGGGGATCGGCCTGCCGCCAGCCGGTCAGGCCGCGGACGGCCATTTCTCCTAGCACGACATAGTCGTTGGTGAGCGCGGCGTGATCTTCAACCCAGGTGGGAGCCCGGCGGTCATCGAGCGAGCCGACAAGCGCTGCCGCCAGCAGCCGGGTCTCGCGATGGTCCGCGCGCCAGAGCGCTTCGGCCCCGGCCAATGCGCGCTCTGGCCGGCCGGTGACGGCGCCGACAAGCTTGGAGGTCAGCGCTCGCATGACCGGGCGTGGCGCGCCGAACGAAGGGGGAACATCGTCGACCTGTGTGGACGCACCCGGCCGCCGTGTCCGGTCGGCGTAGAACTCCAGGAGATCCAACGCCCGACGTCGGAGCTCGATCGGGTCGCCAGCTGCCTCGGCGACTTTCGCCACCTGACGCGTCAATCGATCGGGGTCAATGGCGGGCATTGAGTGTAGTGAACGGGTGAAAGCAACACTGCGCCGGATGAGGGGGCCGACGGTTAGTAGCTGCGGCCAAAGATCGCTCGCTCGACAGCCGATTTGCCACAGTGAATGCAAACCCCCTCCCCTCCGATCTGGGTCAGCGGGATGGCACGCGTCGTCGCTTTGGTCTCTTGCTTGATCTCAGCTTCGCACGCCGCATCCCCACACCACCAGGCGTCGGCCCAGCCGTCCTGAACGATCTTCTTGAACTCGGCATAATCCTTGGGCTGATGGGTGTTGGCCCGTTGGAAGGCTGCCGCCCTTTCGAACATCGATCGCTGGATCTGGTCGAGGCTTTCGCCCACGGCCTCTGGAAGGCCGTCGAGATCCACGGTGCGTTTACCTTCCTTGCCGGGCATGTCTCGGCGTGCGAGGCCGGCCGTCCCCGCCGCCACATCTCGCGGTCCGATCTCAATTCGCAGTGGAACGCCGCGCATCTCCCAGTCGTTGAACTTGAAACCGGGAGTGAGGCCGTCGCGCCGGTCGACGTGGACTCTGAAGTCGCCGAGCGACTTCGTGACGCGATCTACGACTTCCTCCACCTTGGCGCGCTCATCCTCGTTCTTGGCGATCGGTACGATGACCACCTGATACGGAGCCAGTCTCGGCGGGAGGATGAGCCCCTTGTCGTCGCCGTGCACCATGATGATGGCCCCGATGAATCGCCAGGAAAGACCCCAGGACGTCGTCCAGCAGTACTGCAGCGTGTTCTCACGATCCAGGTAGCGGATCTCAAAGGCGCGGGCGAAGTTCTCACCCAGGTTGTGCGACGTTCCGGCCTGCAGGGCGCGTTTGTCGCCCATCATGGCTTCGATGGTGTAGGAACGCAGCGCGCCGGCGAATCTCTCGCTCTCGCTTTTGCGTCCGCGCACGACGGGCACAGCGGCCTCGGTCTCGGCGAAGTCGGCGTAGACGTTCAACATCTGCAGCGCTTCGGCTTCGGCTTCATCGGCCGTGGCGTGCGCCGTGTGTCCTTCCTGCCAGTAGAACTCCGTCGTTCGCAGGAATAGCTTGGTTCGCATTTCCCAGCGAACAACGCTGTTCCACTGATTGATCAAGATCGGCAGATCGCGGTACGACTTCACCCACTTGGCATACATGTGACCGACGATCGTTTCCGAGGTCGGACGCACGATCAGCGGTTCTTCAAGCGTCTCACCTCCACCGATGGTCACCACCGCCAGCTCGGGAGAGAAACCTTCGACGTGTTCCTTTTCCTTCTCCAGGAAACTCTTGGGGATGAAGAGCGGGAAGGCTGCATTGACATGCCCGGTTGCCTTGAAGCGCCGATCCAACGCCGCCTGAACGTTCTCCCACAATGCCCAGCCATAGGGGCGGGCGACCATACACCCGCGCACGGGGGCATAGTCCGCAAGCTCGGCGCGCAACACAACCTGGTTGTACCATTCGGAGAAGTTCTCCGACCGCGATGGAAGTCGATCCTCGGACATCCGCTCCTCTTCGTCTCGTAGAGTGATCTCGGCTGGACGCGGACAGGCGACTGACTATTTCCTCAACGGCTGGCTCGCACCGTCGTCCGCCTTACTCAGGCAGCCAGTCGGCGATCCACCGCTTGCGCCACAGGGTCGAGCCAGATTCGGTCCAACAACCCGGCCCTGGCCTCGAGGAGCGGATCGGGCACGACGGCCAACAGATCGATCCATTCCTGGAGGAAGCGCCACATCAGAGCATGATCCCACTGGCGGGCCCAGCTTTGCTCATCCCAGGAGATGCCCAGACGCTCATCCAACTCCGTTCGGTAGATCTCGACCATCTCCTCTCGGGCGAGCGGAAGCGGGTTGAACCACCAGCCGCTCATGTTCACAAACGTCAATAGATCGATCACGCCCGGCCCGACAGCCGTTTGCTGCCAGTCATAGGTAATCTGCTCACCCGCCTCGGTCACGGCAATGTTCCCCGGCCAATAGTCGCCGTGAAGCAGTGTGCTGGGCTGCTCGCGTAGAGGCGCCACGACAGCCGGCGCCTGGTCGATGAGCGTAGAAAGCAACTCAATACGCGCCGGCGCGCCGGCCAGCGAGCCGGGAGATCCCTTCTCGAGGATCCGCTCGAGCGACTGTTCGGCAACTGCCAGGTGGACATCGAAGTCCGCCTCGAGCGGACGGCTGAGCCAGGTGTACGTTCCCAGATCCTCGCCCAATCCCCAGAAACGGTCGTGCAACTGCGCCAACGACTCGATCGCCCGCCGATAATCATCCGGCTCCCACGCCTTCGGGATCTTGTCTTGCGAGATGGCTTCCAAAACAAGCCAATCGCCGCTGGCGGAGGCGGCCACCAGGGCCGGTGTCCTCATCGGAAGGTGCGGGGCCAGCGAACGGTAAACGCCCACCTCGCGCCGCCCGGCTCCTGCCAATCCGGTGCGCGTCGTCCCGCGTGGTTCCTTGACAACCAGCCGGCACTCTCCAGCCCCCGCCGCGCCTTCGAAACCGACGACCATTCCGCGCACCCGGCCGATCGATGGCCGTTGATCGGGGATGCTGTATGCGCTCAACGTGGTGACCTGCAGGGATGTGTCTCTCTGGCGACGGCGCAAACCGGCCGTGATATCGGCGCGGCTGAAAGGCCATACCCAGGTGGGATCGCCGGTGACGGTCTCGGGCCCTACCCGTAACGATTCACTCATCCAACGTTTCCATTACACGAAGCCGCCGTGCAAGGCGCTCGACGACATATCCGACACACTGCACCAGACCCCGCGCAGATACGCGCTCAAACGGAAGTATACCCCGGGGGCCGGTACCGAGCTTCATATGAGCCTCCCAGGGGACGGGCGTCACATCCACCCTCAGTAGACCGGCGGGCCGTCGATCCCAAGTTGGACGACTCGATGAGGATAGACATTCAAGATCGGTGTGTCGTACAGAATGCTTTCGGTCTTGTCGATGTTCTTGACTGCGTGCGAGTGACCGTGCAATATGAGCCTGGGCCGCGCCAGTCGGATCAGGGTTCGGAACGAAGCGAAGCCCGTGTGGGCGAAGTCGGGCATGTCGTGGATGCCCAGCGGTGGCGAGTGGGTGAGCAAGAGATCCAGTCCGTGTCCCCTGGCAAGACGCGCCGGGGCCAGGCGCAAGAGCATTTGCGTCACCCGCCAGCTCATTTGCCCCTCGGTGTACTGATGGATCCCATCGGATTTGTATCGGCGGCTGCCTCCGAGCCCGCCGATCCTCAAACCGTGCAGTCTCACCACCCGACCGTCAATCGACGTCCCTCCGGGTACGCTGAAGTTGTCCGCATCGTGATTTCCGTGGACGTAGAGCAGGGGGACGTTGAGGCGGGTGAGGACATATTCAAGATAAGACGCTTCGAGATCGCCACAACCGACGATGAGCTCAACATCGGGAAAGCGCTCTTCCACGATCGGGCTGTAGATGAACGGCACCGTCCGATCGCTCAGCGCCAGGATCTTCATACGCTACCAATCTCGATTGTAGTTCACATCGAGTTTGTTCATGACGGCTCGCTCGAGGTCGATCCCAGTGATGCTCGCCAGTTGAAGGAGATACAACGCGACGTCGGCCAACTCTGATTGCAGATCCTCGGGGCTCTGCGGCGTTTCATTCCACTGAAAGAGCTCGAGCACCTCGGAAGCCTCGAGCACGAGCGAGATGGCCAGGTTGCGCTGGGTTTGCGGTTTCGGAGACCCTTCCGAGTACCAGCCTCTCGAGTCCACGAAACGGTGCATCTCTGCGGTCAATTCTGCCAGGTCCATGGATTCCGATCACCTATGAAAAGAAAGCGGCTTCCCGTCTGAGCTGGGAAGCCGACGCTGATCTTGATCTACCCCTTCCCGGCCTCACCGGATGCTGCGATGGAAGTCTACGCCGATGGTCGCACTCAGACAAAGGCAGCCTGCGAAGAGTATCGCGGGATTATACGGCAGGGAGGAAAGAGTGTCAAAAGCGGAGAAGATCTGCCATTCCGACCCGGATGATGTCGGCCCGTGCAGCGCCTAGGGGATTCCTCGCTCGCCACAGATCGGCGAGCTCCCTGGCCTGCGGCCTGCCTGCACCTGCGGCGCAGGCACAGGTGGGCAGGCGGAATGACACGGTTGGTGGATGACATGTGGGCAGGCGATGTCGCCCCGGGCAAGCCCGACTCTTCACGGACAACACGGAGCAGACCGATATTCCGTCGCAATCGCCGGATACCCAAAACGAGAAGGATGAGCAGCTTCGCTGCTCATCCTTCTCGTTTTGGGTTTACTCCCCTCCCCCTGGGCATGGCCTCTGAAGGGGGAATCATGCTCCAAGCCCAGGGGGAGGGGAAGGGGTGGGGGTCCGTCGATCACCCTCGTCAAAGAGCCTCAGAGAAACGGCAGGAGAATACGATCTGGCGCGGGAGGCGTCGCCGGTCAGACCCCGGCGGCGCTCTTCAGACTGTCGAGCCGATCAAGGCGCTCCCACGGCAGGTCGAGATCGTCCCGGCCGAAGTGGCCGTAGGTGGCCGTCTTGCGAAAGATGGGTGCCCGCAGACCGAGGTCTCGGATAATCGCGCCCGGGCGCAAGTCGAACACCTTGTCGATCAGGCCGGCGATGGCCTCGTCGGAGAGTTTGCCTGTGCCGAAAGTCTCGACATTGATCGACAACGGATGGGCAACGCCGATGGCATAAGCCACCTGGATCTCACAGCGATCAGCCAGACCGGCGCCGACGATGTGCTTGGCCACCCAGCGAGCGGCATAGGCGCCGGACCGATCGACCTTGGTGGCGTCCTTGCCGCTGAAGCACCCGCCGCCGTGACGCCCCATACCGCCATAAGTATCGACGATGATCTTGCGACCGGTCAGCCCGGAATCTCCGAGCGGTCCGCCCACGACGAAGCGACCGGTCGGATTGACGAAGATCCGAATATCGCCGTCCTGCAATTCTTCGGGGATGGTTGGCCGAATGATATGCTCGGTGACACCCTCGCGTACTTCTTCTTGATCCACGTCGGCCGAGTGTTGGGTGCTGACCAGAACGGTGTGCACACGGCGCGGCTTGCCATGCTGATACTCGATGGTGACCTGCGACTTTCCGTCCGGTCGGAGCCAGGGAAGCTCGTTCGAACGGCGGACCTCCGCCATGCGACGTGTGAGCTTGTGAGCCAGGTAGATCGGCACGGGCATGAGCGTCGCCGTCTCGTTGCAGGCGAAGCCGAACATCATCCCCTGATCTCCCGCCCCGAGGGTCTCAATCTCGTCGCGATCGTTGTCGTTCATGCGAGTTTCAAGGGCGTGATTGACGCCGCGCGCGATATCCAGACTCTGGCTGGCGATGGCGACCTGGACGCCGCAGGTGTTGCCGTCGAACCCCTTGTCGCTGTCATCGAAGCCGATGTCAGTGATCACCTCTCTCGCCAGTTTGTCGAAGTTCACGTTGGCTTTCGTCGTGATCTCACCGAGCAGGATGACGAAACCGGTCTTGGCCGCCGTCTCGCAGGCGACGCGCGACATTGGATCTTGCTCGAGGCAAGCATCCAGCACGGCGTCTGAGATTTGGTCGCACATTTTGTCGGGGTGCCCCTCGGTGACCGATTCAGACGTGAACAGCAGACGGGGCGAGGTCATGAAAGATGTACTCACGCGCGTCCCTCCACAAGGAATGAGAAGCCCCTTCCTGGCGAGAAGGGGCGCTGATCACGGCTTGGCCGCCCTCTCATCTTCCAGAAGATCCGTCTGCCGGAGTTGGCACCACACCGGGAAATGATCCGGTAGGTTGCCGAGGCTTCACAGGGCCGGTCCCTCCGCCTCTCTGGATAAGAGTGCCACAGGGGCTATTGGATTGTCGCCGGGCATGGTACCACACCGGTTGGGGTGAGTCAATTCGGAGAGATGAATCGGAGAGGACGGAACAACCCCCCACACCCCTGCCCCCTCCCGCCGGCAACCGCTGGGGGGAGGGGGTAAAGTGTCGGAAACAGGGGTGGGCCCCGCCAAAGAGTGGTCACCCCCGTTTACCCCAAGGGTATGCCACGCCGCCCCGGGAGTGGCCCC
>CAZGRL010000082.1:11780-15724 GCA_964528155.1 uncultured Anaerolineaceae bacterium
GGCTGAACCTGGGGTTAGCACAGCTTGGCTGGGCTCACCCCTGTTTCCGACATGGATCTGCCAGGCCGCACGGAGAGTGCCCCCACGCCCTTCCCCCTCCCCCGGCGAACACCAGGCGAAGGGGGAAAAGTCGGAACGGGGGGGGCGGATCCAGTCGCCTCAGGCTGCCACTCGATGGCAGGCATCGCACACCTGCGAAACCCGCTGCTGCTCCAGGAAGCCGGAGTTGGGGTCGCCGTCGGTGGTGTGCGCCGAGTGACAATCGACACACATCGCCGCTTTTCGATCGATCGCTTGCCAGCGTGGCAGAAACGCGTGGAAGTGCCGGCGGAAGTCGCGCGTGCTGGTCACGTCCCCGTGACACTTCAAACAGTTGGCGTCGTCAATAGGAACGGTCAGGGGCGCGGGCTGGATCGCCCGTCGCGTGACCCAGGCGAACAGGTCACCGGCGCCGACCGACATCGCGCCAATCCGACCGGTGATCCCCCGTCCGGAATGGCAATCGATGCAGCGCGTCGCCTGGGCGTGATGGCTCGAGGCCAGGTCGACCGGCTGGGCCGCGATCGAACGCTGGAAGTATGTGCTCTCGGGTTGAGAATGGCACGAGGCGCAGAAAGAGTCGTTCGACTCCATGTGGTCGGCGAAGGCCACCGTCGTACCGGCGAGGACGAAAAACGCGGCAGCCGCCAGGATCGGTAGGCTCCCTACACCGTTCTTTCCACGCCGGCTGTTCCTGGACGACTTCCGCGAACGCGGCATACACCGCCCCAATTTCGAGTGTGTTCTTGGTTTAGACACGTGCTGGAATGCATCGCCCGAAGAATGCCGTCGAGGGCCCTCACCGACGACCCTCAGCCCTGCCGAGCGAGGCATACGGAAATCATGGTACGTCCAACCGCCGCTTTTCAGCCTTAGGATCACATGAGATCCGGCCTCCCCTGCCCGTGGCCGGCCGTCGCCGCCGGAAGTGCATCCTGTCCACCCGAAGGCCCCCTTGACAGGCCAGCCATTTCCGGGAGGATTCCGGTATCGATGGAGGGGGTTCTCTGCTTGACATAAGGGGACGGCCAAAGCCGTGCCTGAAGTTGGGCGGAGGGGCAAGCAAATCGGAGGGAGAGTCGGGCGTCCAGCCCGATCGAACATGTCCCGCGTCCTCAATCGGGGGGTGGCGGAACACCGCCGTCAGGCCACAGGAGCTGTTCCCCTGCTGGCCGCGCTGGTCTTCGGGCTCTCTCCGATCGGGGGGATCCGACCAGCGGCGGCCGCCGTCCAATACGCTCAGGTGGGCCGGATTGATGCACAGGTCGTCGCCCAGTCAGACGGGCGACCGATCTCCGGAGCCGTCGCAACCTCCCCCGACCTCAACCTGTCAGCCGAAACGGACAGCAGCGGACACTTCTCCTGGTCGTCCATCCCCATGAGCGAAGACGCCTTGCCGATCACCGTCGAGGTGAAGGCTGACGGCTATGGGGATTGGCGGATCGAGAACGTCCTGCTGCGGGCGGAAGACACGCTGATCCTGTCGATCGAGATGGGCGAGGCGCCGACGACGATCGTCGTCCCGGCGCCTCGGGCCGAACAGCCGGATTGGCCGGAGACGCCTCTCGCCCCGGCGCTTTCCGCCAGCGCACCCCTCGATCAACTGAACGCACCTCTGCCGGCCACCATCCGCGTCCGCGTGACCGGGTACGCCTATTGCGACACGAGCCGTCCGTACACGGTCCAGACGTTGGATTTCAAAGACTACGTCAAGCACGTGCTGCCCAACGAATGGGTCCCGACTTGGCCGTGGGAGTCCATCCGAGCTGGGGCGATGGCGGCCAAGATGTACGCCTGGGCGATCATCGCCGACGGCGGTAAGTGGCCTGACGCCGACGTCTACGACAGCACCTGCGATCAGGTCTACATCCCCAGCGTGTCCTATGCCACAACCAACGCCGTGGTCGATTTCACATGGAACTGGAGGCTGACCAAGAACGGCTCGCTCGTTCACGCTTACTATCGCGCCCACTACTACCAGTGTGAGGATGCCGGCCTGGATGGGGCTTGCATGGGCCAATGGGATTCGCGTGACGATGCCATGGACGGGATGACCTGGGATCAGATCGTGTACAAGTACTACGACGGAAGCCTGCTCACCCCGGTCTACACACCTCCGGGTGGTTATTCTCTACGCTATTACGGCAACGGCTACGGTGACCTCGATCGGGTGAAGATCTCGATCGACGCCCCACCCCGCCCGGCCGATGTTGGGAACACCGACGTCACCATCGAGTGGTGGATGAAGGCGCTGGCGAGTGAAAACACCTCCGGCGCGTGCACGCCCGGTTCGGACACCTGGGTCAATGGCAATACTCTGATCGACCGGGACGTCTTCGGCGCTGGGGATTACGGCGATTACGGCGTGTCGCTCGCCGGGGGGAAGATTGCCTTCGGGGTCAACAACGGCACGAGCGCCATGACGGTATGTGGTGCGACGAACGTGGCCGACGGCGCCTGGCATCACATCGCCGTCACCCGCCGGTCCTCCGATGGACTGTTGTCGATCTACGTCGACGGCGCGCTGGATGGCCAGGCGGACGGCCCGGACGGCGACATCCGTTATCGCGACGGACGGACGACGAGCTACTCCGACGATCCGTTCCTGGTCCTGGGCGCCGAGAAGCACGATCTGGGGACGGTCTACCCTTCCTTCAGCGGCTTGCTGACCGAGTTCCGTCTGTCCACGACGCTCCGCTACACGGCCGCCTTCACACGCCCGACCGGGCGCTTCACGCCAGATGCCAACACGGCGGCGCTGTATCACTTCGGGGAGGGCGTGGGAAATGTCATCGGCGACAGTTCGGGCGCCAGCGGCGGCCCCAGCCAGGGCGTCCGCAAGTACGGCGGCGTGACCAACGGTCCGGAGTGGACGGACGACACCCCCTGGTACGTCCCGCCGCCGACACCCACTCCGACCCCAACGGCGACGCCGACGGCGACCGCCACCGGGTCGGCAAGTCCCACGCCGACCAACACTGCGACGTCCACCCCGACGCTCACGCGGACACCGACGCCGACAACCACGCCGACCGCAACGGCCACTTGGACACCGACACTGACCAGTTCGCCAACCGCCACGGCCACGTTGACTCCGACAGCGACCAGCACGCCAACCGCCACGGCCACGTTGACTCCGACAGCGACCAGCACACCGACCGCGACGGCCACTTGGACACCGACGTCAACCAGCACGCCAACCGCGACAGCCACGCGGACACCGACGCCGACAACCACGCCAACCGCAACGGCCACTTGGACACCGACACTGACCAGTTCGCCAACCGCCACGTTGACACCGACACCAACCAGCACACTGACTGCCACCGCCAGCGCGACTCAAACGCCGACGGCGACGGACACTCCCCTCCCGGCGCCGAGCGCCACCGAGGTCCCGACCGACACTCCTACACCGACCCCCACGTGGACTCCGACAGCGACCGCCACCCCGACAGACACGCCTGCTGAGCCGTCGGCGACACCCACGATCACACCGACTCCATCCGGCGAGCCGGATGAGGAGGACCTCAACGGCGATGGCAAAGTGAACGTGCTGGATGTTCAGTTGTGTGTGAACGTGTTCCTCGGCATCCAGACCGATCCGAACATCGTCGCCGCGGCGGACGTCAACGGCGACGGCGCCGTGAACGTGCTCGACGTCCAGCAGATCGTCAACGCCTTCCTCATGGGCGTGCTCGGATAGGACGGTGCGGGGTGATCGAGGGCCCGGGCGGCGTGCGCCGAGTCAGAGTAGAATGGCGGGCTGGTTATCCAGAGCAGGCAAAGGTGGAGCGGGACGCATGGCCTCGAACGTGCAACGAGGGTCGTCGATGAAGATCCGAGCGCTTGTCGCCTTGTTCCTTGCCGTACTTCTCTTCGGCGTCCCGTTCGGCACGTCGGCGCAG
>CAZGRL010000083.1:0-15557 GCA_964528155.1 uncultured Anaerolineaceae bacterium
CAACGAGGTGGTCAGACCGCCGACGGTCGGCAGGTACTCGAAGCCTCGCCCGCTGGCTTCGAGCCGAATCGGCAGCCGGTTGGAAACGACGATCAGCCTTTCTCTTCTATCTTCGGACACTTGATCTACACCTTACCCAATCCACTCCGGTCCGAACGCCTCTTGGCGAGGGCGGCCGGACCCTTGGTCGCTCCGAATAAGCCGCTCCGGACCTGCAACAACGTCACGCGTCGGGACCAGCCTGTCATCGCCCCGCCCCCTGGGCGACGATCGACATTGCGTTGGAACCTCGATCGTGGAGATCTCTAGGGGAAAGGAGCGGTGATGCCCTGCACGGCGGGCCCTCCTGCGCCGCGTGGGCCGGGCAACGCACTTTATTCTATCAGGGGCAGGTCGGCCGGATAATGCCCTGGTCGAGTGCAGACCCCATCCGCTCCGACCCTGCAACGGGAATCCCGTCGGCATTCCCCCAGGTCGATCCCCTTTCAACTTCTCTGGCGACCGCTGTTGCATCAGGGTGTAGTAGAATTCATCTTGGCGGTTTCTGACCCGAGTTCTCCCCTATGGCGAAAATGGAGCAGAATGCGAACGACGAGGATCCTCGTTGTTGACGATGACCCCTTGATCTGCAAAGGTCTTCGATACAATCTCAAGCGCGCAGGGTACGACGTCACTACGGCCAGCAATGCGGCGGCGGCGCTGGATCACGTGCGGCGTTGCTCCTTCACAGCGGCCATCCTGGACATCGGTCTCCCGGGAGACGACGGGTTGAGCCTGTGCCGGCAACTCAAGGCCAGCGTCGATCTGCCGATCATCTTCCTCACCGCTCACCGTCGGGAGTTGGATGAGATCGTCGGCCTGGAGATCGGGGCCGACGACTACGTCACCAAGCCCTTCAGTGTGGACGTCTTGCTTGCGCGGCTCAAGGCCGTCATCCGTCGGAGAAGTACAGTGGCCGCGCATGGGCCTGACACCGAGGTATTGACGGCTGGCGGCTTCAGCCTCGAGCCGTTGGCCCATCGGGTAACGGTTGACGGACGGGTCATCCCCCTGGCGCCGCGTGAGTTCGCCTTGCTCCAGTTCTTCCTTTCACACCCCGATCGAGTGTTCACAACCGACGAGATCATCGAGCGTGTGTGGGGAAGCGAATTCGTTGGCGAGCCCCAGGTCCTTTATGTCCAGATTCGCAGCCTGAGGGAGAAACTCGAGAGCGACCCATCACACCCAGAGCATCTCAAGACGCTGCGCGGCGTGGGGTACAAGTTCGTACCATGACCGGAAAGCGCAGCGTCCGCTTCTACCTCGCCCTAAGCCATTCCCTCTTTGTCTTCTTCGTCATCGGCGTTGCCTCGTACATCTGGTTCTCACAGCAAGAGCAGACTGCCGAGCGCGTGCTTCGGAACCAACTCAAGGAGCGCGCTCGCCTTCTGGCTACGCTTATCGACGTCAATCAATTTTCCAGCTACGGCTTGAAGCTGCCCGCCTCGTATTCCTCGGTCGAAGGGAACGTCCGGGTCGTTCTCCTGACCCCCGAGTTGCAGGTTCGCAATCTCTCCGACAGGGCCCTTACCCCGGATCAGGTGGAGGTGACGCTCGACATGGGGGCGCGAGCGCTGAAGGGGGAAGCGTTTACGCGCGAGGTCTACAGCGAGGATCGGTCGAGCGAGATCATATATGCCGCGGCTCCTCTTTACGATCTCGGAGGGAGGGTCGTGGGGGCGGTCTGCTTGATCTTGCCGCTGCAGGACTTCGAAGCGAACATGGTCAATACAAGGTCCGAGGTTTTGCTGATTGTCGCCGGTCTGTCGTTGTTGAGCCTGCTCTTGGGTGTGGCGGTCGCCGTCTTTCTCACTCGACCGCTCACGCAAGCCAAACAGCTGGCTGGGCGAGTGGCCGGGGGGGACTACAGCCTGCGGTTGGCGGAGGAAGGCCCGCGCGAATTGGCGGAACTCGCCGGACACCTCAACCGAATGGCAAGTGAGCTGGAGAAACAAGCCGACGCCCGGCGAATGGTCCTGGCAAACGTCGCTCATGAGCTCGCCCGCCCGCTCGGGGGGCTGAGACTGGGCGTGGAGTCCCTTCGCAACGGCGCTATGTCCGATCCAGGGCTGGCCGACGATTTACTCGGCGAGATGGACAAGACCATCGAGGGGATGGCCAGCCTGACGGATGATCTGTCTCTAGCGTCTCGCCCGATCACCCAACCGCCTACGCTCCACATGGAGCCCGTTGAGGTTGTGTCTTTCATGGCAAACCTACATTCGCGCTTCTCCATGCGGGCCGAGGGGAAGGGAGTCCACCTCACGCGTGCTCTGCCATCCGCCCTGCCGACCATCGTCGCCGACGAGAGCAGACTGATGCAGATCATGTCGAACCTTATGGACAACGCCATCAAGTACACGCCGGCCGGAGGCTGCATCACGCTCTCCGCTTGCGTCCGGGACAGCAAGCTCAGCCTCGAAGTCCGCGACACTGGCCCTGGGATCCCGGCCGATGAACTGCCTCATCTCTTCGAGCCGTTCTATCGAGGGGGGAGCTCGACGCAAGATAGCCCGGGCACGGGCCTCGGATTGGTCGTGGCCCGCCAGCTGACTGAGGCGCATTCGGGTCAACTCGACCTGGCTAATCGGCCGGAGGGCGGAATGTTGGCCAGATTGACCTTGCCCCTGGCGTGACCGCCGTGCCGTCGCCACGCACGCGAGGTGGTTCAGGTCAGCCCTGACCACGCTCCGTTCCGCCTGCCCTGCCGTAGAAGATCCGCCAGCCCAACCGATTGCTCATCCCCTGCCGAGATCCTTAGGTTGCACTAAGGTCGAGCTTGGCGCGGGGTAAGGACTCGGACAAAAAAGTGTGGAATACTCGACAATGAGACAGTACGGCTGCTCGATGAATCCGGGTTGTCTTATCGCAGACCTGAATCTGCATGGCCTAGCCAAAAGGAGATGGAGAGGATGAGAAGGGTTTCGAAGAAAGTTGTGACGCTCGCGATCATGCTTCTGATGGTCCCAGTGCTGGTGGCTTGCGGGCCGAAGAAGATCGACGTGAGCCTGACGAGCTACGCCATCGCCCCGTCGGTGGACTCGATGAATGCGGGCGACGTCACATTCTCGGTCACGAACAACGCCACCGACCAGGATCACGAGTTCGTCATCGTCTCGACGGATCTCGCCGCGAATGCGTTGCCGGTTGACGCGAATGGCGATGTCGATGAGGACCAGATCACAGTCGTCGATGAAGTCGAGGGCCTCACCCCCGGTTCGTCGGAGGATTTGAGCGTCAACCTCCCCGCGGGTCACTACGTGCTCATGTGCAATGAGCCCGGGCACTACGCCCAGGGGATGTATCTGGACTTCACGGTTCAGTAGTCTCGCAAGTCAGCCAGGGAGGGGAAGCCCTCCCTGGCTTTTCCTCTATCCCTCGCCGGCAAGCCCGCCCAGCGTGTGAGCCCGGACGCGGATTGCCCGGTTTGGCCGCCCTCGTTGCCGATCCCTCCGTTCAGGTTCTCTGCACTCTTTGCTGTGAACCGGGCCAACCCGACACCTCATGCCCCTCTCCGTCGGGGTCATGGCCGTGGCGATTCAGCATATAATAGGCCATACCCCGCCTAGGGCGCGCCCGGTACCTCTCCCAGTCAAGGACTTGATGGTCGGAATGATGCGCAAGCCACTCCTTACGCTCTGGCTCGTATGTGTATGGTCGGCGTTGACTGCATTACCCTTCAATGCGCTGGCTCAGACGGCCGGGCAGTCAACAATCCACATACACGACGTCGCTGACCCGGAGCCGGTCACCACGGCAACGGGCTCCACCGGTCTGTCTCTGGACACGACCTTCAGCCTGCTTGACGCGGACCAGCAGGTACTCCGCGAGGTTGAGATCGATAGCGGTTCGATCGAACTCGACGGTGACAGCTATGGGTCGATCGTGCAGGGTGTGAAAACCCCCTGGTCCATCGTGCTCCTGGTCGATGGCAGCAGCACCATGGGCAACTTCAGAGCGAGCCCTGATTTCAAGACGGCCACGACCACCCTGGCCAACTCGCTTGGACAGGCGCCGCAGGACACGACCTACGCGCTGATGAGCTTCGACGATCTGGCGCCGACATCACTCGAGTTCACCAGCGACAACGAATCGGTCACCAACGCGATCAAGCGCTTGCGCGCCAAAGCCGGCGGCCACTCGTGTCTCAACGATGGTCTTTACGAGGCGATCAACAAGCTTGGTGGAGCTCCGGGTCGCAGGGCAGTCGTCGTATTCACGGCCAGCGCCGACGATTGCGCTGCCCATTCGGTCCAGGATGTCGTCGGCCTGGCCAAGGAAAACCGGGTTCAGATCTACGCCGTCGGACTGGAAGGGTATTCGATCACGGATGGGGATCTGAACGCGCTGGTAGCGCCGACAGGTGGCCTGTACACGATCAAGGACGCAAGCACGCTGAGTTTTGCCTTCGGGAATATGATGAATGTGCTTGGCAACCAGTGGGAAGCCAAGGCGACCCTATACCCCACCGCAGGCAACAAATCGGCCACGCTGGTGATCACCCTCAAGGATGGGACGGTGCTCCGCTCTGAGCCCATCAACTTCGTCTCGACGCAAGATTTCGTCCGACCCACCGAGATCCACCTGATCGGCAAGGTTCAATCGACCAGCATTGACGTGCGCTTCACGCTCGGTGTCGTGCGCCCGGAGCAGATCAAGCAGTTGAATGTGGCCGTCATCAGCGCCGACACCGGCCTGCCCGTTTTCACACAGAGCCTGGGCACGTTCTCCGAGACCAACAAGGTCCCGGCGAGCAACCTGGTTGCGGGAGCCGACTACACTCTTGTCGTGACCGCGGTCGACGATCAGGGCCGGACATTATCGGAAGACAAAACAGACTTCAAGTACGAGCCGGCGCAGGCCACTCTGGTTGTCGACAGCGTTAACAGCCCCACGCCGGACGCCCCGTCGTTCGTTGTGACGCTTGCGACCCAGAATATCGAGGGCGTCGTCAAGTACAAGGTCTGGCTGGCTCAAGAGCAGACGAATGCCGTCGTCAACGGGACGGAGAAGACGTTCCCGGTGGGCGAGCCGCTGATCTTGCCGGCGGGAAGCCTGGCCTCCGGTGAGTATCTGATCGTCGTGCAGGCGCTGGACAGCACGGACAAAGTGTTGGCGGAAGCGGCGCCGGTGAAGACGACCTATCAACGTCCGACGGCCATTCAGTCGTTCTTGAGATTCGTCGGCCAATCGCCGTTGGCCATCGCCGGGCTGACAGGGCTGTGCTGTCTGACCGTGATCGGTGCCGTAGCGCTTGTCTGGGTTGTCATGCCCAAGAGGCGCGATCGGACGAAGACGGTCGATCTGGTCCTTCCCCAGAAGGAGCGACGGGCCGCGCCGGTCGCTGAGCGCTCTATGCCGCCGCGGAGCCCTCCGCAGGAGCCGGCCGCCGGGGCACGTCCACCCGCTCGACCGGCGGCTCCACCGCCGCCTCCCACGCCTCCGCCAATGGAAGTGCCTCAGCCGCCCGCGGGCAGGGCAGCCGCTGTTCCGGGTCCTTCCGTCAGGCCCAACGCCCGAGTGGTCAGCCTCGAGCCCACCGGTTTGTCGGTCGCCATTGAAATCGACAAGTCGGATTTCTCGATCGGACGCCGTGAGAGCAACGACGGCGTGATCCCGGTCGACAGCTCCCAGGGTGTCTCCGGTCAACATCTGAGAATCACGTTCGCCGATGGTAAGTTCTTCGTTCAGGATGACAAGAGCACCTTTGGCACGACGCTCAACGGACAGCCCATCCCCAAGGGCAGGCCCGTACCTCTCGAAGATGGTGCGGTGATTGGATTGGGACCGGTGGTCAAGATCAAGTTCATCGTCGGTGGTGGGTGAATCGCGCTGGCATTCAGATTAGCATTCGTTAGTCTGCAGCGAAGCGATGATCGATCTAGTACGCCGGTCGAAGAAGGTTGCTTGAAGATTGATGAGGCGTGGATGTCGCCGGGGAGGTCCCCGGTGCGAGGTCTACACGGCCACAACTTCTGTCGCGAGGCAGGGCGCACATCATGCCTCCCTGTTGGACCGGGCTGCAATGGGTACACCGTAGGTCGATAGCGCCAGAGGAGAGTGCTTGATGCCTGCAAGACGGATACGAGCGGACTACGACTCACTGACCAGGATCTCGCAGTCCTTCGGGCGGCAGGCCGCCGCGACGAAAAAGACGATTCAGCAAATTCAGCGTTGCGTCGGTACGCTGCAGGGCGGGGACTGGATCGGTAAGGGAGCAACGGCCTTCTATCGAGAGATGGAAGGCGAAGTCCTTCCCGCCCTCAACCGGCTTGCGGCCGCATTGGAGGCCGCCTCCCGGCTGACCCAGCAGGCGAGCCAGATCATGCATCAGGCTGAAGATGAGGCGGCCGGTATCTTTCGGGCCGCAGGGATCGGCGGGATTGCCGGCGGCGTCGCGGCCGGGCTGGGCACGCTCACCGGGTTGTCCGGAGGCGCAGCCAGCGGGGGGATCGGGTTCGATGAGTTTGAGGATTTCCTGGCGGACTACGTCGCGCAGTACGGAAGCTTCCAGGGATCCGGTGATGTCCTGGAGCTGCAACGACCCGAGACGGAGAGCCCGTACTCGACCGGGGCCGATTCCAAGTACGGCGCAGGCGGGGGAGGCGGATCTGCCGGCGGTGGCGGCGGCGGCGGTTCCGGATCGGGCAACGCCGGCACGGTTATTGAGAGCCAGGGCGACAAATTCGCCGATGGCGCTGGGCTTCGGGCGAGCGGGCTAAGCCTGGGCTCGCAGGCCAGAGGTTTTGTGGTGAAAGGGTCCATCGGTGGCGGCCTGGGCGGAGGCCTGTCGGCGAGGGGCGAGATTGGCCTGAACATCGGCGGTGCCAACATTGGGATCAGCCTGAAGGCCGGCGCCAAACCCTCGATCGGAATGAAGGTCGCCCGGCGGGCGTTCGCCAGACTTCCGCTGGCCAACCTGGGCGTTCGCTTCGTCGGGACGAAGAAGTAGGAGGATCCTGAGCGATGGGTGGGATCACACTGGCCAGGCCCGAGTTTCTCGTTCTGATGGATGCCGTCCAGGCGCCTGGCGTAGTCGGGATGGACGCGCTCGAGTTGGTGCCGCAAGATGCCGATGAACACAAGGCGATCGTCGCAAGCGGGATCGAGCAATTGAAGGAACGCGGCGCGCTCAGGGTACAAGACGGGATCAATGTGTTGGACACGACGCTGCTCGGCATGGCCATGGTGATCGCCAATCCCGAGCTGGCGCTGATCACAACCCGTGATACGCCTGACGCCGGAGGACAGCTCTTCCTTCACTACAAAGCTCAGGCTCTCGTGGTGGAACAGACCCTCCCCTCTGAGCAAGAGCATCGGCTAGCGCTGGTTGGCGAGACTGAACTTGTCGATCGAATCATAGAGATCCTTCCGGTGCACAAGGGGGCATCGAGCTCCGACACCCGGGCTGTCCTCGCCCAGGATGCGTTCATCGAAGCCAAGGAACTGACCGAGGCCGGGGACGCGTCGAAGGCCTCGAAAGTTCTGGAGAAGCAGCGGGTCGAAGCCGGCCTCGCCGAAGCGTTGCTCGCGGCGTTGACCGAACCTGAGTTCGGGGGGACGCTGGCGCTCCTTCGGTGCAAGAAGGGACAGGTCGTTGATGCCCGCAACCTGGCTGTTGTCCAGGGTCCCGAGACGGCATGGCTCGTCTGTCAGGCTGAACCCGGATCGGCGGAGTTCGAAATCTCCACTTGTGACGAGGAGATCATCCGATCTCTCCTCTCCAAGTGGATTGGGGAGCTGTCCTCGTAGAGAGGGATTCAATGGCGGCACCGCGCGTCCGGGCCGACTACGATGGCCTGGCCAAGGTTACTCAGTCCTTCTCCCGCCAGGCGGCGGAGACCGAGAAGACGATCCAGTCGGTTCAGCGCTGCATGCAGACCCTCCAGTCGGGAGATTGGGTTGGGCAGGGAGCCAGAACGTTTTACGCGGAGATGGAGCAGGAAGTCATTCCATCGCTCAGGCGGCTTGCTTCAGCACTGACGCAGGCGGAACGAGTCACACGACAGGTCAGCCAGATCATGAAACAGGCGGAGGAGGAAGCCGCAAGCTACTTTCAGATTGCGTTCGTCGGCGGCGCAATCTCGACACTTGCCGGCGCAGCCGCGGCCGTCGCGGGAGCCTCGGCCCAGGCCGGCAGTGCCGCTGGAACCGCGCCTGATTGGCAATCGAACAAACACTTGGTTAGAGATCCCTACGGGTTATTCAGCGACAGCTACATGCGTAGGTTGATCGGGCTGCACGTTCGAGGGGCGGGGGGTGAACTGCAGGGAGCGATGAACGACTTGCTCAGCAACCCCGAGGGAGCTCAATTGGATGAGGCTCTGCATCGGGTGGCGCAACTGCGGGGGCGGCCTTTCGAGGAGATCAACGCCGAATACCACAAGTTCATAGCTAACCGCGCGCAGCGCGATCTGGCGGATGCCCCGAAACCGCCGGAAACTTCTTGGGCACATCCCTGGTTCTTCGGCTCCAACACGAACCTGCGCTACGGCCAGGTGGTGGGCGACGCCTTCGGCATCGACCCCGTGTTTGGGGCGATGTTGAATCCAACCGGAGGCCTGGTCGGTCCGGACAACGTCTCGCTTCCAGGGGATAGCACTGCCGTCGGCTATCACGGCATTGTGCACGACGCCGCAGGCTATCTCCACACTTATCACGGGGCAGGTCCCGGCTACAACTACCTCGGGCTCGAAGATCGGGACACCTCCTCCCCGCTTACTGGACAGCGGGCGGGCATCCACTATTGGCGAGAGACCCTTGGAGGGGTCGATCCACTTAGCTACAGGGCTGAAGAGATCATGGAAGGATTTGTCCCGGCCTGGGACGCGGCCAACTGGGTGATCGACCAGGCCAAAGGGATCTTCTAAAGGGACCCGGCGTGACCACCGTCGTGCTCTCGCCGGAGGAGTTCGCCTATCTGCTTGCCGTGGTTCACGCGCCGTTCCTCGTGGGCGTGAGCGACGCACGTCTCTTCCCGCAAGGCGGCAAAACGCGCAAGTCGGTCTACGAGAAGGGCAGGGCGCTCCTCGAAACCAACGGTTGGCTCAAGGCGCTCGAGGATGCTCCGGGTGAGTATGAATTCGACGCGGGTTTGATGGAGATGGTTGCCAGCGTGGCCGATCCGGACTTCGTCATCGGCGTGCTACGTAGAGGTACAGACGGGAAGTACGTCGGGATTCTGGACTACCTGGCGGGCAATCTGATCGTTGAGATCACACTCGACGTTCACGGAGGCTACCGACTGGGGACGGTACCCGAGCGGGCGGAGCTGTTCAGAAGGATCGGCTTGATCTTGCGATTGACGACGCCGGACGTCTGGGGGCAGTTCGAGTTGGATGAGCCAGTGTTCAAAGATGTCTTATCCTTCTCACAGAACGGCGAAGCAGAACGTGCGAAGGATCTTCTGACTTCCCGGCAGGTCAGCTCGGCGACAGCCGAGTCTTTCCTGAAGGCGCTGTCCGATCCGACGGGCGGCATGGTTGTCAGCCTGCGTCCCGGGCGTGCCGGAGGATCAGAAACAGGGCGCAAGGCCACGGTCTACGGCGGATTTGGTGCGGCCTGGATTGTCCAGAAGAGAGCCAGGGATTCGGTTGAGATGGAAATCACCAGTTGCGATGCGCGCAGGTTGGAAATGCTGGTTACATCCTGGCTAGGGGAGCTTGCGAACTCGCCTGCCACCGTGATTCGGCAACCCGCGCCAGGATCGAGGTAGTGTTGGGGGGCGCTGCTCAGAGCGACGCAGGTTCAGTTCCAGGTTTTCCCCAGGTGGGAACGTGCCCTACAATCAACTGGGTGAGGATGGGAATACTATGCTGAAACAATATGTGAGACTGGCGGCGATCCTGATTCTGGGAATGTCGGCTCTCAGCCCGCCGCCCGTGGCCCAGGCTCAGGCTGGGACAACCTTCTTCGTGACCGACGTCGATTCAAGCGCGTTCCCCGTTGTGACCTTCTCGTTGCGAGCGACGGACCTGAACAACAAGGCCGTCGGAGGACTCAATGCCTCAAATGTCTCAGTCTACGAGAACGCTGAAGAGGTGTCCGACCTTCAGGTGACGCCGCACACTGACGGTCCGATCGCTTTGATCTTCGTGATCGATCAAGGGCACTTTTCCAACTACACCTCCTTCACACTGAACAACACACGACTTGCCATCACAACCCTTGTAAGCGGGGGGTACTTCGTCGACGGAAGGGATACCGTCCAGATCCTCGGACGTCAGAACGTCAACAGTGATCAAACGGTGGAGTTGTTGCCGCCGACGTCGACGGCCACAGATTTGACGACATGGGCGGCGAATTTCAACTTTGATCGTGGTAGCGGCGCGACAAAGGGCCTGTTGGGCATCGAGGATGCAATCGATCAGATGTCCCAGATCGTTCCCATTGCCGGGAGTCGCACGGCTGCCGTCATTTACTTCGGTCGCTACATCGAAGATCCAAGCCCGCAAGTGGCTGTCTCTGCCGCGCAGAACACCGCCACCGCGGCTCGCCGCGACAACATTTCGATCTACACTCTGCAAACCGATCCAAACAAATCCCGCAGCGACGCTCTCCAGGTCCTGGCCGAGAGCAGTGGCGGCCAGTATGCCGCGCTGGATCGCAGGGGCTTCACGAGCGCGGTCTCATCGGTGTACAACACGATCGCCGCGCAGCGGTCGTACTACACCATCTCCTATCGCAGTAGACTGGGTTCCTCCGGCGAGCGGGAAATCACGATCAACGCCACGGAGAAGCCGAGCGCTGGCGTCACCGGCTCCTTCAGCATCAATCTTGAACCAGCGACGATCACCATCAGTGAGCCGGTCGCCGGATCGACGATCCGACGCGAAGCGCAACTCGGCGAGGACAACACCCTGTCCTCCGATACGAACCGCGTCAAAGTTGTGGCGAATGTCGCCTGGCCGGACGGATTCCCGCGCAATATCGAGTCGGCCGAACTCTACGCCAATGACAAGCTCGAGGGCTCAGCTGATATCGTCCCCGGCTCGGATCAACTTGAGTTCGAGTGGGATCTATCCGACATTGTTGATGAAGGTCTGAATCCGGTGAAGCTGCAGGTCAAGGTGACCGACGAGCTGGGCCTGGAGACTTCAGCCGAGACGGGAGTAAGCGTCCAGGTCATCATCCCGGCGACTGCGACGCCGGAAGGGCCGCCCGTGGCAACCATGGCGGTCGGGGGCGTGGTGCTGTTTTGCATCCTGGGCGTGGTCGCGCTGGCGATCGTGGGCGCGGTGTACTTCTTCGTCATCCGCCGTCCCGCGCCGGCAATCAGTGAGGCCCCGGCCGTCGCACCAGAGCCTCGCAGCACAATCATGGGAGCCGACGCCTATCCCGGTCTGACTCTGGCCACCCTGACCGTTGTGGAGGGACCGCAGGGGCTTGTGGGTGAGGCCTTTCGCATCTACATGGCCACGACTGTGATCGGTCGCAATCCTTCGGCGACCGACATCACTTTCTACCCGGATGAGGAAAGCTCCGTCAGCCGGATGCATTGCACGATCCAGATGGGCGAGGACGGCTCGTTCCGCCTGACCGACAACGCGTCGAGCGCGGGTACGCGCCTCAACGGAAGGCGGATTCAGCCCAATGAGCCTGTCGTCCTGGCCGACGGCGATGAGATCGTATTGGGGGACCTCGCCCGGCGTGGGGTCAAGCTGCAGTTCAACTTGCCGTCGACGCAGTCGGCCGCGCCGCACTCCGGCAGCGCCGACGATCGAACGCACATTATCGGTGATCAGGGTTATTGGGAACCACCCAGCGATAGCTGATCGTCGCCTCGCAACCGTCGACGCAATCGAAAACGCTCCCGGAGACTGCAAGTCTCCGGGAGCGTTTGTGTTTGTCGTCCCAGATGGCGTGTTAGCTGATGATGTGGAAGGTCAGTGAGACACGGCCCACCTGGATCAAAGAGCCGGCAGAAAGTGGATACTTGATCCCTTGTTCCAACCGCGCCCCGTCGAGATAGGTCGGATTGCGGGCCTGGATCGTCTCGAGGAAGAACGACCCGCGTTCCATCGTGACACAGGCATGATGGCGCGATACCGTCGGCAGGTCCTCGATCTCTTCCAGATCGACAGCCAGCAGTCGGTTGTTCGACGGATCGTTGTAGTCCCTTCGTCCGACGATCGCTGGCTGCCAGGCGAGATCGTATTCCGTCATGGTTCGGTCTTCGCTGAGGTAGACGCGCTGGAAGCGATCACCGAAAGGCTCGCGCATGCCGCGCTGGATGGCGTCGAGAGTCCCGGTCGACTCCATGACGCGGGTGCAAAGTAGCAAGCTACCCTCGCCGGCGCCGGCCAGGTCGAGCGCGTTCTCGGGATTCAGGATCTCGCCGCCGTCCCCCAGCTGAAGCTGCAGATTGCCGTCGAGATTGAACTTGTCCTTGATCTCGGAGACGAAGTTGGCAACCATCAGACTGCTTCGCACATTGACTTTCTTCACGCCGATGTCATTCGCACGGATGTCTAGCGAGAGAGTCAGTCGACCCGTCGTCATGCGTCACCCCTTCTTCTTTCGGGACTTCTTGGCGGGGGCGCCGTCTGTGCCCTTTTTCTTTCCTGCCGGCTTGGCCTCGGCTTCCACGGTGAGGCTGGCGAAGGTCTTTGCGTCAGGGATTTCCGCTGTCTTGAGTTGCTCGGTCATCTGGGCCTGCATCGCCATGAGCTCGGACAACTGGGCCATCGTTTCGCTCTGCTCGGGCGCAGGAGGCGACGCCGGGGCGGGTGGAGGAGCGGAAGACGGGGGCTCCTCCTCTTCATCCAACGGGACGGCCGTTTCGATGGCCTTCTCGACCGCGGCCAGGTCCTTGGCATGGTAGCTCCAGCGAGCGGACGCCGGATACGCCCTCCTGATCTCGGCGATCATCGCCGTCAGTTCATCCTCGGCCGAACGCCCGTCGTGGCCATCGACAACCGGAGCGCACATCTGAACCAGCGTGGCGTGGATCGAGCGTACAAGGAAGCCTCGACCCAGCGGGAGCTCCCCCTTGACGGAGAAGTTGCCGCGCACACCCATATAGCGCACCGCCTCCAAATCCTGCAGCACCAGCGTGTAGCGCGACGACTCAGCTCTCCGGCGCAGGTCGTCCATGCTGTTGCGCATGATCCCAAGGCTGCCGGCGATGATGAAGTGCAGATTCTTGCCTTTGCCGATCTCGCTCAACCCGCCGAGGCCCAGCCCGCTCCGGTTGAAGACTTCGGCGTCGTCGTAGTGATCGATAATCACGAAGATCGAGCGGGTCTTGTTGTCCTGAGGAGTGAACGAGCTCTTGTTCGATTTCAGCTTTGCCCGGACAGCCTCATCGAACTCCGCCTGCAGACGCTTGACCATGCTGTCAAACTGCCTGGCTGTTGACACCGTCGCCAGCACGTGAGGCAGATCCCTCAGAGTTGCACCGTCGCCGCCTCCGTAGTTGAAGAACTGGCGCGAAGTGTCAGACGGATCGACGAGCACCATGGCCACCTGATCGGGTGAGTAGCTGTGGGCAAGCGACAGCACCAGGGAACGAAGCGTAGTTGTCTTTCCCGTCACCGGCGGACCGACGACCAGCCAGTTTGGACCCTTCGCCTTGAACTCGATCAGAGTCGGCTCACGATCGAGATCGTTGATCCCGAGCGGGACGACAAGGTCGGCGGGTCCGACGCCGAGCGGCAACATCACGCTATGGAGGTCGATCGCTTCTGACAGCGGCTCGACCGGCTTGGCGCGGCGCAACAGCAGACCGGGATCGGCCTCAACCATAGCGTCCCAGGCCTTCGCCATTCGATCCGAGAGCTCGCGATAGAAGTCTGTGTCGTCCCCGACGATCGGGATGGCGGTCTGGAATTCGAGCGGCTGCGGTCGCGCGCCCACCAGGTCGATGACCAGGCCCCGGCCGGGTTCGTCGTTGAAGCTCGCCCAACCCCGCCCGAGGATTGTCGTGTAGTCGGACGGATCGATCTGGGTGAACGTGATGCGTTGGCTGAGGATGCTGAAAAGCTTGTTCGGCAGATCATTGATCAAGGGGGCCGTCACGGCGAAGTACACTCCGAACGACCGACCGTCTCGGACCAGGTTGATCAAATCGAGCAGGTACCCTTCGTACGTCTCTTTGAATTCGCTGGCGTTGTCGATCAGGACCAGAACGGCCGGGAGCCGGTCTTGCGGATTGGCGGCGTTGTAGTCGGCGAGCGAGTCGTAGGCCTGGAGCTTGCGTTGCCGGTCATCGATCGTGTTTCGGACCATGCGCAGCAGCCGCTCAACGCGTTCCTCTTCGTTGACTTCGACGATGCCGCCGATGTGCGGGAGCGACTTCAGCGCCTTGAGGCCGCCGCGGCCGAAGTCAAGTGCGAAGATGTGCAGATCGGCCGGTGAGTGCGTTGCTGCCAATCCAATGGCCAGGGACTTGAGGAAGGTCGTCTTGCCTCTCCCGGCGGCGCCGAAGATGGCCAACGGATCGCTGGCCAGGTCGATCGTCAGCACGCGCTGTTCTGCCAGATAGGGATTATCGATCACCCCCATGACAGTCCGGGCCGCGAGCGCTTCGTCGGCCTGCTTCTCCGTCCAGATGGGCGTCGCATCGACGTTGTCGACCCAACGGGCGACATCGGGATGCAGGACGAGCTGCTTGGGCGAGCGGCCCTCGCCGATGTAGGTGGCGTCGATCGACTGGTTCATCGGCAAAAGGGACGGTAGCGGATCGGGCCAGGGCTTGGTCTGCTTGGGAACACCCTGGCGTTTGGCTTCCGCCGCCAGCGCGCCGACGATCCAGTCGATCATCAAGCCCGGCTGGTTGTCGGTGGTCAGACCGAGCGCCTCCAACATCTCATCGGCGGTGTAGACCGGCTCGGTTTCGTCGGCGATGTATTCGCCACCGGCCCAGGCGGCCTGGACTTCGGTCAAGGCTCCACCGCCAATCTGGACATAGCCGCGTCCGCCGAGAGGCGGCAAGGTGGCTGCGTCCGGCCGTTTGAGCAGTTCCTTGCTGTCGTCGGCCGTCTCCACCCGCAGACAGATCCTGAATTTCATGTTTGCCCGCATCTGATCGGTGACCATGCCGGAGGGGCGCTGCGTCGCCAGGATCAGCGTGGCGCCGAAGGCGCGGCCGAGGCGCGTGATGCTTTCGAACTGGGCCTTGTACTCGGGGTTGGCCATGATCATCTCGGCGAACTCGTCGACGATGATGAAAAGATGCGGGAAGGTCTTGGGCAGCGGATCCTCTTCTTTGAGGCGAGGGATGACTCGCTTCCGATAGTCGACCAGGTCGCCGACGCGCCCGTCTGCCAGGAGTTTCGCCCGTCGGTCGAGCTCGGCCTTCATGGCGATGAAGATGCGCTCGACGGCGTTGCCCTGCAAATTGGTGGCGATATCGACGCAGTGGGGCAGTTTCTTGAAGGGTTCGAAGGCCGCACCGCCCTTGTAATCGACCAGCACGAAGTTGACGATGCGTGGATCGTAGCGGATGGCCATGGCGGCGATCAGTGTCAGCAGCAGTACCGATTTGCCGGATCCGGACGTGCCGGCGACCATGCCAT